>CAJXMD010000001.1 GCA_913056165.1 uncultured Halieaceae bacterium
CCCATCGTCGGCTTTTTTCAAAAACGATCTCTACGAGGGGCGAAACGGATCAGCCGTAACGAGCCTGTTCGATGTTGAGCGCGCTGAGATCTTGCGAGGCCCTCAAGGTTTCCTGTTTGGTCGTAATTCGATCGGCGGTGCCTTCAGTGTGCACACACGCAAAGCTGAAATCGGCTCGAACGATGCGTTTATCGATTTCGACTTTGGACAGCGCGAGCACGCAGTATTCGAGGGTGCGGTAAACATTCCTATCAACGACAGTTTTGCGATGCGTTTGGCGGGCTACAGCTCGCACGAGGAAGGTTTCGCCAAAAACGTATTCTCGGGCCGAGATGAAATCGACCACAGCAAGAAAGCGATTCGATGGTCGACGCGATACGAATCAGACGCACTATCCATCGACACTGTTGTCGACTGGGAAGACCGAAAGCAATCCGGTTCAATGTACCGCGCCATCGATAAAGGCGACATCTGGGATGCCCTGGATGGCTACATTGTTGATGACACAACCATCAACGGGAACAACCAACAAATCGACTCTGACCTCGAAGGCGGTGACGCTGACATCGGTGATCTGCTGACGATAGGTGTGTTTATTGAGTATGACTTGGGCTTTGCAACGCTTAACTCAAATACGGGTTATAAAGACCACGACTACTACTATTCAGAGGATTACGATGGTACATCGCTGAATATTAATAACTTCCAGTTCAATCAGAGTGGCGAGTATTTCCAGCAAGAGTTCCGCCTGACATCAAACAACGACGGCCCTCTCGGATGGTATGTCGGTGGAAGCTACTACCAGGAGGATCTGGATGCGGGCTTCGTCGCTATTGGCTCTGAGGACCTCATGTGCCAGTACTATTTAAATCCCTATGCCTCTTACTACGGCTATGATTTTTACAACACGTGTAGCGATTACTACGAAGATTTTTACCCGTCCTCAGACGGCACGCTGACAGAGACCTCTCAGATCAAGGGCAAGTACACGGGTTGGGCAGCCTACGTGAACACCGACTTCGACATCACCGAGAACTGGAATGTCGAGCTGGGTCTACGCTACACCGAGGACGAAAAAGACTTCGCGGTGCTGGTCCCAGAGCCTGAAAGCTATTTAGGACCTTACTTCACTTACGGTTTTGCCACGGCGGAGTTCATCGAGGACTCAGACAGCTGGGATGATCTGACACTGCGGGTGGGCACGACCTACACCATGGGTGAAGCATTGTTTTTCGCGAGTTACACCCAAGGCTTCAAGTCCGGAGGCTATGGAAGCTTCTGGATTGAGGACGCCAACGGTGGAGTGCCCGCCTACGAAACTGGTATACGTCAGGGGGATGGCTACCTACCCGGTAAGTTCGATCCCGAGACCGTAGACTCCTATGAGATCGGGATGAAGACCACCTATTTAGATGGTCGAGGTAATTTTGATATCACTTTCTTCATGTACGACTACGAAGATATGCAGGTCATCAACTATGTCGACGTCGAGGAGACAGGCGCTTTTGCAGCCCGTGTGCTCAACGTAGGTGAGACCGAAGGCTATGGAGTGGAGGCGGCAACGACTATCGCACTCAGCGACAACTTTACCCTCTACCTGTCAGCGGGTTATCTCGATACTGAAGCGACTGGCATCCAGAACATTTGCGGTCTTGAAGATGCCAATGGATGCGAGGGAAGCCCTCTGTTCTGGGCCCCCGAAATCACCGCGGCAGGGCGACTTGATGCCAATTTCCCTATGGGTAATGGCGCGATCACGGGCGCCTTCGAGTTCTCCTACGAAGACGAGCGTGGCGGCGGTTGGGAGGCTAATCCCGAGGGCTACATCAGCGCTTACACCGTTGCCAATCTCCGCGTGGGTTATGAGACTGACACGTGGTACGTCAGTGCCTATGCAGAAAACGTGTTCGACGAATTTACCTGGGATGGCTACAACGCCAACGGGGGTATTATCCCGTCACACTTCTTCGGACCCATGCGGCCACGTACCTTTGGTGTCATGCTGGGGATGAACTGGGGTAACTAGACCTCAGTGCTTGGACGACACAAAAAAGCCGGCATATGCCGGCTTTTTTTATGGATCATCTTTTGTCAGTCATCAAGGCCGCAGCGCACGCTGAAAGCCAGCACCTCCCGAATAACACAGCACACCCGTCAGGAGCCATGAGGTCAAGGGCTTTCACTGTGTTCATCTCAGAAGCGACAGAGTCGGTCCTGTGAGATCAAATGGTGGCTCCGCAATCGAATTTAAGACATAAACTTTTCAGTTTACGAAGCTATCGGCATGTGAAACCGTGAGCAGAAAGTCCACCCAGAAAGGGGTAATGCCTCAAGCACCCGCCTGTGTCAGGATATTCATATTAATCAGGCGCCGGGCCCACAGCGCGACCAAATAGAGTCGCAGAGTCAAGGCAGCATGGCGCAACAACGGAACTTTTTGGGAGAAACACCTGTGACGTCGAGACTGGACACAGCAACCCTTAAAAATCTGGATAGGGCACACCACCTACATCCATTTACTGATTTTCAGGATTACGCGCATCAAGGTGGCCGAATTATCAGTCGCGCTGAGCACGTCTATATCTTCGACTCGGACGGCAACAAGATTCAGGACGGTATGTCGGGTCTGTGGTGCTGCAATTTGGGTTATAGCCAAGACAGCATCAAGGAAGCTGTCGCGGCGCAACTAAACGAGCTGCCGTTTTATAACAATTTTTTTAAATGCTCGAATCAACCCGCGGTAGAGCTGGCAAGCGCACTCTGCAGGATCAGCCCCGCGGGGTTTAATCATGTGTTCTTCACCAACTCAGGATCAGAGGCGAACGACACTCAAATCAAACTCGTTCATCGCTACTTCGATCTTCTGGGCAAGCCCGACAAGAAGCTCATCATTAGCCGCAAGAACGCCTATCACGGATCCACTATTGCCGCTGGATCCCTTGGCGGCATGTCGGCCATGCACAAACAAACTATGGGGCTCACCTACATTCACCACATCAATCAACCCCACTGGTTTGAACTCGGTGGGGATATGGATGAGCAGGCGTTTGGTATCAAAGCAGCACAGGAGCTGGCCGAAAAAATCGACGAGCTCGGCGAGGACAAGGTCGCCGCGTTTATCGCCGAGCCCATTCAAGGCGCGGGCGGCGTCATCGTGCCTCCCGAGAGTTACTGGCCCGAAGTGAAACGCATTCTGGAAGAGCGGGATATTTTGTTCATCTCGGATGAGGTTATCTGCGGGTTTGGTCGCACCGGCGAATGGTTTGGCTGCGAAACTTACGGCACGCAACCGGACCTGATCACTTTTGCCAAAGCAGTCACTAACGGCTACATGCCGCTGGGAGGCTCCCTTGTAGGGGACAAAGTGGCAGATGTGCTGCTGTCAGGAGGAGGTGAATTTGCCCACGGCTTGACCTACTCAGGCCACCCCGCCTCATGCGCCGCCGGCCTCGCTACGCTCGCCATCTATGAGAATACCGATATCCTGCCGGTTACTTGGGAAAAAGTCGTACCCCATTTTCATCGCAAGCTTGAAGCACTTTCGGATCATTCGGTAGTGGGTCAGGTGCGCGCTAAAGGTCTCGTTGCAGCGGTCGAGCTGGTTAAAGACAAGTCGAGCCGTGAACGTCTGGCGCCCGAGTCTGGCGGTGCTGTTTTTTGTCGCGATCAAGCAATTGGTGACGGTTTGATGGTCCGACAAACCGGGGATGCCATGATCATGTCTCCGCCCTTCGTCACCACGTTGGAAGAGATCGATACATTGGTAGAGAAACTGGTAATCGCCCTCGACAAGACTGCCGCCCATTACAGCGTCAGCTAATCTGGGAGATCACCCTCGGCGTACTAACGCCGTGATGACCTTCAAGCAAACCCTCAGTGACTGGCAAGCCCAAGGCCTTGTAGATAAGCCTTGGTTCAATGGATTATGGTTTCAGTTGACCTGGTTTGCCTGTGTTCTCGGTCGGGACCCCTGGCTCCCCGCCATCGCTCTGATGTTTACTCTCCACTTGTTGCTGGTTCCCTCAGTCGTAGACGAACTTAAACGGATTGCGCCGGTTGCTGGCCTGGGTATTCTCGCGGACTCGGTGCTCACTGCCGCTGGTGTGTTTGATTTCGGCGATGCATTCATTCCTGCGTGGCTGATTGCACTTTGGTTTGCCTTTTCGACAACACTTCACCGAGCGCTGGCTGTATTTGGGCGCAGGCTATGGATTGCCGCTCTGATTGGGGCTGTCGCGGTACCACTGAACTACGGCGCGGGCGCCAAAATGGGCGCCGTCGACCTGCCTCTCGGGAGCGCCGCCACAGCGATTACCCTCGTTACCGTCTGGTTTTTTCTGCTGCCCTCCCTGTATTGGTTGACCAAGGGGATGACAAGGGAACAGGCAAATGACGGGCTTTAAACTACTTGCCACACTACTGTTGCTGAGCGCTCCATGGCTGGACGCAAAAACGGATGTGCTCTCCGATTCGCCACGCTCTGAGGCAGCCAAGCCGACTACAGAAATAGCGCTCAAGCCCCGGGGCAGCGCTACTCTGCGGGTGCTTTTTTGGGATATTTACGAATCAACTCTGCTCACGCCGGGCGGTGACTGGTCACCAGACATACGACCCCTGCAACTTGATATCCGTTATTTACGGAACATCGAATCTACTAAACTGGTCGAACAAACCCGCAAGGAATGGCAGAGCCAGGGGATCGCGTCCGAGCAACATGATAGCTGGCTTACTGTGCTCGAGGGCTTCTGGCCCAATGTCACCCCGGGTGACGTCATCTCGCTGTTAGTCGATCCCGAAGGTCGCTCGTTCTTCTCGTTCAACGGCGATCATATTGGCAGTATCGAAGAGGCGGGTTTCGGCGAAGATTTCACGGGTATATGGCTGTCTCCGTCCACTTCGCGACCAAAATTACGTGAAGCGCTAATCGGTCAAAAAAAGTAACTCGCCTCCGATTCATGGCTGCTAATTGTCTTTGCCACTCCACGCCCATCAATCACACTGGTAGCTAGCAGTCGCTTTCGCCGATATAGGCGTCAAGCAATGCATCCGCCTGAGCGCCAAACAGGATCTCGGAAACTTCCCGCAAGCCAGGGTCGGCAATTAAGGTACCGCGGCGGATCACCTGCTCGATTTTCGACCGTCGTCGCATAAAGTCGCCTAGCTCAACAATCATTTCTCGCTCAGCGATGAGTCGGAGCTCGGCACGCGTATATTCGGCTTCGGCCAACACCAGCTCAGCCTCTCGGGGATCGGCCTTGATGGCATCCACAAGTGCAAAAGCCGCTTTACCATAGCGCCGCCAAAACCGACGGGATAGCGGCTCTGACACATGAGCAGCGGTCAAACGATCGAGCTCGACTTGCGCAGCGTGCAGCATAAAAGCCTGTCGCTCGGTTTCTCCGGGCTCACCAAACCAGACGGGGCGCGACGCTTTCATGGGAATACCGAGCGCTTCCAGACGCACCACTATCTCATCGCCTACATTTAAACAGTCGGTGAGTTTCCCGCCGAACACGCTGACATAACAACGTTCTCGATCGACCTCAATTTCATGCTTGCGCGACAACTGCACCCAATCCTGGGTCTGCTGTACTCCCGCTATAGCCAGAGGTCGTACACCTACCCGCTCGGCAATAATGTCGTCAGTGGTAAGCGGCTGCTCAAGATTAAGCATGGCGTTTGCATTGGCCAAAACAAAATCTCTGTCTTCGCTGGTGACACTCACCCCGGAATTTCTGACCGGGGTGTCGGTTGTTCCAATACAGGTCTTGGGTCCCATGGGAATAACAAAAAAAAGCCGGCCGTCACTGGCGAAAAAAGTCAGCACCTTCCGTAGCTCAGTAACCCGGTCCACGATCAAATGAATACCTTTGGAGAGTACATGGTGATGGTCCGTTACGATCCCGCTCGACTCATTAAGCAAATCTGCATCCGGCCCGGCGCAATTGACCAATGCTTTAACCTCCAACGAGAACGCCTCATTGGACACTCGATCGCGACACTTAATCTGCCACCGGGCAGCGGATTCATTCCAAGTCAGTCTTTCGACTGCAACATAGTTAGCGACCAAGGCACTGGAATCCATCGCCTGTCGGATAAAGTTGAAAACGAAGCGTGAGTCATTGTCATAAAGATAACAATCCGAATACTCCAAGCCGCCCACAACTTCATCCGCCGCAATCTCAGGCGCCTCCCTTTCTATCTGGGATCGCGTGAGATAACGAGGTACTTGCATGCGGCAGTTACCCATCAGCCAGTAGAGTAGGGCGCCAAGCCAAACAAAGACGGCCCAAAACCGAAACCCACGCCTTATGCTGGTAAAAAAACGAATTTCCCGGACAGTCGAGGGGTAAGCATCCATCAAACGATTGCGTGAGAGACAGAGCTTTCTAACCAGACGCAGTTCACCGCTCTCAAGATACTTGATGCCGCCCCAGGCGAGATTACTCGAGTGAGAACTCACGCCGCCGGCAATATCACCGCGATCAAGCACAGCAACCGACGCTCCCGCGCTAGCCAATGCCGCGGATGTCACCGCTCCATTGATTCCTGCCCCTACGATGAGCACGTCGACACCAGACGCCCTAAGCGCGGTCAGGGTTCTCTCCCTTTCGGGGGGTGAATATCGAGCTTTGGGAGTATCGTTATGATTCATTTCTGCGTTAATGGGTGGTTCTTTCACTGGGTCTTGTGTTTTGCGATCCGTTGCCCTCCGGTCTAATGCATGTCGTAGACCGATGGACAAGACAAAGCTCCAAGCCGCACACTACACCCTCGAGGTATATTTGGTAAGCAGGTTTATGCTCACAGTTCACGATGAACACTATCGAGGCCTTCACTATCCCTGGGGTCGGAAACAGGCGCCTGAACCAACCCAACCCGTCGCGGTGTCCGAGGGCGTCTGGTGGGTACGTCTGCCGCTACCCATGTCCCTCGACCACATCAATATCTGGCTTCTCGAGGATGACGGGGGCTGGACCGTTGTGGATACGGGGCTGGCGTCGTCAGCGTCGAGAGAGATATGGACCTCCTTATTTGGTGGCTTCTTGGAAGGTAAGCCCGTCACCCAAGTCATCTGTACGCATATGCACCCCGATCACGTCGGGCTGGCCGGCTGGATTTGCGAGCAGCATGACTGCGAGCTTTGGATGACACGAGAAGAATTTCTCATGTGTCAACTCATGACCAGTTACACCGGCAAGGAGGCGCCAGCTGAGGGCTTGAAATTTTATCGCGGCGCCGGTTTCGATGAGCCCTCACTTGAAAGCTACAGAAAACGTTTCGGAGGCTTTGGCAAAATGATCGCGCCCATGCCGCACCGGTATCGACGCCTTACTGACCTCGAGACGATCACCATTGGCGGGCGCTATTGGCAAGTAATAGTTGGCTCCGGTCACTCCCCAGAACATGCCTGTCTATACTGCCCCGCACTGAAAATACTGATATCGGGAGATCAGGTGCTACCTCGCATTACCCCAAACGTGTCGGTATTCCCGACCGAGCCCGAGGGCAATCCCTTGGAAGAGTGGCTCGATTCCACCGCGCGGCTCATCAATATCTTGCCCGCAGATGTACTGGTCTTGCCGGCCCATCAAACCCCCTTTTACGGGCTTCATATTCGTCTCAATCAGATAATCGATGGCCACCGGGTTGGGCTTCAATCCACTTATGAGTACTTGGAAGAGGCCAAACGGGTCATCGACTGCTTTCCAGCGCTCTTCAAGCGCGAGATAGGTTCAGAGTTGTTAGGGCTCGCGACAGGGGAGACCCTTGCGCACCTAAACCTACTATTACATCGGGGCAATATTTCTAAAACCACAGATGAATCTGGTGTAAATTGGTACCTTCAAAATCCTGACGCGCGCTTTATAGACACCGATGAACACGTTCCTGTCGCGACTTAAGGCCTATCTGTTCCGGATTTACTACCGGATTATCAATAAAAAAGCCTGGCAAGACTCGCCCGTCGCAACGCACCTCAAGGTCAGTAATCTGCTGATTCCCGGTGCGGTCGATCAACTACGCGCAAGGATGTACCACGGAGAGGCAGACCGCCCCTTGATTATTTACTTTCACGGCGGTGGCTGGGTCATTGGAAACCTAGATACCCACGATCCGTTCTGTCGGTCGCTGGCGGAGGCTTCCAAATCTACGATTATGTCAATTGACTACCGCTTGGCACCGGAACATGTCTTTCCCGCAGCTCACGATGACTGCCAGGCAGCCACCGATTGGATCCTAGCGAATCTCAATACCTTGGCGCCCAACAATGGCAAAGTGGTTATCGCTGGCGACAGTGCAGGGGGCAATCTGACCGCGTGCACTGCGGCGACGCTTATCAGTGAGCCAAGACTGGTTGGCACCATCATGATCTACCCCGCCACAGAGCACTATCTAAAAGGCTTCCCCTCATTCAGAGAGCATGCGAAATCAAAACCGCTAACGGCGCCCATCATGCGATGGTTTATCGACACGTATCTGGGCGATACGGCACCAGCGGCAACCGAGGCAAAAAAGGTATTCGTCAACCGGCGCACTGACTACAAGGGCTTTCCGAGATCACTAGTAGTCACCGCTGAGCGCGATGTGTTACGTGACGACGGTAGACGCCTGGGCATAACGCTGCGCCAGGCAGGCGTAGACACCACCTACCACCACTATGCCGATGAAGCCCATGGCTTTGCCTGTTCTGAAGGCCCCACGGAAGGGCATCAGCACTTCATCAGGCTAGCCGTAGACTGGCTGGAACCACTCAGGTCTAGGCACTGATCCGGTCGAGCACTGAAGCGACGTCCCCTTCAGTAAGCAGACGCGGCGACACATAACCATCGCTCTCTTCAACCGCTCGGCTAATCAACAGTGGATAGTCTTTTTTACTGATAGCGTCACAGGTTGTTGGCAGGTTTGAATTGACTCCCAGCAATTCAATGGCGTCTATGACTCTCCCAGCCGCATCGGATTGAGCAGCATCGATGCCCATAAGCGGTCCAAGCTCTGTCAATTTGGCTTCAGCACAAGGGCCATAGACCCGGAGCAAATGCGGCATGACCATGTTATTGGCGACACCATGTGGCAAGTGATACAGCGAACCCAATTGATGGGCAATCGCGTGAATGCTGCCGACGTTTACCTGATTGATGGCGACGCCCCCATAATAGGCCGCCACAGCCATACCCAATCGCGCCTCAGCATTGTCTGGCTCTGCCAGCACTCTGGGTAGCCATTCAAAGACTCCTCGAATACACATGCTCGCGGTTTCTCGTCGGGTTCCACGTTCCCAGCGACCGATATAAGCCTCTACGCCGTGGGTCAACGCGTCCATACCGGTGGCAGCCGTAATCATTGGGGGCAGGCCAAGCATCAGATCTGGATCCAACGCTACTGCCCTCGGGAGCATGGCGGACCCGCTGATAACATTTTTACTGTGATCATTCTCATCGGTGATAACGGCGCCCATCGTCGCCTCGCTGCCGGTGCCCGCTGTGGTAGGGATTACATAAATTGGGGCTGCGTCCTCAGGCGCCTTTTGAAAACCAACCCAGGACTCGGGCTCACTGTCAGCTTCTGCCATAAGGGCGATCATTTTGGCTGCATCTATGGAAGAGCCACCCCCAACAGCCAACACCGCGGTCGCATTTCCCGACTTCAATGCCTCCGCACCCTCTCTGACATGGGTAAAGGTGGGATCTGGCTTAACACCGTCATACCAGTGGAGGCGCACACCTTTTGCGGACAGTGGGGCAACCGCGCTGTCAGCCAATCCCAGCTCTCGCAAGGGGCCGTCCGTGACCACAAGCACATCCCGATGGCCACTCTCGGCGATTCGACTGCAGAGGTGGCCGGTACTGCCCGCTCCAATAAAAGCAAAGTGGGGTGATGTCGCTTTTGAGCCGACCAACAGCTTCGCCAAGCTAATTCTGAAGTGCCATAAAGCCTGTCTTAGAAACATCGGTTTTGCCATGGACTATCCTCCTGATGAGTTTCCTGCACAGCCCAGACCGCAGACAGCCTCGGCGACGTTTTCTCCACTGTAGCGCACCCGAGCGGTGGGTTATGCTGACACTAGGCTAGGAGTTTCTAATGGACAGAAGATACATAGATATCGAAGACAGCGACACCCTCGTGTTACGAACCGACCGCGTGCCCGAACCAGGTCCTGAGGAGGTGCTGATTGCAGTAGATTTTGCGGGAGTCAATCGGGCCGATGTCCTGCAGCGTTTGGGGCTTTATCCGATTCCGGAGGACGCTTCCCCGGTCATGGGGCTAGAGGTATCGGGCACCGTCGTTGATGTCGGCGAGGACATCCGTCGATTTAAAACTGGCGATAAGGTATGCGCTCTGGTTCATGGCGGCGGCTATGCAAGCCATGCCATCGCTCGGGAAGATCACGCCTTTCTGCTTCCCGGTGGTCTGACGACCAGAGATGGCGCGGCGCTTCCAGAGGCGCTGTTAACCGTATGGCACAACGTCTTCAATCTGGGCAATTTGCAACCCGGCAGTACCCTGTTAATACATGGGGGTAGCAGTGGCATTGGAACAATGGGTGTCCAGATGGGCCTCGCTTTCGGGGCCAGAGTCATCGCCACCGCCGGCGGGGAGCAAAAGTGCCAGCGCGTGCGGGAACTGGGCGCTGAATTTGTCGCGGATTACCGGGCAGGCGACTTAGCTCAACAGATCGACACAGCAGGATATAGAGGCAAGATCGACGTAATACTGGATATCGCCGGTGGCGATTTCGTTGCTGTAAATCTTGATCTTGCGGCACCCGATGCTCGAATCGTGTGCATCGGAGTGATGCGTGGTGCGAAGGCTGAAATCGACTTGTTTCAGATCTTGATGAAGCGGCTTACCGTAACAGGAAGCACCCTAAGAGGCATGGGGGCTGCCGGCAGGGCGGATGGATTTCGAGCGATCGAAGATCTGGTTCTGCCTTGGCTTAACGCAGGGTCGGTGCGTCCGGTGATTGAGGACGTGTGGCCGCTCGAGCAGGCGATGGATGCCCACCAAAAAATGCAAAGCGGCTCTCATTTTGGCAAGCTATTGCTTAACTGTGGTTAACACTGTGGTGGCGAAAATGGAAATGTCTATTCTGCAATCCTGTCGCTGGCTGAGTTTATTCGCCACCCTAATGCTGCACCCCTATCCTGCAGCACATGCTGATTCACCCACCTCTCTCGCCGATGTCGGCCTTTCTCTCGGCAGAGGCGCTGAGACTGGGGACCTCGACAGTATCGTGGAGAGACGGACCCTTCGAATTCTGACGGTGTACGGCCCTGGTCGCTACTATCTTGATAATGGCCCACAGGGCATAACCGCAGAATATGCAACCCGGCTTGGCAATGTGCTCAATGAGGCCTATGAAACAGGGCAACTGAAAGTGCTGGTCGTTGTCATTCCGGTTGCCCGAGATGAGCTGTTTGATGCGCTGACATCAGGTCGGGGGGACGTTGTCATTGCCGGCACCACGATTACTGACGCGAGGCGAGCTTCCGTAGACTTTACCATTCCTGTAAGCAAGCCACTCAAAGAGATTGTGGTAACCGGGCCGACGGCACCAACTCTACGTGCTCTCGAGGATTTTTCTGGCAAAACGATCCACGTTCGCAGCTCATCGAGCTACGCCGAAAGCATAAAGCAGCTCAACAACAAATTGGAGGCGCAGGACAAGCCACCCGCGATTATTCAGCCTATCTCGGAGCTTCTCGAGGACGAAGATCTCATCGAGATGGTAAACGCCGGGCTACTGCCTTGGGCAGTTGTCGATAGCTACAAACCGACCATGTGGAAGGATGTTTTTACCGCGGCCAAGATCCGAGACGACCTCGTTCTCCGCGAGGGTGGGCGTCTCGCCTGGGCGGTGCGAAAAAATAATCCTGAGCTCAAAAAATTTCTCAATGAGTTCCTTCGTGATAATAAAGAAGGAACGCTTTTCGGAAATATCCTTCGAAATCGCTACGTCAGGGATTTTGATTGGGCAAGCAATGCCACTGCTTCGAATGAACTTCAAAAGTACCGGTCTCTGGAGCGCTATTTCAGAGAGCACGGAGAGACTTATGGCATAGAGCCGGCACTACTAGCAGCGCAGGGCTTTCAAGAATCAAGACTCGATCAAAACGTCAGAAGTCAGGCTGGTGCCATTGGCATCATGCAGTTGCTGCCTAGCACCGCAAGCGATAAAAATGTTGGCATCCCCAATATCCATGAAATCGAGCCGAATATAGAAGCGGGAGCCAAGTACATGTCTTTCTTAAAAAACCGATATTTTAGTGGCCCTGAGCTCGACAGCTTTAACGGCGCTTTACTCGCGCTGGCGGCATACAACGCAGGACCCGCCAAAATTCGCCGGCTTAGAAAAGTGGCGTCGGAGCGGGGCTACGACCCGAATCGCTGGTTTGATCACGTGGAAGTAATCGCTGCGGAACAAATAGGGCGCGAGACAGTGCAATATGTCTCTAATATCTTCAAATATTACCTTTCCTATAAGCTAGTAGATCAACAAAGCGAGCGGCGCGATAAAGCCCGCTCTGAAGTGGGGGTTCAATAAATTCCGAGCATCAGCAGCGCTGGTTTACTAGAAGAGGTAGCTAACGGCGGCTGTAAAGCCGTTAAATTTCATATCAAACCGATTGAACCCTCTGTCAACGGTTTCTTCTATATCCGCGGACACGTGCTGAAATCCAGCAGATAGACCAAAGGCTTGTGTTATTTGGTACTGCAGACGGACATTGCCGTATAGGAAATCACCGCTGTACTGATCAACGTTTGCGGACAACCACCCCAAGGTTCCAAATACTGACCACTTATCATTCAGAGCATAAAACCCTGTGGTGCGAAGGTTTGGAACCGGTGCGGTCAGGGAGGCCTTGCTTCGGGTTTCAGCCTCTCCCACATTCTCGCCCTCCAGGGCGAGCGTGCCTTTCAAGCTAAGGGAGGCATCAAATAAGTGCAGACCACCACCCACCTGCCACTCAAAATGATCGCTACGTCGCAGCGTGTACATGACGTCAGCAATATAAGTATCTAGTGTAAAATCCAGATCTACAGAAGCGCCTGCGGTAAACTCTCGCCCCTCGAAATTGAAGTCATCAGTGACAGTAAACTGGTTGCCTGTGTTAAATCGGTAAGCGCCAACAGAGGCTGCCCAACGATCATTGAACCGGTGACGAAATTCTAGCAACCAACTGGTGTACTCTTTGTCGGCGCCTAGGTCATCAAGCCTGAGGGTGCGGGCATCAAAGCTGCCCCGCTGAGCAGTGACATTCCCTTCACCCTCCTGCACAAAGGCGCCGAAAAAGAGAGCGTTATCCTTGACCAGATAAGGATTCGTCGCTTTGTTGTCATCATCAGCCAATACCGCTGCGCTGGCTCCACAGCCTATCGCGATAACAACAAATCGGAGAAATATAATCATTGCAACTCCCTCGCCCGGCATCAAACTTTACGCGAATTCCAGCCGCGCTTCATCTTCCAGCCAGCGGAGCCTTCCCGTGGGGGCCCAGCGCCTGCGAATCCCCGGTGTTGGCGCAATATAAAACAGATCTCCATTGGTTCCAGTCAACACGGCACCGGCACCGGCACCCCGGGCTATTTTTCCATTAGCCGCCATATGATCCTGCTCACCGTGAACCGGGATTACTACCTCTGGTCGCAGTAAGTTGTATAGATCCCGTAACTCTTCCTCGCAGGGATGACCCGACGCGTGCAACGTATTCTTGCTGTTATCCGCATGAAGCACCTGTATTCCACGCTCCTGGAATCGGCCGATAAGGCGGTCGACCGACTGCTCGTTACCCGGGATGGTTTTGGCGCTAAAGATGACGGTATCACCTTCGTCGAGGCATAGTTTGGGGTGGCTATCCATAGCCAGTCGGTGAAGCGCTGAACCAATTTCTCCCTGACTACCAGTAGCCAACGCCAATATCTCCTTTTTCGGCAAATAGTCCAAATGGCCTGCATCGATGGCACAAAACTCCGTCGCTAAGTGGTCAGTGGCGCGGGCACTGCGATACATATTTTCTAGGGATCGGCCAAGTAAGCCAACACGGCGCCCTGTGGCGTGCCCGAGCCTTAATATCGTTTGCAACCGCGCTATATTGCTGGCGAAGCAGCCAATGACCACTTTCCCCGTGAGCGGCGCCACCACTCTCAGCAAGCCATCCGCCACATCGCCCTCGGAAGGGGACCGGCCTGGTTTCATTGCGTTGGTCGAGTCGCAAATGACGGCATTTGGCTGCTCTAGGTTCCGACTCTTCCAATCTTCCGGCTTCCACGGATCAGCGACCACCGGCCGCTGATCTATCTTCCAATCTGCCGTGTGGATAATGTGACAGCCCGGTGTGCGGATCGACAGTGCACAGGTCTCCGGGGTCGAGTGAGTCAATGGCAGCCATTCCACATCGAAAACCCCAATTTTATGACGTGATGCCGGGACAACTTCAATCATTGGGTTTGGCAGCTCACCGCCCCGCCAGCCAATTTTTCGACGCAGAACGCTTGCGGTGAAGGGGGTCGTGTAGACCGGGCACTGAAATCGTGACCACAAATAAGGCACTGCGCCAAGATGATCCTCGTGGGCATGGGTAATGATAAGTCCATCAAGCAGGTGCCGGCGGCTGGCAATGAAATCCGGGTCCGGCATCTGGATGCTGGCACTGCCAGCACGTCCTCGTCCGTCCTGCTCAAACGTAATGCCGCAATCCACCATCAGCCAGCGGCCGTTGTGGCCATACAGATTGAGGTTCATGCCAATTTCGCCGCATCCCCCCAGCGGCAGAAACCAGGTAGCCTCAGGCCCAGGCTCCACAGTTACCACGCATAACCGATACGGAAGTTATATTTCTCGTCCACCTCGGTGTCCAAAGAGGCATCGTAATCCACGGTGATTTCTGCAGCGGCCTGAAAACCGAAGACAAGGGGGAATGAAAGTCCTGCCGTCGTTTTAAGAAGCAATTGATCCGATCCTGACACACCCAAAATACCAATGTGTCTCAAGTACAACTTCGAGTCTCCACCCAAAATGCTGCTCTCGCCGGTAAGGTTCCAGTTGACCGCGCCGTAACTCTCCGTTGGATCATCGCAGCCAATAGCCTGCACAGCATTCCGCTGTAAGCATGTATCGGGGACAAGGTAATCAGTCTGAACATAAGCCGCTCCAAGTTCACCGTCGAGGGCCAGATAAGGCTTCTCAACAAGCTTTTTGCCAACATAAGGGCCGATGTAAGTTCGAAGATCGATGTCAGCGAGGGTGTCCGCTTCCACTGCGACGTTAGCGCCAACATAGTAGCTGCTATCGGTGAGGAAATAGTCGTATTTACCAAGGAGCTTCCAATTATCGGCGGTGTCAATCCATTTCCTGTTCTGCGGACCCTCAGGAGATGAAGAATCATAGTCGGCATTAGCACTGGAATCTTTATCGAGGCGGGCATTTATTGTGTAGCGATCTCGAGTGCTTCGAACCACGGTATTAATGGCCACATCCAGTTCGTCAGTTTCGGTATTGCCTCGATTGACTACCAGTGCGGCACTGGTATCCCCGGTCCACCGATAGCCCTCACCTTTTTCCCAGGCACGAGGGTTCATGATGGCAATATCAGTTAGGCCCAAAGATACCTGTTGACTGACGACCTCACCACCCGATACCACCAACCCTTCAAGATTCACTAATTGATCATTTTTGAGGAGAATTTCAGTGGGATGACGCCACTCTAAATTAACCACATACTCCAAACCAATTTCGAGATCCTCCTCGTCAAACTGGGTGGCCAAGAAGAGTTTGTTATCCCGTATATCCACAATGGCACCAACGAGCCGCGAGCCATCAGATAGTTCCACAGTGGTCTGGGTGACAGGATCTACCGTCAGTGACGCTTCAACCGCATGAAGTGTAGAAGAGAAAAATAAAGCCCCACAAAAAACGGTAGTAACCAGCGGGCGCAGTGATGACATTAAAGGTAAACTCATGGAAATGGAATCCGCCAAATGTTCTTCGCTGATAGCGTACGCCAAAGGCCCAGCGATTGACATCAGCTGTCACACAAACGTCAGTAATTGATAGCAACCAAGCCATGAAAAACTCCTGTTTTGATTATGACCTTTTGGTGATTGGCGCTGGCTCTGGAGGAGTCAGAGCCGCACGCACAGCAGCCTCCCTTGGGGCAAGAGTAGCGGTGGTAGAGGATCGCTACATGGGAGGTACCTGTGTCAATGTCGGCTGTGTTCCTAAAAAGCTCTATGTGTACGCAAGCGAATACGGTAAGGGCTTTACCGATGCGGCTGGCTTCGGGTGGAGCACTGAGAACGTGCAGTTTGACTGGCCCACCCTGCGCGATAACAAAAAAACTGAGATATCCCGTCTTAATAGGATTTATGAGCGGCTTCTGGACAACGCGGGAGCCACGATTATTCACGGTAGGGCCCGTCTTCACGACTCCAATGTCGTTGACGTAGACGGACAGCAGGTCTCCGCGGAGAAGGTGCTTTTGGCCACGGGAACCTGGCCTTTCATTCCTCCTTTTACCGGTCATGAGCATGCACTAAGTTCAAACGAAATTTTTGACTTGGACGACTTCCCTGATCGGCTTTTGGTGATTGGTGGGGGTTACATCGCGACCGAATTCGCCGGAATTTTCAATGGCCTTGGATCCCGCGTGACGCAGCTATATCGCGGGGATTTGTTCATGCGGGGGTTTGATTCGGATATTCGCGCTTTTCTCGCCGCAGAGATGCTCAAAACCGGTGTCGATCTCCGCTTCAATGCCAATCCCCAGAGCATTGAACCCAGCAGCGACGGTCTGCTGGTTACCCTCGGGAATCAGGGAAACCTGAAAGTGGATGCGGTCCTCGCGGCTACCGGTCGACGACCTAACATAGAAGGCCTGAATCTCGAAATCACTGATATCCAATACACCAAGAATGGCTTCATCGCGGTGGACAAGTGTTTTCAAACTGCCGAGCCCTGGTTGTACGCTCTGGGCGATCTCATCGGTGGGCCGCAACTAACCCCGGTTGCGTTGGCGCAGGGCACCGCCTTTGCTCACCAGCACTACGGTCAAGGCAGTCAGGCTCCAGACCTGGAATACGTACCCACTGCGGTTTTTAGTCAGCCCAACGTTGGAACAGTTGGCCATACGGAAGAGACTGCAAGAAAAATGTTCGGCGATGTCAGCATCTTCAAATCTGAATTCAAACCCATGAAGCATACGCTTAGCGGAAAGGATGAGAGATCACTCATGAAGCTGATTGTCGACGCATCCACAAACCGGGTGGTCGGGTTGCACATGGTCGGCCCAGATGCAGGCGAGATTGTGCAAGGCATGGCGGTGGCAATACAAATGGGCGCGACGAAAGCTGATTTTGATCGCACTATCGGCATTCACCCTACGGCTGCCGAAGAGTTCGTCACGATGCGAGAGCCGGTCGGATGATGCTATCCGAGCCGTGGGCTTGGGCTGCCTTGCTATTGGCAGGCTTGATAGGCGGAGCTATCAACGTCATCGCGGGTGGCGGCTCAATCATCACAGTCCCCGTCATGATTTTTTTGGGTGTGCCTGGCCCCATCGCCAACGGCACTAATCGGATTGCCATCCTGGCTCAGAATATTGCGGCGATTTCTACCTTTAAGCGCCATGGCCTGTATGACTTCAAGCTGGCGTTCTCACTAGCTGCCTGTGCGCTGCCCGGGGCTCTCGTAGGAGCATGGGTAGGGGTGAATTTAAGCGGCGAACGATTCAATCAGGTCCTTGCCGGTGTCATGATCGCCATACTTCTATACATGCAATTCGGAAAACAAAGCAGTCGTCAAGCAGCCGAGGGGCCACGACGTCTGTTTCTTGGTCATGCGCTGATGGTGCTTGCGGGATTTTGGGGGGGCTTCATCCAGATAGGCATGGGCTTTATTCTCATGCCAATCTTAAACCGCGTTATGGGCCTAGACCTCGTCAGCACCAACGTTTACAAGGTCGCTATTGTGGCGGTCTATACGATAGGGGCGCTTGCGGTTTTTGCCCTCGGCGGTGAAGTTTACTGGTTAATCGGGGGCGTTCTTGCTCTTGGCAATTCGCTCGGGGGATACGTGGGTGCTAAGCTTACGCTGAGCAAGGGTGATGAGTTAATCAGGCGGGTATTGGCCGTTGCCATTATTGCGATGGTCGTTAAATTGCTGTTTTTTAGCTGATGCACCAGATCACTAACTGCCGGTGCGGTTAACGTGCCAATTCCTGCAACACCACGATAGCAGAGGCGAGATGATGAAAATTCAAATAACCAAAACCGCGCGTGCTTGTGTTTCAGGCTTTTCTTTTATTTGGTTTTTGGGATGTGCAAGCGTTCAGGTAGATACTACAGACACAGCTGAGTTCAAGGCAGGTAACTATAAAACCTATTCCTGGATGGGCGCACCAATAGATAATTCTGCGGGCTCTACTGACCCCTTGTATGTGCTGGACCCAACGCTGCGCTCTGCCGTGGATACCAAACTCGCCAGCAAGGGTTATCGCTATGTTAAAACTGGTGGAGATTTTGTCATTGATTACCAATTCAAGGACACGCTGGTTGCCGGGTCGTTGAACTCAACGGCAGCTGAAGCAGATAATCTTTATCCCGCCCCAAGCAATCAAGCGGTGATAAATCGGCGACCAGACCAAGCCCTGGTGGACAACGCTTACGCTCTCAGCGGACCTAAAGAAGTCAATAGCCTCTTAATCCGCTTCTCCGATGGTGAGACCCTCACCATGGTGTGGGCTGCCGGGGTGAGCAAGGTGGTCGATAAGCTGTACTTTGATGCGGATGATCTCCGAAAGACCATCAACACCGCTGTCGACAGAGCGCTTGGGCGCTTGCCCTCTGCCTCTTAGCAGTAGCACTACTCAGACTTTACCTGCCAGGGCAATGCCTCCTCCGTCATTCCAGCAGATAAGTTTTCCAGCGCCCGCTCGATCATGGCCTGCCGAGTAGGGCCAGTGGCACTGCCCAGATGAGGCGTGAAAACAACATTATCGAGCTGCATCAAGAGGCTATCTTGGGGGAGCGGCTCCTCAGCAAAAACATCTAGACCCGCTCTCAAGCGACCGGAGGCCAGCTCTCTTGCCAATGCGCTTTCCTCAACAAGCGCTCCTCTGGCGGTGTTTATCAATATCGCGCCGTCACGCATTGCCGCCAAGCGCGCGGCGTTAACCAACTGGTAGGTATCGGGTGTCGAGGCCGTATGGAGGGTAACAATATCAGCCCGACCAAACAGTGTTTCTAAGTCTGTAAGCTCGACGCCTTCTACCACCCGTGGCGTTCTGTTCCAGCCAATCAATTGACTACCGAATCCTCGTAATCGGGTAGCGACTGCCTGTCCGGTCGGGCCCAGACCGATAATGCCAACGGTCGCTCTGCTCAAGTCTGTACCCAGAAAAAAGCCTGTAGACCACCCCGCGTGCCATCCACCATTGCGTATAAAACGATCGGCCTCTGGCACTCGCCTGGTTACCGCGAGCATTAGCGCAACCGCCATATCTGCCGTGCTGTCCACTAAAACATCAGGGGTGAATCCTACCGGCACACCGCAGTGGTGGGCGCTAGCCAAATCAATATGATCAGTCCCAACAGATATCGTCGAGATCACTCGCAAAGCGGGAGCGGCTTCAATCACCTTCTTTGTAACGGGTGTGCCAACAGAACAAAGAATGCCATGTGCGGGCTGCACCCATTCCGCGAGAAGATCTTCAGAAATTTGGGTCGTCTGATCCCAGATTTTCAGCGCATAGCGGCTGCCAAGCCACCCTAATACTGGCTCCGGCAAGGGAACTGTCACCACAACCAATTCCGACAACGCTTACCCCTCCTAAAGCACCGATGGACAAGACATTCGATCTAACACCATACATAGTAACGCCCCCAGAACCCATCACAGTAGCCATCCCAGCACCGATAAGGGCCAGCAACCGGCGAGAGATTAGGGCTAGTGTCCGTCGGACACCACGACTGCGGGCTCCAGACCACCTGGGCCGCTATAGCGCTGAGCGGCGCGTCGTGACCACAGCAACAAACCAATAACCGGCAGGGCGACAAACAACCAAGAAGCGGGATAACCCAGTGTCATCAGGACAACCCCTGTGGCAAGCGGGCCAACAACCCGCCCTATCGAAGCGGCCAGTGCTGTTGCCCCCATCATGCGACCGCGCTCTGCCGAAACAACGATACTACTTGCGATGGTATTGAGAACCGGCAAACAACAGGTCGCGCCAGTGAACGCTGTAAATATAACAAAAGCCCGGGATAGCTCGCCGCTGACAACCCAAGTGGCGATGAGGCTCACAGCGAAAATACAGGCACCCGCACTGAGCACATTAAGAAGCCCGAAGCGTCTGGTCAACCAGTCAATTGACGCCCCTTGGACCAAGATCATAGCGAGCCCAACCAAGCCGAATAAAACGCCGATCTCTTGAGGTCCCCATCCCTGAAGCGCCGCCAACCACAGCGGGCTCAGGTAAATCGCTGAACTCACTGCACAGGTATGCAAGGCATACTGAGCCACAAGTAAAAGGGCTTTACGCTGGTGTAAAAATACGAGCAATCGCTCTTTTCCGGACTCTTTCCTAAACAGAGGCGCGCTGGTATTTCTGGGTTTATCGTTTGGCAGCACAACCCCCGCCAACAGGACAGACAGGAGTGACATTGCCGCGGCAAAAAGACCGGGCAGAAGAAAGGAGTCTCCCGGGCCGGCTAAAAGGCCTCCAATGACCGGCCCCAGAATTAGTCCGAGCCCAAAAGCCGTGCCGACAAGCCCCATTGCTTTGGCCCGTCGCTCTGGCTTGCTGACGTCCGCCATAAGCGCTGACGCAACTGGCAGACTACCTGCCATAAGCCCACCGAAGCCTCGAGCCGCATACAGCATCCACAGCTGATTCGCTGCACCGAGAAGCACATAAGACATGCCCCCGCCGAAGAGGCAGATCATCAACACCCGCTTTCTGCCGATGCGGTCGGATAATCCACCCCAAAACGGGCCAACTATGCCCGCACCGAGGCTATAAATAGCAATCACCAGCGCAACGTCGACCTCGTCTCCCCCTAGCATTGGTGACATGAAGGGAAGGATCGGGATCACAATCCCAAAGCCCACAAGATCCACCACGATGACAGAGAAAACCAGCCATTCAGCCGGAAGCCCCCTCGATAGACGGGTCACGATTCAGTCCAGCGCTTCGTCTCTGGCAGGTCAATCGAGAACAAATCCAGTGCCCTTGACACACTCTGGGTGACCAGGTCGCTAACAGTCTCAGGCCTTGTGTAAAAAGCCGGGGCGGGCGGGGCAATCACAGCACCCATCTCGGTAGCTGCCACCATATTTCGTAAATGTCCCAAGTGGAGAGGGGTCTCTCTGACCATCAACACCAGTCGCCGTCGCTCTTTGAGCGCCACATCCGCAGATCGCGTCAGCAGCGTGGAAGTAACACCAGAGACTATTTCTCCCAGAGTTCGGATAGAGCAAGGGGCTATTAACATCCCAAGGTTTTGAAACGAGCCACTGGCTGTTGCGGCGCCGACATTTTTGATGGGATGCCAGTGGTCGGAAAGCTTACGAATGTCTTCCACCGAACAGTCCATCTCGTGATGGACGGTCAACTCGGCCGACCGCGACATCACTAAATGTGTCTCAATATCCAGAGGCGCCAGCAGCTCAAGTGCCCTAACGCCGAATTGCACGCCCGAGGCGCCACTGATTCCAATAATTATCCGCTTCACGAGGCTAGTGTAACGCCTCAGAACTGGAACCAGACACAAAGAAGAGAGGAACGACCATGTTATTTTCTGAAAATCGGGGGCTCTTGACGTTGAAGTAGGTAATCAGGAGGCCATCGTTTTCATTTGTGCAAGCATGGACATCATCTTCTGATGCACCATGTTGACCGCTTTGAGAGGGCGAATCATCACCTTGAATTCGATGATCTGATCTCCCTCGCAGGTGATCATATCCACACCGTTGATCGCGATGTCGTCCATCATGCACTCGAATTCGAGTATGCCAACATTGCCCTGAATTACTTCTCGCACGTAGCGAAAATCCGTGTTGAACACCTGATGGGCAGCCGATAAATAGGCAAAAGATATCTGTCTGCCGCGCTGCGGGGTGTGCACGACCGGAGACCAAAATACACAATCCTCGTGCAACAGCTCCCAGAGCCCGTCGGTAGAACCCTGAGCCATCACGGTGTGCCACCGGTCAAATGCAGAAATAGATCCGTCCATACCCCCAGAGTAACAGAGTTGGCGAAAATAATTGGGTGAATATCGTATCGTGAAGCACTAGGAGTGGGTATCTGAAACCACCTCAACGACGCGGCCGATCAAGCGCGTCTGAGCAGGCCGATGTTTCAGATCCAGACTAAAGACCGGTGGTCGACTCAAATTCCCGAAGGGCAGTTTGCCGCTGCTCATAAGCGGCCTGACCACGTTTTTTGTCTGCAGCACCAAGCCTCTGCTGTAACCGCCGACCCCGATAGTACCGAACGAGGCTCTCAAAACGCGCAGATTGATATTCTCCTGCAAGCAGCGCGTCGATCAACGCGATATCAATACCCAAGCGATAAGCGATACGGCTAGGACGTATGCGATAGGCGTGAAACTCGGCAACCAATTCAACTTGTCGCTGGACCGGCAGGTCACAGGTTCGACTGTACCCGTATGGAGGGCAGGGTGTGCGGGTTTCATCCTTCATGTCGCCCTTATAACAAGCTTTCACGAAAGTCCCAATAGGAAACAGGGATGCCTGATGCGATAATTACGATGTAGGCGTTGTATATCGCCCGACCATTGATAAAACACTATCCGCGAGCGCCTCTGACATAAGCCCAAGGGGGACGACATTGCCACTGCCCGCTAAGACTCACCGCCGGACCAAAATTGTTGCGACGATCGGCCCTGGTTGCGACAACGAGGATATGCTTGGTCGGCTTATTGGTGCCGGCGTAGATGTTTTTCGCCTTAACTTTAGCCACGGATCTGTAAAAAACCACGGCCAGGTCGCTGAGCGCATCAGACGCCAGTCTCGGCACGCGGGCCGCTATGTGGGCATCCTCGCGGACCTTCAAGGGCCCAAAATCAGAATAGGCGGGTTTGAGACGGGGAGCGTGCAGCTCACCGCGGGAGATCCTTTCTGCCTGGATATCACCCTAGACAGCGAAAAAGGCGACAGTCGTCGAGTTGGCGTGGAATACCAGTCCCTTCCACAGCAAGTCGCTGTAGACGACATCCTGTTGTTAGACGACGGCAAGCTTCGATTGCGTGTCGATGATGTTACCGATACCGCCGTCGACTGTACTGTTCTCATCGGCGGAAAACTGTCCTCCAGAAAAGGCGTCAACAAGCTGGGGGGCGGCCTCGCCGCGCCGGCGCTGACCGAAAAAGACCGCGAGGATATTGCAGGGATGGGCAATATCGCCCCGGATTTTGTCGCCGTCTCGTTTGTCTCAAGTCATCGAGATATCGATCTGGCCAGAGAGCTTCTTGAGGCTGTGCAAGTTGAAGCCGCCATCATCGCCAAAATCGAAAGGGCAGAGGTAGTCGCCGACAGCAAACTTTTGGACTCCATCATCCGTGCCTCGGATGGCATCATGGTAGCCAGGGGGGATCTCGGGGTGGAAGTAGGCGATGCTCAGCTAATTGGCATCCAGAAAGATCTCATCTCGCGTACCAGAAAGTTAGACCGGTTGGTCATTACAGCCACACAAATGATGGAATCGATGATCAACAACAGTATGCCGACCCGCGCAGAGGTATTTGACGTCGCCAATGCGGTTCTCGATGGCACAGATGCCGTCATGCTGTCCGCAGAGACCGCGGTAGGTCAGTACCCCGTTGAAGTGGTGACCGCAATGGCTGATGCGGCAATTGGTGCGGAGCGGCATCCGGTGGCACGAACTTCCAGATATCGATTAGACAGAGAGTTTTCGAGCGCCCAAGAAACCGTGGCCCTGTCCGCGATGTATGGTGCCAACCATTTCCCCGGGGTCTGCGGGTTGGCTGCGCTGACCGAGCACGGCAATACCCCCACGATGATGTCCCGATTGTCATCAGGACTGCCAATTTTTGGGCTTAGCCGTCAACATCGAACTTTGCAGAAACTCTCTCTCTGCCGAGGGGTCATACCTCTATATTTCGATGTCACAGCATTCCAGCCGGAGGATCTCGATGCGCGGATACTTGAATTTTTGCTTGATGGCGGCTACCTCAACCGTGGCGACTTCCTTCTGTTGACAATGGGCAGCACGGCAGGAGAGGCCGGTAAGACCAACCAAATGAAGATTCTCACCGTTGAATAAATGGCGCGTGGTCAGCGACCCGAACCTAATGAAAATAATTTAAATTAGGGGGTGGGTGTTGTCGCCATTAGAATGCTACACTTCGAATCGCTGGTAGTTTCACAGCAACGCTTTTTGCGGCGCTCGCAGTCTTCGGTCTACGGTTTTGTTCCAATCAGCGTGTAAGGGCCCTTCACGACAGCTTTGTCGAACGGAGGGTATTTTTTGAGTAGAAAAGGTAAGTGCAATGTCCCAAGTTACAGGCACCGTAAAGTGGTTTAACGAGACCAAGGGTTACGGATTCATCGAACAGGAAGGCGGTCCCGACGTATTCGTCCACTTCAGTGCAATCCAGGGTGATGGTTTTAAAACCCTTCAGGATGGTCAGAAAGTGCAGTTTACGGTGGCCACGGGTCAGAAAGGCCCTCAGGCAGAGAACGTTGTTCCTGTCTGAACATCTTCTGAAACAATAAAAAGGGGCTTCTCACGAAGCCCCTTTTTTTGTTTTGTTTGCAGCGCTATGAGGAAGTGCTAAACGCCTTCCTGAATCTCCTTTTGGCGCTTTTCCTCGCTGGCAATGTACTTAAGCCACTGGCCAGCCATCTCCTCGGAGCGCTCGTCTTTCGCCACCTTTTGGGCCTGACGGAACGACTTCCGTGCACCGTTATAATTGCCCATGTTGAAATGCGCCATCCCGGCCACCATATGAGCCTGGTCTGGACGCTTGACCCCGCCTTTCTTCAGACCTTTCTCCACCGAATCAATAGCTTTCTGGTGTTGGTCGCCGTCCAGATACACACTACCCAGACGTGCGTACAGCTCACCCTCCTCGGCAAGACTGGCCGCTTTTTCCATCATCGGAATTGACTTGGCAGTCTCCTGAGCCTGGCGCCAGGCACTGCCTGCGAGCTCATAATTCTTTGACTTTTCCTCAACAATTTCAGCTTCAATACCTTGCTCCATCACCCGAGCCGCTGGATAAGGAACCTCTGCGTTGAGATAAAGGTATGACAGCTGGACCAAATCGTTGCTTTTGTCGAGCAAGCCCTGAAGGTACGCTGTTTCCATCATAGCGAGTTGCCGAGGCTCATCCTTCAGCTCGCCATGAAGGTGTGATGCCTGTACCCAGTATTGCTTGCTGGGATAGTAATAGAGCAGCAAGTTGAGGGTGTCGAGAGCGCTTACGAAATCCTCTTTGTCGAAGTACAAAAATCGAGCCAGGTTATACCACTGCTCCTTGGGCACCTTGCCGTCAGATTCGTACATGCTAATCGCGGTCTCAACGTTCTGTAGAGCCTTGTTAAAATCCTTGAGCTGGTAATAGCCCTGAGACAGCAGCACGTAGGCATTTGCGTTGGGCTTGTCAGTCATCTCAAACCACTGAAGCAGCGCATCCACGCCCTGCTGCCACTGCTCCTGAACAAAATACAATTGAGCTACGGTGAAGCGTGTATTGATCTCCATCGCCAGAGGAATATCCGGCTGTCGGATAACGAGATCATAATTTTTCAGGGCTCCACGATAATCTTCCACCGAGTAACGGAGGAACGCGTAAAGGTTGTAAACGTTGGCCAGCTCGTAGCTGTTGAGAGCACGCTTTCCCTCTCCCGCAATCATGCCATCGAGGACTTGCTGAGCTGCCGCATAATCTTTTGCTTCGGCAAATGCCTGAGCTTCGGCAAGCTTTTCGTACACCTTGTTTCGCAGTGCGGGGGTACGACGGGTTTCTCGCTGCTTTTTCTCACCGGATTCTGATTGAGCGCTGGCCTGCTCCACCAAACCAGCAGCCGGCAAGGCCGCGTCGAACGCGACGATGCCCAGAGAGAGGCTCACGGCAAGAGTTATTGTGCTTAAGAAACGAATGATCATCGTCTAGACCTCTTGAGCTCGCCTACTGCTCGAGCTCATAAGTAAATTTGTTTTGCACTCCCGCCACCTCAATCGGCTCGCCATCGACCACCCGGGGCTTGTACTTAAACTTCTCTGCTGCTTTGACCGAAGCCCGCTCGAAGATGCCGGATGGCTGGCAATCAACCGGCTGAGGATCGCGAATAGATCCGGTCTTGGTCACCGTGTATTCAACGATGCAATAACCTGAAATGCCACGGGTTTGCGCACGGCGAGGATAAATTGGCGCCACTTTGACGATAGGCAGGTATTCTCCGTCGCCAGACGACATCCCCGACGAGCTTAGCTTGAGATTAATGCCGGTATTAGGGGCCGTGTTTGCAACATTCATGTCGATATCGGTATCAAAATCGATCGGCTCAAGATCCGGTGGCGGCTCCTCAGGATCCTCCACTTTCTCAGGTTTCACCTCTTTAAGATTTGTCTCGATGACTTTATCGGGGACCACGATATCAGCGATTTTCCTCGCCTTCGTGTCTTCCTGCTTGTAATCGCGATCAACCAGCGCTTGCATGAGATAAAACAAGCCGATAGCCACTGGTATTGCCAGCAGGCCACCTACACCAACCCGTGCCGAACTACCCATTAACCTTAAGCCTCGTCATCCGTGGAGATACATGGTGGCGCAGTCAGTACGGGGCGCACCGTATCAATAAGCTCCTCAACCGCGAAGGCCGGGGTTTCCCGGTCGACCTGCACCACGATATTCGCCTGTGGAGCCTCTTTTTTCGCGGCCTCAGCAGTTCGCAACGCCTTGTCTAGGGGGAGCTTGTTTTTGTTGTAATAGATATCACCGCGCTCATCGACAGCAAATATAATGGTGCCGCGCGCGCATACTTCTGTTGTTGTTGCCTGAGGCTTAAATATTTCAACCCCGGGCTCCTTCACAAAAGACGAGGTCACGATGAAGAAAATCAGCATGATGAACACGACGTCCAACATGGGGGTCAAATCGATCTGGCTTCCATCCTGCTGGGAAGCCTGACTGGACCGACTGGCCTGATCGCGCATACTCATTACCAGCCCCTCACTTCGCGCTCGCCCAACTAACTGAACCGACACCCGCCTCGCGCGCAGCGTCCGCCACATCAACCACGATGCCCGCCTCGGCACCTTTCTCGACCTTTATGGTGACCGGCGCCTCAGGGTCCTCCGCCAACATTCGCTGAATATTGGCTCTCACAGCGCGTATATCAACACGACGATTTTCCATCCAGATTTGGTTGTCTGCCGCCACCTCAACCAGGACGCTAACGGAATCATTGGGATCTGTTTGCTGATTATCATCAGGTCGGTTTATTTCAACGCCCGCCTCCTTGATGAAGGATGCGACCACGATGAAAAAAATCAGCATGATGAAGACGACGTCCAGCATGGGAGTCAAATCAATCTCCGCACCGTCGTCTTCCTGCTGTCTCGCTAGCTTGCGCATGAATGCCTACCCTCTGTACGCCCGATCAATGATCGGACGTCAATTGATCTTCCAACAACTGCTGTTCGCGGCCCGCCACTCGCTGCAAATAAGTATTTGCAAACAACCCGGAGAGTGCCGCCACCATGCCCGCCATCGTCGGAATAGTTGATTTTTCAACACCACCAGCCATGGATTTGGCATCGCCGCCACCAGTGACGGCCATAACGTTAAAAACTTCAATCATGCCCGTCACGGTGCCCAACAGGCCCAGCAATGGGCAAAGGGCTACACAAGTGGAAATAACATTCATGTTGTCGTTAATGAGTTCTCGACTGGTTGAAATCAGTCGCATCCGTATCTGTTTGGCATTCCAGGATTGGCGTTCAGACCGCCCCTCCCAACGGGCTATGAATTGAGCGCGATCGGCCTTCCAGCTTGAGGAGAAATACCACAAGCGCTCAAAAATAAGCGTCCACATAAAAAACACCAATACGGCAATCAGCCACAACACATTTCCGCCTTTGTCCATGAAGGCGAAGATGGTTTCAAATATTCCAGGCATGCGTTAGTCCTCTACAACCCGCACCTAACGGCTGTGCCCTCGCTCTGCGTGCTCGGCAACAATGCCTGTGGCCTGCTCGTTAAGGACATGAATAATACGCTGGGCTCTGCCATTCACGATGGTATGCAGAAGCACCGTCGGAATTGCGACCAAGAGACCCAGTACGGTGGTGACGAGAGCGCTTGAAATACCGCCCGCCATCGCTTTGGGATCACCCGCACCGAAGATGGTAATTGCCTGGAAGGTAATAATCATACCGGTCACTGTACCCAGAAGCCCCATAAGCGGAGCCACCGCGGCGATGATCTTCAAGAGCGTCAGCCCAGCTTCCAGCTTGGGCGTCTCACGAAGCACCCCTTCTGCCATTTTCAACTCAAGAGTTTCAGGATCCATGTTGGGCGCATCCTCGTGAATCTTGAGCACACGTCCAAGTGGGTTGTCTGGGTTGGCCTTTGACGACTTCAGCTGCGAGCTGACTTTCGCACCGACCGTGGTCAATACCAGTACACGATAGATCGCCAGCAGGAAGGCAAATGCGCCAACGGCGGTAATTGCATACCCTACGTAACCACCCTGATGCCAGCGCTCGGCCAATGTCGGGCTGTCGATAATGGCGGCGAGGAAAGAACCACCGGTAGGTCCGGTTGGGTCAATCCCAAACTGATGCAAGCCTCCGCTCGCGTCCGCCAATTCCGACGCTTGAGAACCAAATCCGCCACCCGGCTGCCTTGGAAGCTCAGTGAGCTGGTTGTTGCTAAACGCCAAGTAATTACCGTCGGTGTCTATGACGTTGAAGGCGCCTACTCGCACCACATCACGCTGACTTAGCTCGCCCGAAGGCGTAGCGACTTCAGCGGAAAACCGGGAGATACTTCCCTGCTCTTTAACCTCGCGGAGAATTTCGTACCAGACGCGCTCAATTTCCTCAACGCTGGGCAGACGGTCTGAGCCACTCATCTTGGCAATAAGTTCTTTAAGGAACACCTCACGGCCGGGGTACTCCGCCGACACCATGGAGACATCCATCTGGGATGCAAGGTCTCCAGTTGCCGCGGTCAGGTGTCCGAACAGCTCCGACAGCGTACCGAGACGCTCCTTGAGCTGCTCCTGCTTGGCTGCGATCAGCAGTTCATTGTCCTCGAACTTTTTCTCGAGGCGTGCCGATCGACGCTCCTCGTTCTCGCGTTCCTGCTCGGCCCGCTTGAGTTCTGCCGCCTGATTCGCTTTGGCTTGGGCAAAGCGCTGCTCACGGGCGGCGTTCTCGCTGGAAGCACGGGCCTGACCCTGCTTCACAAGGCCTAACAGTTCATCCATATTTTGGGCGGCAACCTCCTGAGGGGTTGGGCCCGCGGGCTCGGCGGGCGCCTCGTCCTGTGCGTACGCACTCCAAGAAGCCAATGTGGCAGCTGCCACCAAAGCTGAAGCTTTAAAAATCTGCGCTTTCATGATTAGTTGGCCTCCGGTGCCGCAACGGGCATGTTCAGCAATTCAATAGTGGCTTGTTTCTTGGCGATTCGAACGCCTTTACGCACTGCGGACGCATAATCCCCCGCAGACAAAGACTCCCAACTCTGGGTTTTGGTATTCCAGGCGCCTGTTTCTGCGCCGTCCTTGGTTTGGTAAACCAAAGAAACACGGCCAACCCTAAGAATGTCAACTTCACGCTCGACACCGTTGACCGAGATGGTGTCTGGGTAAGACTCAATGCCCCGCCCGTATTGTAGCTCGATAGAGTAAAGCTCGAGCACCTGTCTGAAGGCCTCTGCAGATGTCACGTCGGACCGATCGAGGTTGGAACGAACTGCCTCGATGTTACCGAGGCGAGTATCCAGATCAAATGGCATGTCAAGATTGATGAACTGCTCAAGGCCGTCGAGCATACGTCCGACCAACGGCGGAATTTGCCGCTGAATAACCGCTGCCTCGGCAATAGAAGCATCGATATCCGCAATGCGACGCTCCTGGTTAGCGATTTGGCGCTCCAAGCGCGCATTGTAAACCCTCAAACCGTCAACCTGCTTCATCACAGTTTTGTAATCCGAGAGGAGATCGCGGGTTTCATCCGCCAGACGGTCAATCTTGGCCTGAGAGGTCTTGGCTTGCGCCGTGCGCTGCTTGCCCACCTCCAAAATATCGTCAATAGAGGTAGCGAAAGACGAGGCGGCGACACCCAAGGCGCCACCAGCGACGCAGGCCGCGAGCAGTACAGTTTTCAATCGATGGATGGTCATGGGTTAGGCACTTCCTCTTTTTGGTCTCCGACGGCTAATCCCGGGTTCTCAGGACTCCATAAGCCGGCTACTAAACATAATTTGGTATGAGTTTAAACATTTCGCTGGAATTATCTTATAGCGACTCTTTTAGCGGCGGTAGACTCTACATGAGGTCCACCGCCGAAATCAATCAAGTTTCCGGATAATGTTTACGCTCAAAAGACGGATTCGGACTTGGCTAGCTCTACCACGCTGAAGTCGTGGCTATTGCGACCGGCCGCCTCCACCCGCTGACGAGAAATCTCACTCCACCCCGCCAATAACGACAGATCAAAGTAGGTGTCACCCTCTACCTGCCCATGGACCTGGGTGACGACGGCTCGATTGGCATAGGGCAGACACAGCCGGTAGATTTCGGCCCCGCCCACTACACAAAGGGCTCTTGCCCCATCGAGCATCGCCTGCTGACGAGCACGCTCAATGGCTGGCTCAACCGCGGTGAATACCTCCACACCGGGGGCACTCCAGTCGGGGTCTCGGGTGAGAATCAGGTTTGTGCGCCCGGGAAGGGGTCTGCCAACGGAATCAAAGGTTTTCCGGCCCATGAGAACGGGACACCCCATGGTGGTGCGCTTGAAGTGCTGCAGATCATCGGGAAGATCCCACGGAAGGGCGTTTCCCTGCCCGATCACGCCGTTTTCAGACACCGCAAGTACCAGCTCGACCGGGAGCTCCTCAGACACAGGATCTGTCATACGGCCACCGGCGCTGGAATGTGGCTTTGGGGCTCATAGCCCACTAACTCGAAGTCCTCATACCGATATTCAAACAGACTGGCCGGCTGTCGGTGAATTTTGAGGGTGGGCAACGCTCCTGGCGTTCTTTCGAGCTGACGTGCGACCTGTTCCTTGTGATTACTGTATATGTGAGCGTCCCCAAGGGTAATGACGATCTCACCAACCCCGAGACCAGATTGCTGGGCCAACATATGGGTCAGTAGTGCAACCGAGGCGATATTGAATGGCAGACCGAGGAAGGTGTCGCTTGAGCGAATAAAAAGCAATGCCGACAGCGCTCCGTCGGCAACGTAAAACTGGTAGAGAAGGTGGCAAGGAGGTAGCGCCATCCGACCCGCGACAACATTTTCCTGAGGTGATTGGGTCTCGTCGGGCAAATACTCCACGTTCCACCCGTGAAACAGGATACGTCGGCTATCCGGCCGATTTTTCAAGCAATCGAGCACATAGGCGATCTGATCAATTGCCTCGCCATCCCGGGTTGGCCAGCGGCGCCATTGGGCACCGTAAACGGGCCCCAGCTCACCAGCCTCGGTAGCCCACTCATCCCATATGGAGACGCCATTTTCGCGCAACCACTGCGTGTTGGTATCTCCACTCAAAAACCAGATCAGCTCGTTAACAACGCTCTTGAAATGGACTTTCTTGGTGGTGAGTATCGGGAACCCTGCAGCTAAATCGAAGCGAAGCTGGCGCCCAAAGACGGACCGGGTGCCAGTGCCAGTGCGATCACCCTTATCAATACCGTTTGTTCTGATGTCTTGCAGAAGGTCCAGATAGGCCTGCATAACCAATCTCTATGGCTGTTGATGGCGGGGTCGACTCGTTTGAGCACGAGCCGTCCACCATAGTAATGCAACCCCGGCGATAACCATAGGCAGGCACAGAGTTTGCCCCCGGGTCATCCAACCAAAGGCCTGAAATCCCAGATGGGCATCGGGCTCCCGAAAAAACTCCACAAAGAAGCGCAGCGACCCATAGCCCAGCAGAAACAGTCCAGTCACTGACCAGGTAGGCCTGGGCTTTCGCGTGAACAGCAGCAACACAAGAAACAAGAGGCAGCCCTCGAGGGCAAATTGGTAAAGCTGGGAGGGATGGCGAGCCACTCCCAGCGGATCCCGAGGAAATACCATGGCCCAGGGCGCGTCTGACGCTCGGCCCCAGAGCTCTTGACCAATGAAGTTGCCCAACCTCCCAAGGGCCAACCCAACCGGTGCAAGGGGCGCCACAAAGTCAGCCAGCTTACCCAGGGGGATGCGCCACGACCGGGCTAGCCAGATAACCGCCGCAACCACCCCAAGGAATCCCCCGTGGAAAGCCATACCACCCTCCCAGACCCTGAACAGCCAGAGAGGGTCCTCGGATAAGCGATCCCACCCGTAAAACAGGGCGTAACCCAGCCGACCGCCCAACACAATCCCAACGGCGGCATAAAAAATAAGGTCATCTACCTGTTCTCGAACAATCGGGGAGCCAGGCCTTTGGCTTCGACGCCTTGCCAACCACCAAGCAAACAATAGACCCGCCAGATAGGTCAGGCCGTACCAGTGAACCTGTATGGGGCCGACCGAGACAGCAACAGGGTCAATATTTGGATAGCTAATCATCAGCCACTGTCTCTGTTGAGACGAACGTAGCGGTCCAAACCCTTGCGTTCGATCAGCCCCTCTGCGATCTCGATCACTTCACGGGAAGAATGGATTCCCTCCAGCCCGGCGAGGGCTTCGTTGGCATCCGCCATCGTTAGGGAATTGATAACCTTTTTTACCCGGGGGAGGTTGATCGCAGACATGGACAATTGATCGAAACCCATCGCAAGCAGCAGCGGCACCGCCCTGGGATCACCCGCCATCTCACCACAGATACTGACAGAGCAGCCCTTAAGGTGTGCGGCATCGACAATTTGTCGAAGTGCACCCAGCACCGCCGGATGCAAGCCATGATACAAGTCAGCAACCCGCGCATTATTTCGGTCCACTGCGAGTAAGTACTGGGTCAGGTCGTTCGATCCCACCGACAGGAAATCAACGCGGCTGGCCAGTGCACCGGTAAGCCACACCGCCGAGGGTACCTCGATCATTACGCCGACCGGAGGCAGGCCTTCCATGTACCCCTCTGCAATCACCTCCTCGTGGCAACGACGGATCAGGGCCAGCGCCTCATCCGCCTCCTCGACCGCCGAAATCATTGGCAACAGAACTCGAAGGTTCCCAAGTCCCTCGTTGGCCTTCAGCATCGCGCGCACTTGGGCCAGAAAAATTTCAGGGTGATCGAGGGTTACTCGGATCCCCCGCCAACCCAAAAAGGGATTGTCCTCCTGGATGGGAAAGTAGGGCAGGGATTTGTCACCTCCAATATCGAGAGTCCGCATCGTCACCGGTGACGGGGCAAAGACCTCCAACTGTTCACGGTAAAGCAGTCGCTGTTCCTCCTCGCTGGGAAAACGATCGCGCAACAGAAATCCCACCTCCGTACGATATAGGCCGACGCCCTCGGCCCCCTGATCCAAAGCGCCCTCCAGGTCCTCAATGATCCCCGTATTCACCCACAGGGGAATCCGCTTACCGTCAAGAGTCTGACAGAGCTCGCCCCGTAGCCCAGCCAATTCCTCCGACAGCGCTTGATCCTGATCAACCGCCACTTGAAAGCGGTCCAGAACCTGCCGCGAGGGATTAATGTAAACGCGCCCACTGTAGCCATCGACCACAAGAGGTTTGTCACCCAACCGGTTGTAAGGCAAGTCATAGGCGCCCATAACGGCAGGGATACCCATGCCTCGGGCAACAATAGCCGCATGACTGTTTGCCGATCCCCGCAATGACACCACACCTGCCAACCGCTCTCGGGGTACCTCACCTAGTGTCGACGCTGTAATCTCGTCGGCGACCAGTATGGTCCTCTCGGGCCAATCTTCCCGGTTCTCGTTTTCATCCTGGAGATAGGTAAGCACCCGGGTGCCGAGATCCCTCACGTCGACTGCCCGCTCCCGCAGGTAACTGTGCTCCATCCGCTCAAAGTGCCGGATATGTTTGATCATGACCTGGCTCAGCGCCCCCTGGGCCCATTCACCCGCCTTGATCAAGGCCGCCACCTCACCGCCCAGGGTAGAATCGTCGAGAATGCTGAGATAAACCCCAAACAGGGCGTGATCCTCAGGAGAGAGTTCCTCCCTGAGATTCTCGGCAACCACTTCAATGTCATCCCTGACTCGCGCCAGAGCTGACCGAAAAATGCGCATCTCCTGCCGCCGATTGCTGGCCCGCCGGGAGGGCACTGCCCCGAGATCCGCCGTCGGCGATACATAAACCGCTTGGCCGATGGCAATGCCGGGAGAGCCCGCCACCCCCTGAATCCGCGCAACTTGCTCGGCAGGAGTGTCAACAGCCATCGCCGCACCGGTCACCTCTGCGTGAGCGATAATTGCAGCAAGCTGCGCTGAAATAGTGATGAGAAAGGCTTCTTCCGCATCGCTGAAGCGTCGGGTATCCGCCTGCTGAACCACCAGAACACCCAGCAAATCCCTCTGGTGAATGATGGGGGCCCCCATGAAGGTATTGAAGCTCTCCTCACCTAGGCCTGGTACGAGTTGAAAGCTGGGGTGCGCCATTGCGTCATCTAAGTTGAGCATCTCTCCCCGACTGGCGACCCAGCCAACAAGTCCCTCGTCGATGCTTAGGGAGAAAGCGCCAATTTTTTCCTTATTCAAACCTTCCGTGGCCCGAAAAACCAAGCGCTGGCTGCTACGATCCTTGAGGTAGACCGTGCATACCTCTGTCTGCATGGCACCCCGAACCTCATGAACAATCAGCTCTAGCGCTTGGGTCAGGTCATCGGCGTCATTGACTGCCTGAACAATTTTTCGCAGCACCTCGATCACGCGCGCTTACCCATTGAAAGTCGCTTGCTAGAGGCGAGGGCGGGTAACAGCTGGGTCAGAGCTTCCCTGTACACCTCGCGCTTAAAGTCGACGACCGCTGTTAGGGGATACCAGAAATTTACCCACTGCCAATGATCAAACTCCGGATCGGCGTGAGCATCCAGTCGGATAGCCGACTCCTCCGCCACCAAGCGCAAAAGAAACCAGCGCTGCTTTTGACCGATGCAAACCGGTTTTTCACGGCGACGAATGTATTTGGCGGGCAATCGATAACGGAGCCAACCCCGCGTCTTGCCCAAGATCTCGACGTGTTTGGGGGACAGTCCGACTTCCTCGTCAAGCTCGCGATACATCGCGTCTTCCGCGGATTCACCGGCGTGCATGCCCCCCTGCGGAAACTGCCAGGAATCACGACCGCCAACACGTCGACCCCAGAGGACCTGTCCCTCTGCCGACGCCACGATGATCCCAACGTTGGGTCGAAACCCCTGAGAATCAATTACCCGCTCTTTTTCTCTGGTACCCAAAAAAGGTGTCCTGTGTTGATTTGTGCTGATGCACACGGCCCGATATTCTTCCACATCCCTGCAACCAGTGTTAGCACCTTTATCGCTTCACCCGACCGGACCCTGTTATGGCACTCGCCATCTTCGATCTCGACAACACGCTGATTAACGGCGATTCAGACCATCGCTGGGGCGAATTTCTTTGTGCCGAGGGCCTTGTAGATCCAAGATCATTCAGCCAGGAAAATGACCGGTTTTATCAAGATTATCAGGCAGGCAAGCTCGATATACAGGCTTATTTGCAGTTCGCTCTGCGACCGCTGGCCGGGCGTACCGTTGAAGAGGTCGCTGAACTCCAGCAGAGATTCATGAAGGACTATGTAGAGCCCATGCTTTTGCCAGCCGCTTTCTCGCTTCTGGACAAACACCGCGAGCAAGGGGACAAGCTCGTCATTATCACGGCGAGCAACACTGTCATTACCAAACCCATAGCAAAGCGTCTCGGGGTTTCCACGCTGATGGGCTGCAACGTTGAAATTAAGGCAGGTAAGTTCACCGGCGCGAGCGTTGGTATCCCCTCCTTCCGGGAGGGCAAGGTGGCGCGTCTGACCGAGTGGATGTCAACCAACAACTACTCGCTTGATGGGGCCTGGTTCTACAGCGACAGCCACAATGATGTGCCGCTGTTAGAACGGGTCGACAACCCCGTGGCTACAGATCCGGATCCTCAACTTGCAGAGCTAGCGCGACAGCGCAGCTGGCCAATCATATCGCTGCGCTAGTTGCATGGCCTCGCTACAGAGGGCTGGAGTCAGGCGTCATCCTCATCACATACAGACTGATAGTCATCCGCGCTCAGCAGCCCCTCAAGCTCAGAGAGATCCTCGGGCTGGACTTTGAATAACCAGCCGTCATTGTAAGGGTCTGAGTTGACCAGCTCAGGCTCATCCTCAAGGCTTTCGTTAACTGACAAAACCTCACCGGACAGGGGCGAGTAAATATCCGAGGCCGCCTTGACCGATTCCACAACACCGGCTTGATCGCCGCCGGCAATATGGTCACCCGGGGTAGGTACCTCGATATAAACCACATCGCCCAACGCGTCCTGTGCGTGCTCGGTAATACCAACGGTAACTGTCCCGTCCTCTTCAAGTCGCGCCCACTCATGGCTACGTGCATATTTCAGTTCACTCGGGGTGCTGCTCATGGCTTACCTGTGTCCTCTACTACTGTCTCAAAGCGGTTAAAAGAAATCGGCGGCCCTGGGTAACATGGCCGGCAAGATCAAATGGTATACGCTATTCCAGCGGCAGACCATCTGAGTGATGGTATTCTCGGAGCGGTCAACTTACCGCCTGACGTGCGAACCAATCACGCAACCAACCAGCCTGATTCACCCAATTCAACCCAAGGTTACGAAGCACCCGGACAGCGGGATTCACCGACCCAAATCCTCGCTTGAATCCTTCCATCGCGGCCATCATCGCCAGATTGTCAGTCTTGCGAACCCGCTGAAACCTCTTTAGTGCCTCAGAACTGCCGACATCTATGGCGCTGGACCAGGCCTGCTCAAGCTCTCCTGCAAGCGCAGCAACATCTTTGAGGCCCAGATTAATCCCTTGCCCCGCTAGAGGATGAATCGCATGAGCGGCATCGCCAACCAAGGCGACCCGTCGCGCAATGTAATCGACAGCGTGGCACTGATGAAGGGGAAATGCGGCGCGTGGTCCAACCGCCAGAACCTCCGGGCAGTTTGGCCCAAGGGCTCGGTTCATTTGCGCAACAAAATCGTCGTCAGAAGCGCTCATTAAGTTCTCCCAGATATCGTTATCGAGAGACCAAACGATCGAACAGAGGGCCTTATCAGCGAGAGGCAACAGCGCCAGAGGTCCAGTTGATAAAAATGCCTGATAGCAGGTGTCCTCATGAGAAGCCTCCAGCTCGACAGTTCCCACAATCGCATGTTGGTTATAAGACCATGCGCGAACCGGGAGTGATACCAACTCTCTTATCGTGGATCGGCCGCCGTCTGCACCCACCAAGAGTGACGCCTCAATTTTCGCACCACTCGCCAGCGTTGCGTTAACAGCCCCATCGGCAACGTCCACCGCACTGACGCCGTCATCCCAGCTCACCGTGATGCGCTTGCGGCGATCGACCCCTGCCAGCAGTGCATTGATAATGAGCCGGTTCTCCACAATGTGCCCAAGCGTGGAAGCGCCGAGCTGGGCAGCGGAAAAGTTTATGTGCCCTGTGCCCTCAGCATCCCAAACTGACATCTGCTGGTACGGACCAACACGCACTTGAGCGATGTCGTCCCATACCCCCAGATGGTCAAGCAGGGACGTGGAAGCCGCTGTTAAGGCGCTGACTCTCGCGTCCCAGCCCGCCAACCCTGAATCAGTGTCCGGCAACTTGGGTCTGGCACCGCGCTCCACTACATGGACACTCATACCGGCGTCCGCCAACCCCAGCGCGAGGGCAAGCCCCGCTATACCTGCACCTCCAATGACGATATCGACAGATTGGCTCACGAGGTCACCTTGAGGGCCTTGTTCGCTAAACGCCTGCCCCCGGTACCACGCCGAGCGATGTAGCGGCGCAGCGGGCTCAAGGTATCAAGGCTTGCCAACGCTATGTCTCTGGGCAAATCCAGTAGTGGGCCGCGACGCGCAAAGAGTGTCGACAACATGTCGGTTGCTCCGACGGTTTCCTGCTGATCCTGGCGCACCCGCGCCGCAAAGGTCTGCAATGCAGCTGGTACACACAAGGCCTTGGTACCAGTCAGCTGCTCACGGAAGGCCGCCCCGAGATGCCAGGCATCGCGCAAGGACAAGTTCAGCCCCTGACCTGCTACGGGATGAAGTCCATGGGCGGCATTGCCAGCCAAAAGAAAGCCTGACCTGACCTGCTCCTTGGCCAGCACCCGGTCGAGGGTCCAGCCCGTCCGCTTGCCCACCGCAAGCACCTTACCCAAGCGCCAGCCGACAGCCTGCTGCAACCCACTACAAAACTCATCATCTTCAGAAAACTCGAGGGCTTCAGCCTGTTCCTCCGACATCGACCAAACTACATTGAAACGACTCCCCGTCGATCCCGACTGATCTGGAAGAGGGAGTAACGCCAGAGGCCCATAGGGCGTAAATCGCTCCCAGGCTATCCCTCGTTGCTCAGCACTGAAAAGGACATTTGCCACCACCGCGCGTTGCCCCGTGCACCGAATATCCACGTCGATCCCTAATTTTTCTCGTAGCGGGGAGTGACTGCCATCCGCAACGATGACCAAATCTGCGGACAGGGAGTCACCGGTGGATAGGATCAACCTGGGCGGCGCTTCACGCTCAAGTGAGGCCACATCGACAGGGGCTTGCAATTCGATATCGAGGGCCTGAGCACGCTCCAAAAAAGCGTGGCCCAGATGATGGTTTTCGATAACAAACCCTAGCGTGTCTTCCTCGCTACCGACATCAGCCGGTTGCAACAGACCGCTACCAAATCGCTGCTGATTGGAGACATGTATTTGCCTGATGACCCCGAGCTTCGTTGCAAGGGATGACCACAGCCCCCAAGCCTCAAAAATTCCTTTGCTAACCAGATTCAGCGCCGACGCTCGGCTGTCAAGCGGGCTCGGCGTGCCGGTGGGCGGGAGTCGAGCCTCCAGCACGGTCACCTTGACATCATCCGATATATGACGGAGGGCGATCGCAAATGCGAGCCCTACCATTCCTCCGCCTGCAATTAGGACCCTCAAGAGAAGCTAGCCTATCGCCATCAACGCTTCAATTTCGCCTGCGGTTTTGGGCACGCCAGCGGTCAGTACCTCACAACCCGTGGCGGTGACTGCGACGTCATCTTCAATCCTGACCCCAATACCTCGCCACTTTTTTGCCACTTTGGTATTCGTGGGTGATATGTAAATCCCAGGCTCTATGGTCAATACCATACCGGGCTCCAGCTGACGCCACTTGCCATCGATGCGGTAATCCCCAACATCGTGGACATCCATTCCCAGCCAGTGTCCAGCGCGATGCATGTAAAAATCCCGATAGGCCTCTGATTTAATCAGGGCTTTTTCGCTCCCCTTGAGCAATCCGAGCTCAATCAGGCCACGAGTGATCACCCTGACGGTCGCGTCGTGGGGCTGATTCCATGTATTACCGGGCTTTACCTTTGCTATCGCTGCGAGTTGAGCCTTGAGCACCAGGTCGTAAATAGCGCGTTGCTCAGGGGAGAACTGCCCGCCAACAGGGAAAGTCCGCGTGATATCCGCAGCATAACCTGCGTATTCGCAGCCCGCGTCAATAAGGACCAGCTCACCATCCTTTAGCTTGTCGGCATTTTCCGTGTAATGGAGCACACAGGCGTTGGCACCAGCACCAACAATGCTGTTGTAGGCTGGCGCCCGGGCCCCATGTTCGCCAAACTCATGGAGGATGGCGTTTTCCAAATGATACTCGCTGCGACCTGGGCGGCATTCCCGCATCGCCCGCACGTGGGCCTGTGCTGAGATATCACCCGCTCGTCGCATCAGGCGAAGCTCACCCGCACTTTTGATCAACCGTTGCTCGTGTAATAGAAAAGCGAGATCGGTGAAATCACCCGGGGGCTTAGCGCCGGTTCTGACCTGGCTTTTGATCTGGTTTACCCACCCCATCACGCGACGGTCAAAGTGATCGCTGTGCCCCATCGAGTAGTAAATGTGCCGCTTGCCCTCTATTAGGCCAGGCAGAATGTCATCAAGGTCATCTATCGGGAAAGCATCATCCATCCCGAAGTCTGTAACGACTCCCTCAGGCCCTGCCCGATAGCCATTCCAAAGCTCCATTTCCGGATCCCGATCACGGCAAAACATGACTACCTGCCCAGATTTGCGTCCGGGAATAAGTGCGAGTACCGCGTCCGGCTCGTTAAAGCCCGTGAGGTACAAAAAGTCACTGTCCTGGCGGAAGGGGTACTCAGTGTCACGGCTACGAGTGCATTCAGCAGCCGCTGGCACAAGCGCAATACTATTGCTGTTCATCATCGCCATTAGATGACGGCGGCGGCGGGCAAACTCTGCTTTACTGATTTTCACGGTGGTTCCTTTCTTATTGGGATTAGCTGTCTTGGTCGTTGAAGGCGTCAATGACGGTATTCAGGGCGGCCATTCTGAGGTACTCCACAAGCTCTTCCAAGTCGCGCTCGGCCTCATCACTTTCTGACTCCTCGACATCAATCTGCGCAATAGCGGCAAAGTCCTTGAGCGCCTCTGCCGCCGTGGGGTCAACGGCCTCAGAGGCGGAATTCGCAGCGCTGATGGCCTGAGTGAAGCCGGTGAGAAATCCCGATGCCCAGCTCCCGACTGAGGTAAGCCGATGATGAAACTCGTCCTCATCGTCAGGTAACAGTGGGGTGAAGGCAAAGTCGGTATCACGAATCGCAGACACCGTCGCCCCGGATAGCCTTTTAACGAACTCGGCCACCTCACCCTGCAAATCCACCGCCAGCGCTTTTTCCAAAATAGACAATGCACCATCGAGATTCGCCTCTGAAGACAATGGGTGACCTGCGCTCAACAAGCCCAATAAGGCGCCGTGTAATTCGGACGGATTCAACGTGAGACCCATGCCAAGTAGCACGTCTGCAGCCTCAGACCAGCTGGGCATTTCCTCGTATTCACCAAGACGGTCTAAAAACAAAACGCCTCCCGCACCTCTGCACTGATGACTAAGACTTGTTATGAAATCCTGAAACAACTGTATTCCAATTTGCTTGTAATCATTTAAGCAGCAGACTGAATTTCATCAAGATTTCATCATTGACCGCCAGTAGGGCTCCACCTATAGTGGCGACTGTTAAGTGCCAAGTGTAATCGCCGTGGCTGAGAAACTCATCCAAGCTCTCGAAAATAAAGTTGCTGACCTTATCGGACTGAGCCGAGACCTGAATCGTGAAAATCGGCAACTGAAATTGCGACTCGCCGAACTGCAGCGAGAGCGCCGGGAGCTGCTCGAACGTCAACGACAGGCAGGAGACCACATCAACTCTACCCTGGACAGGCTCCGCAAGATTGAGGGTGGCGCATGACACGGACGCCGACAATCAGCGTTGAAATCCTCGACAAAGAATATCAGGTTGCTTGCCCGCCGGACCAAGAACGGGAATTGGCTGCCGCAGCACACCACCTAGACCAGCAGATGCGCGATATCAGGGCGACCGGCAAAGTGATCGGGCTGGAGCGAGTTGCCATTATGGCGGCCCTGAACCTTAGTCATGAGGTGCTTGGACTCAAGGGCGGCGAGGCCCCTGCCCAGCTTGACGGACACGAGGACCGTATCAAAGCCGTTACCAGCCAACTCGACGAAGCTCTGTACCAGCTCCGTCAATTGGAAATCAACTAACTTAAAAATCGGCTATACTGAGGTCATTCCTGGCGTATTCGCCAGACAGTCAGTCCTCGAGCCGATAATGCATTACCCGGGGACCACTGAACGCCGTTGTTGTGCATGTCCGGCATGACCGGAAAGCCTGATACGGCTCGGCGGTCACCACCTTGAGCCGCAGGGTTCAAGGGCGACACTGTCAGCGGTACGTTGGGATGTTTATCTCCAGAATTTCACCATGACATCAGATATCTCGACAAAATCTGATTGGCGGCAGCACATGAAAGCGGTGCGCCACACCGCCAGCAGACCAGATACCCGCACCGATAAACTCCTAGTTCACCTCGACAGCCTCTCTTTTTGGCGAACAGCCAGTGTGATTGCCAGTTATCGCGCGATTAGCGATGAACTGGACGTTAGCCTCATTGACCAACACGCATTGGCATCTGGCAGAACAGTTGTTTACCCAGCGGTTGTTGGTCGCGGCCTCATGGAGTTCAGAGTCTGGTCAGCGGATGCGCCGCTTCAACAAGGGCAGATGGGTTTGCATGAACCCGCCTTGGGGGCGGAGGTGATTCCCGCGGAGAAGATAGACTTTTTTCTCATTCCACTGCTGGCCTGTGACGCAAGGGGCTACCGACTTGGCTATGGAGGAGGCTACTACGACCGGGCACTGGTGACGTCACGGGGTTTTCGCTGTGGCGTAGGCTACGGAGACCAATACGTGGCGTCATTGCCGGCAGAGAAGCACGACCAACGCCTCGACGCCTTCCTATCGGAGAAGGGCATCAACAGATTTGACAGCTAATTCACGCGGGAAGCTATTGAACAACAATGCCCGCTTGCTGAGGTTGCATCGAACTGGGGTTATCGCCCATCAGCGAGGACGTCGCCATCCCCAAGGCAACAATCAATATTAGCCCCCAGATTAGTCCGGGTGTTTTTCTTTGATAATTCACTACACTCGGCGCTAGACCTTGTGACAGCCTTAACGCCATCCCCCTACACAAGTTATCCACAAGGTCGACCAGTTTCTGTCCACAACCACAGAATGTCAACCAAGAATCGGCCCTAAGTCCCTAACCCAGATCGACTATCTGGCGAAAATAAGCTAGCGCAAATAAGCCTCGTAAGCAGGATTATCTGTTTCTTCCCAAAAACGATAGCCCACTCCGATGATCGCGGACTTCAGAGCGCCGCGTTTACCCGGAGGGACAACCAAGCCCACCAGTACCCGGCCATACGCTGCACCATGATTCCGGTAGTGGAACAAAGAAATACTGAAATCCTTGCCCAGAGCCGACAAAAATTTGTGGAGTGCACCCGGCCGCTCAGGGAACTCGACGCGGTAAATGGCCTCTTCCCCTAGGTCCGATGGAGCGTGACCCCCCACCATGTGCCGAACATGCAGCTTGGCCGTCTCGTTGTCGGAGAGGTCCTGAACCTCATAGCCACTGGCCACAAGTTTGTCGATCAACGTGTCGAGATCATCGCTGTGGGGCGTGGTAGAGAGACCGACAAAGACTCGGGCACCCTCCGGGCCTTGATAGCGATAGTTGAACTCGGTGATGTTTCTGCGACCGAGCACGCTACAAAAACGCCTGAACGCGCCCGGTTGCTCAGGGATTGAGACGCTGATTACTGCCTCTCGACGCTCACCAATCTCGGTGCGCTCGGAGATATAACGAAGCCGATCGAAGTTGGTGTTGGCACCGCTTACGGTCGCCGCCATCGAGGCGCCCTCAATCTGGTGATCGAGAGCATACTTTTTCATGCCCGCCACCGCGAGGGCTCCCGCAGGTTCCGCAATCGCCCGTGTGTCCTCAAAGATGTCCTTGACCCCGGCACAGATCTCGTCGGTTGATACTGTAATCACGTCATCTACATAGGCCTGTATCAGCCGAAAGGTTTCCTTGCCCACCTGGGCAACAGCACAACCATCTGCAAATAAACCAACCTCCTTCAAGGTCACGCGACGACCTCGGTCCAGAGCTGCCCGGGTGCAGGCCGCGTCCTCTGGCTCAACCCCAATAATTTTGACGCTTGGCCAGACATAGCGCAGGTAAACCGCCATGCCGCCAATGAGACCGCCACCCCCTAAACACACAAAAACGTAATCGAGCGGCGCTCTGGCCTGCCGCGCCAGCTCGACCGCAATGGTCCCCTGACCGGCAATGACCTCGGGATCGTCAAAAGGATGGATAAATGTAAGCCCCTCCGCAGACACCAGCGCCTTTGCTTTCGCTGCTGCCTCATCGAAGGTGTCGCCATGCAGGATCACAGTGGCACCAAACCGCTTCACGGCATCGACCTTGATCGCGGGCGTTGTTACGGGCATCACTATTTTTGCCTTGGCGTTCAGCCGCTGTGCAGCAAGCGCGACTCCCTGCGCATGGTTACCCGCAGAAGCCGCGACGACCCCTGAAGCCAGCGCTTCGCCACTCAAACTGGCCATTTTGTTGTAGGCACCGCGGCACTTGAAGGAAAACACAGGCTGTAGGTCCTCCCGTTTCAGCCAGACAGTGTTAGCCAACCGCGCCGACATCATCGGCGCATGCTCGAGGGGCGTTTCCCGCGCCACGTCATAAACACGTGCATTGAGAATTCGTTTGATGTAAGCGTCGGGCATACCGAATTTCCAGATCCCTATCTCGCTCCGATCATAAGCACTTAGTACGCCTGAGTCATGGCAAAGTCGCGGTAACATTTGCTAGCGGGCGCTGCATCAATGACAATAGCGCTCCTCAAACATACCCTAGGTCACCGGAGCCAACATGCCCAATCGTCTTGAACTTGCCAACGCCATTCGCGCTTTGAGCATGGATGCTGTGCAGGCAGCCAACAGCGGACACCCCGGGGCGCCGATGGGCATGGCAGATATCGCTGAGGTACTTTGGAATAGCTACCTTAAACACAACCCTGCCAACCCTAATTGGGCTGACCGTGACCGGTTCGTCCTGTCGAACGGTCATGGGTCCATGCTTCTCTACAGCCTGTTACATCTATCGGGTTACGAGCTGACGACCGACGACCTTAGGAACTTTCGGCAGCTTCATGCCAAGACAGCGGGACACCCGGAATATGGCTACGCACCCGGGGTGGAGACTACCACGGGCCCTCTTGGCCAGGGCATTGCAAACGCCGTGGGAATGGCACTCGCAGAAAAAATACTCGGTGATCAATTCAACCAGCCCGATCACACTATTGTCGACCACAAGACCTGGGTCTTCTTGGGCGATGGCTGCCTGATGGAGGGAATCTCCCATGAGGCATGCTCTCTGGCCGGCACCTTGGGTCTAGGCAAACTCATCGCATTTTATGATGACAACGGTATCTCGATTGACGGTGAGGTCGAGGGCTGGTTCACCGACGATACCCCGGCCAGATTTGAGAGCTACGGCTGGCAGGTAATCCCGGCAATCGATGGTCACAACTCTGACGCCATCGCGGAGGCCATTGATAGAGCCTTGGCTGATCAGAAGCGACCATCCCTCATTTGTTGCAAGACGATCATTGGCAAGGGGGCACCCAATAAACAAGGGACCGAGTCCTGCCATGGGGCTGCTCTCGGCGAGGATGAGGTAGCTGCCACGAGAGCAGCGCTGGGATGGGACCACCCGCCGTTCGATATACCCAAAGACATCGCGGAGGCGTGGGACGCGAGGGATCGGGGGGCGGCTGCGGAGAGCGATTGGCAAGGTCAGCTTGCGGCCTATGAAGCTGCCCACCCTGCACTGGCTGGAGAGTTCACCCGTCGAATGGCGGGAGCGTTGCCCGCCAACTTCGAGACCGCAATGAATGACTACATTGCTCTGTGCGCGGATAATGCCGCCGACGTTGCCTCTCGCAAGGCATCGCAGCAAACCCTCAATGTAATGGGGCCCGTGGTTCCGGAACTTCTGGGGGGATCAGCAGATCTCGCCGGGTCCAACCTCACCCTGTGGGGGGGATCCAAGGGAATCGACGCAAAAGATGCGAGTGGTAACTATATTTTCTACGGGGTCCGGGAATTCGCTATGTCGGCGATAATGAACGGTCTGGCCCTACACAAGGGATTTATTCCCTACGGCGCTACCTTTCTGATATTCATGGAGTATGCGCGCAACGCTGTCAGGATGGCCGCTCTTATGCGGCAAAGGGTGATCTTTGTTTACACCCACGATTCAATCGGTCTCGGGGAGGACGGTCCGACGCATCAGCCCGTCGAGCAACTCACCGCCTTGCGCTCAACGCCAAATCTGGAGACTTGGCGACCTTGTGACACCGTGGAATCAGCCGTGGCCTGGAAGCTAGCGGCGCAACGGAGTGATGGCCCATCGGCTTTGGTTTTCTCGCGCCAAACGCTGCCTCACCAATACCGTGCCGAAGAAAATCTGAGGAATATAGAGCGGGGCGGCTACACTCTGGTTGAAGAGGTCGGCGAGCTCGACGCCATCATCATTGCAACCGGCTCCGAAGTCGGGCTCGCGGTCGATGCAGCCGCTTCCCTGTCAGAACAGGGTAAAGGGATCCGGGTCGTCTCAATGCCTAGCGCCGAGAGATTTTGCGCTCAAGATGCGAGCTATCGAGAGCGTGTCCTACCCAGCCATGTTCTGGCGAGGGTGGCGGTCGAAGCTGCGCACGCAGACTACTGGCACAAGTTCGTAGGTCTCGATGGCCGGATAGTGGGTATGACCAGCTTTGGAGAATCCGCCCCCGGCGGTGTGCTCATGCAAGAATTCGGCTTTACAGTCGATAATGTGGTGTCAGCTGTGCAGGACGTTTTGTTAGATTAAGGTTTTTCCGCCAGCCCCCCCAAAATGACTTACCGACTAGCGATAAACGGCTTTGGCCGTATTGGCCGTTCCGTCCTCAGGGCGTGGGCGGAACGATCGATGCCCGGCGACATGACGCTGGTCGCCATAAACGAGATCGCTGACGCCGAGACCGTCGCCCATCTGGCTCGCTATGACTCTACCCACGGTAGATTCCCGGGCCAAATCGAACTGGATCACAACAGACTTAGGGTCAACCAACATAGCCTGCGCCTTCTTCAAGAGAGCGATATTGCATCGCTCCCTTGGGCCGAAGAAGGGATTGATCTGGTACTGGAGTGCACGGGTGCTTTCTCGGATCGCAGAACAGCCGAGCAACACCTGCAGGCTGGGGGAAGACGGGTCCTTCTCTCCCAGCCGGCGCAACCCGATGTTGATGACACGATTGTGTGGGGCTTGAATCAATCGGTGCTCACTGCACAGCACCGGGTTGTCTCCGCTGCATCCTGCACGACCAACGCGCTCTGCCCCGTGCTTTTCATACTGGACCGGATTGTTGGTATCCAGGCGGGTACGGTGACGACGGTTCACTCGGCGATGAACGATCAGCCCGTCTTGGATGCCTACCATCACACTGATTTACGCAAAACCCGAGCGGCTTTTCAGTCGATTATCCCGGTGGATACCGAATTAGCGATAGGGGTGCCAAGAATTCTGCCCCAGCTCGAGGGTAAGCTAACAGCACATGCACTGCGTGTACCCACTCTCAATGTGTCTGCGATGGATATCACAATCCAAACTCAGTCGCCCTGTAACCGACAGCAAATTAATGATGCACTCCGCCTGGCCGCGACCACCGAGCTCAAAGGGATCCTCGATGTGACGGACGAGCCTCTTGCCTCCTGCGACTTTAACGGCGAGCTTTGTTCTGCAGTGGTCGACGCAAGCCAGACTCAAGTGGCTGGCCATCATTTGCTGAAGGTCCTCGTCTGGTTTGATAATGAGTGGGCGTATGCCAATCGCCTTCTCGATATCGCGGCCCACTTTAAACAGCTGGATCAATTTTCAGATCCAGCTTTCTAATTACGCGAGAACGCCATGAAATTAATGTCTGACCTCTCTCTCGAAAATCAACGCGTCCTCATTCGCGAGGACCTGAATGTACCGGTGAGGGAAGGTGTTGTTACCAGCGATGCACGGCTCAGGGCCGCACTCCCAACGATAGAGCAGGCTCATGCCCAGGGGGCGGCAGTGATGCTGATGTCCCATCTGGGCCGGCCCGAGGAAGGTGTGCCAGACGCGTCGTTTTCTCTTGCCCCTGTTGCCACATGTCTGAGCCAACTGCTGGGCAAACAGGTGACCCTGATCCAAGACTGGGAACGCGCCGCACCAGATCCCGGTGAAATCCTGTTACTTGAAAATGTGCGATTTAATGCCGGAGAGAAAGCCAATGATCCTGCATTAGCTAAACGCTACGCAGCACTGTGCGACGTGTTCGTAATGGATGCATTCGGCACGGCCCACCGCGCACAAGCATCCACTCACGGGGTGGCAGAATTCGCACCGACCGCTTGTGCCGGACCGCTGCTCGCCGCGGAGCTGGATGCTCTGGAGCGGGCATTGACCAGCCCAACCCCACCCATGTTGGCGATTGTTGGAGGTTCAAAGGTATCAACAAAGCTCACGGTGCTCGAGAGTCTGGCCCAAAAATGTGACAGCCTGATCGTCGGTGGTGGCATCGCCAACACCTTTTTGGCCGCGGCAGGATACCCCGTCGGAAAATCTCTGTGCGAGCACGACATGCTGGACACGGCGCGAGCTCTCATGCGAGCCACCAGTATTCCGTTGCCCGTTGATGTGGTAGTCGCAACAGCCTTCGATCAAGCCGCGGAAGCGACCGTAAAACTAGCCTCGGAGGTGAGCGACGAGGATATGATTCTCGACATTGGTCCCCAAGCGGCTCAGGCGATTGCCGAGCAACTCATGAAGGCGGGAACCATTCTCTGGAACGGGCCGGTTGGCGTATTCGAGTTCGAGCAGTTCTCAGGGGGAACGCGCACCGTTGCCCAAGCGATAGCGGCGAGCGAAGGCTTTTCCCTCGCCGGGGGCGGCGACACGCTGGCGGCCATCGATCAATTTGGAATAGCGGATAATGTGTCCTACATCTCGACGGGTGGCGGAGCCTTTTTGGAATATGTCGAGGGTAAAACACTGCCCGCGGTTGCTATGCTCGCCTCGCGCGGCTAGATACACTCACGTGATCTGATCTACAGGAGAAGACCCATGGCTTTGATCAGTTTAAGACAGCTGCTCGACCACGCTGCGGAGCACCAGTACGGCGTGCCCGCATTCAACGTCAATAATCTGGAGCAGACCCGCGCCATCATGGAAGCCGCCGATGCCACGGATTCACCGGTAATCATGCAGGCCAGCGCGGGCGCTCGTAAGTACGCCGGCGCGCCCTTCCTAAAAGCCATGATGGATGCCGCAATGGCTGAGTTTCCGCACATCCCCGTTTGTGTCCATCAGGATCATGGGACTTCCCCTGCGGTTTGCCAGCGCTCCATACAGCTAGGTTTCAGCTCTGTCATGATGGACGGCTCGCTGGGTGAGGACGGCAAAACGCCCATGGATTACGACTACAACGCCCGGGTTACGCGACAGGTTGTCGAAATGGCCCACGCTTGCGGGGTTTCGGTCGAGGGCGAGATAGGCTGTTTGGGCTCTCTGGAAACCGGAGAAGCAGGGGAAGAGGATGGAATCGGCGCGGCGGGTAAGCTAACCCACGATCAAATGCTCACCGACCCGGAGGAAGCGGCGCAGTTTGTTGCCGATACCGGTGTTGATGCACTGGCAATTGCCTGTGGAACCAGCCATGGGGCGTACAAATTTACCCGCCCCCCCACAGGCGACATTCTGGCCATTGACCGTATCAAGGATATTCACAGTCGTATCCCAACCACCCACCTCGTCATGCACGGGTCTTCGGCGGTTCCCCAAGACTGGTTGGCCATTATCAATGAGTTTGGTGGCGAGATACCCGAAACCTATGGCGTACCTGTCGAGCAGGTCGTTGAAGGCATCAAACACGGCGTGAGGAAGGTAAATATCGACACCGATTTGCGCCTCGCGTCCACGGGCTCAATCAGACGGTTTCTCGCGCAGAACCCGAGCGAATTCGATCCGCGCAAGTATCTGAAAGAGAGCCTTGTCGCCATGCGCGACATCTGTATCGCACGCTATGAATCCTTTGGCACCGCGGGAAATGCCTCCAAATTGAAGTCACAGTCTTTAGCGGCGGTTCAAGAAGCATACTCCTCTGGCGGGCTTTAGTCTGGCGGGCTTTAGAAGGGGTCATGTAGCCAGATGATGGCGATTTAGCTTAGCTTTCTACTCCAACAAGCTATACCAGCAATTCAGGGGGAGAGTGGCTCATCGAGCGCGCCACCAAAGATTTTGCGCAGAGGCTCCTCGTAAAGCCGCCAACGTCCCTTCCTGCCGCTACCCAAAGGCTCTCTAACCTGCCAGACGCTGGCCGTGCGAACCGAATTATTTAGCGTGTGAAAGTCCAGACACGCGGGATCCCAATCCTCACCTAACCAGGTAAAGAGTGCACTCAGCGTGGACTCGGGATCTTCGACCAACGCCTCGTAACTGACCTTTCGTATCTTGTCGGGCAGTGCCTCCGCCCAAAAATCAGCTACTTGCTTGCACAGGGCGATGTGATTAGCAATCGCCATCGGCTCAGTTGCATAGCCGTGTTGAGGGTGCAGTCGGGTCCCATAAACAGAGAGAAGGGTATCTCGCCAATCACGCTCGGTGACAATAATCTTGGCTTCCGGGAGCACATCAAGGATGGTAGCAATATGAAATAAATTATCCGGGCGCTTGTCAGTTACCCTCACCTCCTTCGAGGCGCGACGGTCACCCAGATGTTCTCGCCATCGGGACCTAATCTGCGTGTGCTCACCAACGTCAGGCCGTCTTCCCGGTTTAATCATGCCACCACCCAGGGCATGTATTTCCCGCGGCCAAAACTCAGACTCCCCTAGGGGGTTGAATCTCGGATGAGCAGCAAGAATCTGTTCAAGCAGTGTCGACCCAGTTCGGAACATCCCGAGAATAAAGACCGGTGCATCTCCCTCGGGCGAGCCAGTGACCGCTGAGGGAGGGTTACTCTTGAGCTGGTCCAAGATCAGACTGCGCCATTGAGCCCCAGGCCACGCAGGTTGTTTGCTCCTGTCAGCCTCGTTCGCCTGAACAAGCGAACCCCAGGCACTGGCATGATCCCCGACCCGCTCCTGTAAACGATACAGCGCCATGAGCGCATCGGCATTGTTACCTGCGAGCTCCGCCAATTTTCGTCCTGCCGCCGAGTCCAGTGTCAACGTTGGATCGGCCTCCACCAGGCGGGCAAGTGCGTAAGGATCATCCGGTGAGAGTGCTGTAGCCCGAGCAAAAAGCATACGCGCAGCCTTTCGATCACCGGTCTGTTCTGCTATGTGCGCGCGATTGAAAACTGCCGGGTAGTAGTCGGGGTTTTTTTGAAGCGCTTCATCGAGCCACCGAACTGCGGACTGAGGGTCAGCCAAACGATCTGAATACACTGAGGCAAGGTTGCTCATCGCCTCCTCAGGGTCTCGAATACCGCACCCCAATGCTCGCTCATAGGCCTCCACCGCCTGAACAAATAGCCCTGCTTTGCTCGACCACCAAGCGAGGTTAAACCAGGCGGTTCCATTGCTTTTATTGCTTGCCACTTGCGCGCGCCAGTGGGCCAGTTGCTGACGAGTATTATCCATAGCTCAACTTCGAGGCATAAAAAAAGCGGGCCAATGACCCGCTTTTTATTTAGGCAGTATACGCTGCCAGGCGCAACCGTTTCCTTAGAAGCGGAATGTCGCCTGAGCAAACAGGTACTGACCCAGTGTGTCGTAGAAACCTGCGATAGCGTTTGCGTTTGACGACAGTGAACCACCAACCAGCGGCGGCTCAGAGTCGAGCACGTTGTTCACGCCGATCAGCAGCTCAGAATCACCCAGGAAGCGAATCGTCGCGTTGATATCGAGGTAGTTCTCACCACCATCAGACTCACCCTGAACAATCTGGTCAACACCGTCACTCTTGCCGTTGGTCAGACCACCATCGTAGTCAACACCACCGAAGTGACGCCACCGGATGCTCGCCGCCCAAAAGCTGTTGCTGTCGTAGCTAGCAGTGATCGTATGACGCCACTCTGGCTGTGGGTAGCAACGGCTGCTGATTAAGCCTACACAGTCGTAAGTGTCAGCACCGGGGATTTCGATTTCCTTGGTCAACATGTAGGTACCAACCATGTTCACACCGAAAGTGCCACCGAGCGCATCGAGTGACCAGGATCCAGCCACGTCAATTCCTTCCCAGGTGTTCGTACCGCCGTTAAGCAGTGAGTTGACGACAAAGCCGGTCTCACCCTGCCACAGCGAACCGTTACCCGCTCGGGTAATGGTCTCACAGAAGAGACCGTTCTCAGCACACTGACGGAGCAGGTTCTCTGCGCCAATGGTGGTTACGGTATCTTCGATTTCGATGCTCCAATAGTCGACAGACACTGTAAGGTCATCGAATGGAGTCAAGACCACACCCAGAGTAATGGTGTCCGCTTCCTCAGCTTCGAGGTTGGGGTTACCACCCGTGATCTGGTTGTACTGGTCAGCCGGGCTCAATGCAATGTTGCCGTACTGGGCAGCACTTACGCCGGTACGAGCACACTGCTCAGGGCTGTACTCAGGCACTTCACCCGCAGTACCGCCACAGGGGTCAACACCTGCCCATAGACCGAGGTTCTGAGCCAGGTACAGTTCACCAACGTTGGGAGCACGCACAGCGCGGTTATAACCCGCACGGAGACGAACCAAGTCGATCGGCTGCCAGTCAACACCTAGTCGATAAGTATCCTGACCACCTACGGTGCTGTAATCCGAGTAACGATACGCCAAGTCGAAGACCAAGCTATCGAGGACCGGAATGTTTGCTTCCCCGAAGAATTCAGTCACGTTGTAGCCACCGACCAATGAGGGGGTGGGACCACCCTGACCAAGCAGCTGGCCTTCCTCAAACACGGTGTCAGACAGACGCTCAAACTTCTCTTCACGCCATTCGTAACCTACAACCACCTTGATTGGGTTGCTGGTAGTCGGCAGAGAGAAGAGATCGCCAGTAACGTAAGCGTTGATTACTTCAGTCGAGTTGTTACCGTTCAGGATACCAACACCAGTCAGACCAGCAGCCTGCTCGGGGGTTACGCCCTGATAGGTGAACACGTCGTAGAGAATGTCAGCGGTATCGGGATCAATGTTCTTAGTAATGTTAGGCGCGAAGAAGTCGTTGACGTAAGTCGACGTAGATCGCGTGTTTGCATACAGGTAGCTCATATCATATGACCAAGTGTCATTGATATCGCCCTTCATACCAGTGACCAGACGGAATGCGTCATGGCTGGTGTTGTCAGAACGAGGGCCACCCTCAACGTTACGCTTACCGACGTACACACCGTACTCATCGTACTCTGGACCGTAAAGGTCGATCAGGGCCTGCTGGAAAGGAGCAGGGAAATCATCGAGATCCAGAATGTACGCTTCAGCGAAGAAGGTACCTGATTCAGCGATCTGAGCACGCGAGGTGTTGCTCGCGAACATGAACTCCATGTAAGGCGTGAAATGATCATTCAGTTTGTAGTCGGCAAACGCGCCCACTGACCACTGCTCGATTGGACGCAGGAAATGGTTCACAGGAGCGTAGTTGTAACGGTTGGTTCCATCCCAAGGGGTCAGACCGCCCGAAGAGTTGATGTTACCGAAGAATTCCTGATCGTAGTCATAGGCACGACCATTGGTGCCTGCAGGGCCAGCGCCGCCAACAACTGTTGGCGCCAGGAAGTAGTTAGGGATGATAGCGTTTGCTGATCCACCAACACCCGTAGCAGAACCCGTCAACGCACCAGATGAGAAGTCACGCGCTTCTTGCCGCAACTCTTTCTGCTCACGCCAAGTACCGTACATAGTGGCGTTACCCTTACCGTCGGCGAAGTCGCTACCCATGATGAAGTCGATTTGATAGTTCTCACCATCAGGGCCTTCAGTTCCAGTGGGGTACTCAAAGTTACGCAGATCCATCAAACCCTGGATGTAAGCGTTGTCATTGTCATGGCGGTAGCCAGACCATCCCGCGCGGATCTCTATGCCATCCATCTTTCGGGTTACGAAGTTAACAACACCGGCAACCGCGTCAGCACCGTAGGTCGCTGATGCACCACCGGTCAGCACGTCAACGCGCTCAAGTGCAATGGTTGGAACCTGGCCAACGTCTGGCGCCTGAGTCTGCGCACCACCCGCCTGCATACGACGGCCGTTGATCAATACCAGAGTACGGTTGGTGCCCAGACCACGCAGGTCGATTGACGCCGTACCGGTAGAACCGTTTGAGATGTTGGCATTCTGACTTGTCTCGATAGAAGGCAAGCTGTTCAACACCTGTTCGATGTTTACGAAGCCAAGGTTCTTGATGTTCTCAGCGTCAACAACCGTTACCGGGCTGGTGGCACCGAAGCCATCTGTGGTCGCAATACGGGTACCCGTTACGATCACTTCTTCGACTGTGTCATCATCATCCTGACCAAAGGCCAGACCACTTGTCAGCGTTGTTGCCAGAGCCGCTGACACGGCCAAGCTCAGCTGTCGCTTATTGAGTGCGTTCATTGGAAACCTCTTTGTTAATAATGGATGAGCGCTCCAACCGGCGCTTTGAGAACCGGGTGACTCCCTAGAATACTCTGTAGGCACAGTAGAAAGAGAGGGATTAGGGGCTAATTTGTGAATTATTTACCAATAGAGATTGGAACTTTCTTCACAGGAGGCAACTTCTTGCGACATATTCACGGCCACAGCAGTCAGCCCGCCATTTTGGCGCGATTTAGTCGATACGGCGCACGCCCACGGTTCGGCCCGAGGACAACACTGTCAGCGTCCAATACCCCATAAAGTTCTTCTTGACCGCGACGGTTTGCCCTTGCGCCGTGTGCCGATAGTCACTGCCGTTACGCTGCCGCCATACCTGACCATTACTCAGGGTAAACACGGTTTTCCCGTTCCACCCGCTAAATGGGCCAACGATCTCCGCCTCAAAAGGCTCATTGAGCGCAGCCTCCCTGGCGGCCTCCTCCGCTTCCTCGTCTTCCTTTGCCTTGCTAATGGCTGCCTCCACCTCAATGGCGACACGGCGTTCGATCTCCGCTTCCATAGCGGCGTCGCTGGTATCACTACCCGCGGCTCCGACTGACTGTTCAGCGTCCGGCGACGCCACCATTGGAGAGGGGGTTGGATTCGAAAGCTGGGTCGATTCTTCAACGGCAAGCCGCTGCCTTAGCCAGGCTTCGAGATAGCGCTGCTCTTCAGCAGAAAGCTTATTTAGACCAGCGGCCTCCCGCTCCTGCCGGGTCATGGCCCCCAGCAGTCCATCAGGGTTCTGCGCTTTGGCGGGCACACTCACCAGCAAAACTGTCAACGCGGCCAAGGCTGCCCGTCTTGCGATTACCCAAGACATCTGGAGAAACATGTGGTCACCTCGCTGTTTTATCGCCTTTGCCACCAAGCATGGCCTGAAAATCATAGCAGTCCTCGCAGGCAACAAGCCATCTCAGCTTGCTTAATCAATTCAGGCGACTTATCTACCAGCTCAAGCTGGCACTTACTGAATTAACACCCTTATTATTCTGCGCGGGTCTCACCTATAAAGATCCATGAAATCTAACGTGTCCGTCGAGAGGGTAATATTCAGTGACCACAGAGGAGACTTCGGCCATTCTTCAAGAGCTGGTGACGCTGCTGGGGAGTGGCCGCTGCTTGACCGACGAAGATTCCTGCAACCATTTCGGGCGAGACTGGACTCGCTTCGCCACGCCCAATCCAGCCGCAGTGCTATTGCCAGAGTCAATTGCTGAAGTTCAACAAATCATTCAGCTTGCCCGTCGCTTCAATACGCCTATTGTCCCCTCGGGAGGCCGTACTGGTTTGAGCGGTGGCGCTGTTGCGGCCAATGGAGAGCTGGTCCTGGCGCTGGATCGACTGAATCGGATTATCGACGTTGACCCAACGAGTCGCAGCATCACCTGTGAGGCAGGTGCAATCACCGCACAAATCCAAGAGGCTGCTAAAAGTATAGGACTTCATTATCCCGTTGACTTTGCCTCCAGCGGTTCGAGCCAAATCGGTGGCAACATCGCCACGAACGCGGGAGGCATTCAGGTAATCCGTTACGGGATGACCCGCAACTGGGTAAGCGGGCTGAAAGTCGTTACCGGCACCGGAGAGCTCTTGACCTTGAACAGGGGCTTGCTGAAAAACAACACCGGGCTGGATTTCCGACACCTGATGATAGGATCGGAGGGTATTTTAGGGATCATCGTGGAAGCCACTCTGCAACTTTGCTCACCACCCACAGACACCGCCGTCCTGGTCCTCGGGGTGAAATCCATGGGCGCAATCATGTCACTGCTTCAGCGACTTCAGGGTCAAGCGGATCTTCTGGCATTCGAGTTCTTTTCCCATCTCGCCCTCGAAAAACTCATCGCCCAGCAGGGGCTGCGCGCGCCCTTTGACGGTGCCAGCCCTTTCTATGTATTGGCCGAATACGAACGTCAGGGAGAGCACAGCGACAGGGAGTTAGAGGCTATAGTGGAACAGGTCATGGCAGCAGGCGAAGCGGACGATGCGGTTGTCAGTCAAACAATTGCTCAAGCGAAAAGCCTTTGGCAGCTGAGAGAGAACATTTCAGAGACCATCGCACGATGGACCCCCTACAAGAACGACATTTCAGCCACCGTTAGCAAAGTACCCGAGCTGCTGGTTAAGATCGGGGAGGTTGTAGAGCAACGTTATCCTGACTTCGAGGTCGTCTGGTATGGCCACATCGGTGACGGCAATCTCCACCTCAACATTTTAAAGCCCGATAGCATGGCGCCGGAAGAGTTCGAGACCAAATGCAAATCAGTGAGCGAGGAACTATTCAAGATCGTTGATGGTTGTGGAGGATCCGTGTCAGCGGAACACGGTGTCGGGTTGCTAAAGAAAGAATTTCTGCATTACTCGCGCTCGAAGGAAGAGATCGCCTTGATGAAATCAATCAAACGGCTGTTCGACCCCGATCTCATTCTCAACCCGGGCAAAGTCGTTGATATGGATACGGCCGGTCGAGGAGATTCCTGATCCCGATTGGCGCCGCCGCTAGGCGGAAGCAACCCGCTCTTCCACCCCGCTATTTGTGCCCAACAATAGCAGGTCCGCAGGGCGATGGGCGAATAAACCGTTGCTAACGACGCCTGTCAGCTGGTTAATGTTTGTTTCGATCTTACAGGGGTCAGTGATTCTCAATCCGTGAACGTCCAAGATGATGTTGCCATTATCCGTAACCACTCCCTCACGCCATACAGGCTGACCACCAAGCTTGACCAGCTCACGGGCCACATAGCTCCGTGCCATTGGAATGACTTCGACAGGCAGCGGAAAGCTACCGAGGGTCTCAACCCATTTGCTTTCGTCAGCGATGCAAATAAACTGTTTTGCCACCGCGGCAACGATTTTTTCACGGGTATGAGCCGCGCCGCCGCCCTTGATCAGCGCCAGTGATTCATTGGCCTCATCGGCACCATCTATATAGGCGTCAAGCTCAGACACACTATTTAAGTCAGTCACTGGTATATTTAGCTCTGCCAACAGCACCGCCGACCGTTCGGAGCTTGCTACTGTCGTCTCTATCCGTCCCCTGAGACCAACCAAACCGCGGATAAAACATTCCGCCGTGCTGCCAGTGCCGATACCAAGCACAAGTTTATTGCTATAAATGTTTGCGACATGCTCTACAGCTGCGGCAGCTACCTGCTCTTTAAGTGCCTGCTGGTCCAAAATCCTCACCCCCCGACAGTTTGAGTGGGCAGTATAGTCAGAGAGCACTTCGAATAGCGCGCACTATTGCTACATCAAAATATTTTGATTAAGACGCTCAGGGATGATAGCCTGCGCGCCATGATTTCTGAATCCAACATTGCATCGCTCGCCCCAGCGTCATCCTTTCCGCCATTGCCAACACTTTTTAAGGCACTCGGAGATGACCTACGCGTGCAGGTATTGCGGCTTTTAAAAGACGAGTCCCTTAATGTATCGGAGCTATGCGAGGTTTTTCAGCTGAGACAAAGCGCCCTGAGCCACCACCTAAAGGTATTGGTACAAGCAAACCTGCTGGCACGAAAAAAAGAGGGCACCGTCACGTTCTACCGCCGACAGGTACCCGAGGGCGATCAGCAGGCCCTCTTGGAAGAGGCGCTAAAGCAGATTGACCTCACGGCTCTTGCCCCGCGACTGAAACAGGGCCTCGCTCGAGTACAAGCGGTTCGGGAGCAACATTCCCGCGCCTTTTTCAGGGATAACAGCGAGAGACTGCGAGAGCAACAAGAACTCATCGCCTCTTGGAAGGACTACAGCAACGCAACCTTGCATTTGCTCGACCGAGCCGACAATCTGGCGAAGGCCTCGATCCTAGAGATTGGCCCCGGAGACGGCAGCTTGCTACCCGAGTTGGCCGAACGAGCGCGAGCGGTTACGGGACTCGACAACTCAGAAGAAATGCTGGCCCTTGCCAGAGCGAAGACACTCAAGCTGGACAACGTCTCCCTCGTACTGGGGGAGGCCAAAACCCTCATCCGCGGCCATCAACGGTTTGACGTCATCATTGCCAATATGGTGCTCCACCATACCCCAGACCCATCGGCGATTATGGACGCGGCGGGAACACTGCTTAGGAAGGACGGACGCCTCATCATCAGTGAGCTCTGCGCCCATGATCAGCTGTGGGCACGGGAACATTGCGGGGACCTCTGGCTGGGCTTCGAGGCGGGCCAACTCAGCGACTGGGCTCAGGCGGCCGGCCTTGAAAATCGAGCTGAACTGTTCCTCGCACAGCGTAACGGCTTTCAAATTCAGGTAAGACTTTTTCAAAGAAAAAAATAGGAATTTTAAGGAATATAAAATGAGCGAGTACTCACTATTTACGTCTGAGTCAGTGTCTGAGGGACATCCCGACAAAATGGCGGACCAAATCTCTGATGCCATTCTGGATGCCATCATTGCCGACGACCGCAACGCCCGTGTAGCAGTAGAAACTCTCGTCAAAACCGGCATGGTGGTTGTCGCAGGCGAAGTCACAACCAACACCTACGTTGATCTAGAAGACGTCGTCAGAGGCGTGGTGACCGACATTGGCTATAACAGTTCTGAGGTTGGTTTCGACGGGGCCTCCTGCGCGGTTATCAACGCGATCGGCAAGCAGTCCCACGATATTGCGATGGGGGTAGATGAAGGCGAAAACAAGGAGATGGGCGCCGGCGATCAAGGCCTCATGTTCGGGTATGCAACTAACGAGACCGACGTGCTGATGCCTGCACCTATTTACTACGCACATCGTCTGGTTGAGAAACAGGCCGAACTCCGAAAAGCAGGAGCGCTCCCTTGGCTCAGACCCGATGCCAAAAGTCAGGTAACCCTGAGCTATGACAAAGAAGGCAAGCCCGAGCGTATCGACGCGGTGGTGCTCTCTACCCAACATGATCCCGATATCTCTCAAGCAGAAATTCACGCCTTGGTCCGAGAACACATCATCGAAGCGGTTCTACCCAAAGAGTGGCTGCACGGAGAGACTCGGTTTCATATCAACCCGACGGGACAGTTCATCATTGGTGGACCCGTGGGGGATGCCGGCCTCACTGGCCGAAAAATCATCGTCGACACCTATGGGGGTATGGCCCGTCATGGGGGTGGTGCCTTCTCAGGAAAGGACCCCTCGAAAGTCGACCGCTCCGCGGCCTACGCCGCCCGCTATGTAGCTAAAAACATTGTTGCGGCTGGGCTTGCCGAGCGCGTTGAAATTCAAGTCTCCTACGCCATTGGGGTCGCAGAACCTACCTCAATTTCCCTGAATACCTTCGGGACCAACCAGGTGGATGAGGCAGTTATCGTGAGGCTTGTCCGAGATCACTTCGACCTGCGGCCTAAAGGCATCATCGAAATGCTCGACCTGAAAAAGCCGATCTACCGTAAAACAGCCAGCTATGGCCATTTCGGCCGCGATGATCAGGGCTTCCCCTGGGAGCTCACTGATCGCGCCGAGGAATTGCGCAAAGCCGTATAGAACCCATTTTTAGATTTAAAACCAATCGCCTTCGGGCCGAGGAACCTGTTATGAACACTGCTGTAAACATTGAGAATTTTACTGACTACAAAGTCGCAGACATCAACCTCGCAGGCTGGGGCCGCCGGGAGCTGGATATTGCCGAAAGCGAGATGCCCGCGCTGATAGCCCTGCGGGATCAATACCGCGCCGAGCAACCGCTGGCGGGGGCCAAAATTCTTGGATGTATTCACATGACCATTCAGACCGGTGTACTCATTGAAACGCTGGTCGCCCTCGGCGCTGAAGTACGCTGGTCCTCCTGCAACATCTTCTCCACTCAGGATCACGCCGCGGCGGCAGTTGCTGCGTCAGGGGTCCCGGTTTTTGCCTGGAAAGGAGAGACCGAGGAAGAATACGAGTGGTGCATCGAGCAGACCATTCTGAAGGATGGCAAGCCCTGGGACGCCAACATGGTGCTGGATGACGGCGGCGATCTCACAGGGATGCTGCATGAAAAGTACCCCGAAATGCTGGACCGTATCCACGGTATTACCGAAGAGACCACCACGGGGGTGCACCGACTCTACGAGATGATCGCCAATGGAGAGCTGAAAGTTCCGGCCATCAACGTCAATGATTCTGTCACCAAGTCCAAAAACGATAACAAGTATGGCTGCCGCCACAGCCTGAACGATGCCATCAAACGCGGCCTCGATCATTTGCTCGCAGGCAAACGGGCTCTCGTCATCGGCTATGGCGATGTAGGTAAAGGATCGGCGCTCTCACTGCGTCAAGAGGGCATGATTGTGCGGGTCACTGAAGTCGACCCCATCTGCGCGATGCAAGCCTGTATGGATGGCTTCGAGGTTGTATCGACTTTTAAAGACGGTATTAACGACGGTACCGATGGCTGCATCAACACAGAGCTTCTCGCCACTACCGACCTGCTGGTAACTTCGACGGGCAACTTCAATGTCTGTAACGCCGCGATGCTAAAAGCTCTTAAGTGCGGTGCCGTAGTGTGCAATATCGGCCATTTCGACAATGAAATCGATACAGCCTACATGCGCGAGAACTGGGAATGGGAAGAGGTAAAGCCACAGGTCCACAAAATATACCGGGATCGCGGTAGCAACGATCACTTGCTGCTACTCTCGGAAGGCCGTCTTGTGAACCTCGGCAATGCCACTGGCCATCCTTCTCGTATCATGGACGGCTCTTTCGCTAACCAAGTGTTGGCGCAGATCCACCTCTATGCAAAGCGCTTCGCAGACCTTCCCGAAGCCGAAAAAGCCGCGAACATCACTGTTGAAGTGCTACCGAAACATCTGGATGAAGAGGTCGCTGCACTGATGGTGCAGGGTTTTGGTGGCGTCATCACGCGCCTCACCGAAGATCAGGCTACGTACATTGGCGTATCTGTCGACGGCCCCTTTAAAACCGATAGCTACAAATACTGAGCGAGGGATTCATCATGGCCAAGGATGGCAATTGCAGCCTTGAGTTTTTTCCACCAAAAACAGCAGCGGGTCGTCTCAGGTTACTTGAAGAGACGGTGCCCGCTCTAGGCGCACTTAATCCTGAGTATTGCTCGGTGACCTACGGCGCCGGAGGCTCCACCCGGGATAGCACGGTTGATACCGTCATGGAGTTGGCCGCGCTCGGTTATGACGTGGCACCTCACATAAGCTTCGGAACCGACGATCACGAGGCGATGGCATGCCTCATCCACAGATATCAGAGTAAAGGCATTAGCAAGCTGGTCGCCCTAAGAGGCGATTTACCTCCTGACATTGAGCGCGAACATTCCCTTGTCCGTGCTGGTGAGCTGGTCTCTTTCATCAGGGAAAAAACCGGGAGCCATTTTGACATTGCAGTGGCCGCCTACCCCGAGATACATCCCGAGGCCCCAGGCTACGATCAAGACATTTGTTTTTTGAAGGACAAACTGGAGGCGGGGGCAAATAAGGCAGTTACCCAATACTTCTACAACGTGGAATCCTATTTTTATTTTGTCGATCGCTGCATGGCGGCAGGGATAACCCAGCCTGTGCATCCGGGCATCATGCCGATCACGGATTTCGCAAAGCTCCAGCGGTTCTCCAAAGCGTGTGGCGCAGAAATTCCACGATGGATCGAGCGCCGCATGGCAGATTTTAGCGGTGACCCCGACAGCGCGTTTAAATTCGGAATTGAAGTGGTATCACAGTTATGTGCAACGCTTCTTGAGAGCGGTGCACCCCCGATTCACTTTTATACGATGAATCAATCAGAGCCTGTGTGTACCATTGCACGCAACTGCGGTTTGATAAGCTCGGGTTCCGCTGATGCGTCAGATAAGGTTATACACCCCTCAGCAGCTTGAACAAGGTTCAGTTATTGAACTAGATCCCCACGCGGCTCATCATTTGGGCAAGGTGCTTCGGGCGTCAGCGGGCGACCCTGTCACTCTCTTTAACGGAGAAGGTCTGGACTGGGTCTGCAGCGTCGACCGCATCGAAAAAAAATCCCTTTGGGTTAGTGTGCTGAAGGCACAAGACGCCATAGCCGAAGCCCCCATCGATACCCATCTGGGCCTCTGTCTGAGCAAAGGAGACCGATTTGATTGGGCCATCCAAAAGGCAACCGAACTCGGAGTCACGGAAATTACCCCTTTATTTAGCGAACGCGTGGATGTGAAGTTGCCCTCAGATCGCCTGGATAAGCGGCTGGCTCAATGGCGGCGCATTGTTATCGGTGCTTGCGAACAATGTGGACGCGCGCGCATTCCGGAAATACACCCACCCAAGCATCTAGGGGCATGGGTTGCCAGCGCAGAGAGTGCTCTAAAGTGGGTGCTCGACCATCAAGCCAGCACCGCGTGGCCCGAAGCCGCGCCAAGCTCAATTGACCTACTCATTGGGCCAGAGGGCGGGTTGACTGAACAAGAAATCGCACTGGCAACCACAGCCGGTTTTCAAGGGCTCCGCCTCGGGCCAAGAGTTCTCCGAACGGAAACCGCCCCCGCGGTCGCTCTGGGCATAATGGGTTCGCGTTGGGGGGATGTTAATTGAGCCCTGAGGCCTTTGATTGAGCTGGCTATTCAGCGAGCATTCCTTGCCTGCCAATCCGCATAGGCCCACTCCAGCCACCAGGCCGCCGCATTTAGGTAATGGGATGTGCGGGGTGAGTGCACAATATCGAAGGCATGCTGCGCACCTTCAAGTTCCGCGTAAACGACAGGCTGCTGACTAACAGAAGACAACTCAGCCACGAAGCGCCGAGCTTCCTCAACCCAAATGAGGGTGTCATGGGTCCCCTGAATGACAAAAAACGGCGGCGCATTTTCACCTACCCAACTCAAGGGCGACGCGCGATCCCAACGCTCTGGCTCGCTCTCTTTTGACGCTTTCATCAGCGCCTTTCCCACGGGGCGGTCTATCCGGTTGCGGTAACGAATGCCAAATCTGTCGCAGAGGTCGTAGCAGCCGTAAAGGGTCATCGCCGCTTGTATCGAAGTATCGGCCGTCTCAAAACCCGGCTGCCAATCAGTAGCTGCTGCTGATAGGGCAGCGAGACTGGCCAGATGTCCTCCCGCAGAACCACCGGTGATAGCAATGAACGCGGGGTCGCCGGTATATGAAGCGATATGTTCACGCACCCAGACAATAGATCGCTTTACATCCACAATGTGATCCGGGAACGTTGCGCGGGGCGACAGCCGATAGTTAATCGACACGCAAACCCAGCCAAGAGACGTCATATGATTTAGCAATGGCTGGGCTTGCTCGGCCTTGTGACCCATAACCCACGCACCCCCATGCACGTGAAGTAAAACTGGCCGCCCCTCCCCAGCGGATAGGGGCTGGTATATATCAAGCAGATTGCGTTTTCCCGCGGGCCCATAAGCTATATCTCTCGTTACCCGAACGCCCGGTCGAACAAATTTTCGGGGGTGCAGCCAATCTGTAGCGCTGATCTGATGGCTGAGGTGACTTTTGCGACGACTTGAAATCTGGTTCTCAAAATCCGACCCCAACCCGGTGCGGATAGCGCGCTCAAAAGTTCTGCCGCTTTCAAAGTGCCGACGCAGTACGATCAGGTCTCCAAAAAGCGCAACGACAAGAAAGGCGTGGGCCAAAGAGACAAACACACTGTGGCTCATGAAAAGGAGAGCAAGGAGCAACACCAGCAGCCGTAGCGAAACACGCATGACCACCAGCTCCGTAGCAAACAGGGACAACAAAAACCATGTCGGTACCAGCCAACCCAACGCTCTACCCCGAAAGAGGGCAGTCAGGGTCGCTAGCAGATTCAGCGAACCGAACAATAGGTACACGAGGTCAAGCATCAGCGATAAACTCCCCATAAGTGTGCCGCACAACCGGCCTCTAAAATATTAACTCCTCTGCAGCAAGGGTGGCCTTATGAGTCGGCATGTCGGCGTAGTCATGGATCCGATCGACACCATTAATTTCAAGAAAGATACCACCCTTGGGCTTTTGTGGTCTGCGCAAGCCATGGGGTGGCAACTCTGGTACATGGAGCAAGCGGACCTATTCTTGAGGGGTGGCGACGGGCGGGCCATCATGCGCCCACTGCAGGTCGCCAAGGATCCGAGTGCCTACTACACCCTCGGCGATGCCGAGGATAGATCTCTCGCTGAACTCGATGCGATTCTTATGCGCAAGGATCCTCCCTTTGACATGGAGTTTGTTTATACAACCCATTTGCTTGAAACAGCAGAACGACAAGGCACGCTTATTGTTAATCGTTGCGCAAGCCTTAGAGACTGTAACGAGAAGCTCTTCGCCACTCAGTTTCCTTCATGTTGCCCACCGCTTCTGGTGAGCAGGGATATGGAGCAGCTCAAGAAGTTTCACGCTGAGGAGAAGGACGTCATCTTTAAACCTCTCGATGGAATGGGAGGAAGCTCCATCTTCAGAGCCAAAGAAAAAGATCCGAACGTCAGTGTCATTCTCGAAACCCTTACGCACTTTGGGCAGCAGACAATCATGGCGCAACGATTTTTACCAGAGATAAAGCAAGGTGATAAACGTATCCTGATGGTCAATGGCGAGGCCATCCCTTACTGCCTCGCAAGAGTTCCGCTTGCCGGTGAAACAAGAGGTAATCTCGCTGCAGGCGGGTCGGGGGTTGTTCAGCCACTCACCGAGCGAGATCAGTGGATTGCGGCACAGGTTGGTCCTGAGTTACGCCGCCGAGGGCTCTGGTTCGTCGGCCTCGATGTCATTGGGGACTTTCTTACCGAGATCAATGTGACGAGCCCAACTTGTCTGCGTGAAATTGAGCGCGAGCAGTCGATCGACATTGGAGGCATGCTAATGTCTAGCCTTGATGAAGAGATGGACCGCCTTGCTACCTAAAGTACCAGCGTCACTGTCTCAATCCTTACCTGCTTCTCTGACGATTGCTTCCCAACTCACGATCGTAGGAACATGGCAATTCATAACCGAACCTGGAGAACGGCCAACACCATGTCTCATGCACCAGTGCAATGACTAAGCCTAATATCGCGGCCTCGCTAAAAGATCACTTTCTGATTGCAACACCGTCGTTGCAACAGGGGTTTTTCGCTCAAACGGTGACCTATCTTTGTGAACACAACGCAAACGGCGCGATGGGCATTGTTATCAATAAACCTCTGGGTGTGTCGCTTGAGGAGATTTTTTCTTCGCTCGAACTGCCTCTGGAGCAAAAGCGGTTCAAGGAGAACGTGTTTGCAGGCGGACCGGTACAATCGGAACACGGCTTTGTATTACACAAACCGGGCAGAAGCTGGGAGTCGACCTTGGCCATTAGTGACGGTTTTTCACTCACCACGTCTCAGGACGTGCTACGGGCGATTAGTGAAGGCGGCGGCCCCACCCAGTACCTGGTTGCGCTTGGATACGCTGGATGGGGCGCAGGTCAACTTGAGTCAGAGCTACTGGAAAATAGCTGGCTTACAGTAAAAGCGGAGCCACGCATTATTTTTGATACTAGGCCAGAAGACCGTCACCGGGCAGCGGCGTGGGAACTAGGTATCGATATCGGATTGATGTCAGGCCAGGCGGGGCACGCATGACAGAAACAGCACGAGTAATGGGCTTTGATTGGGGCCTAAAAAACATCGGTGTGGCAGTTGGTACACGATCCCTGGGGACGAGCCAGCCATGTGCCGTCATCAAAGCGAGAGATGGCGTACCGAACTGGGCAGAGGTCGGGTCGCTAATAGACACTTGGAAACCCCTGCAGTTAGTTGTTGGAGAGCCGCTCAACATGGATGGTACGGAAGCGGAGATCACAGCCAGAGCGCAACGCTTCGCGCGGCAGCTTGAGGGCCGTTTTGGTTTGCCTGTCGCACTGGTCGATGAGCGGCTTTCATCACGGGCTGCGAAGGCCGACAAGGCAGCGCAGGGTCACGACGGTGACTACAAAAAAAACCCTATCGATGCTGAAGCAGCGAATATCATTCTGCAGACTTGGCTTGCACTCGATGCAGAATCCAATCGATAAGACTTGTTCAGACCCCCTGCCAGCGGGCCAAGCCGATAGCGTCGGGATTGCGCGCGCGCGCTCTGGCTGTCTCTAGAGTTATCAGCTCTTTCTCAAATAAACTTTGTAAACATTGATCCATGGTCTGCATCCCGACAGACTGGCCGCTCTGAATAGCCGAATAAATCTGCGCCACTTTGTCCTCTCGAATAAGATTACGAATCGCCGAGGTGCATCGCATGATTTCATAAGCAGCTACCCGACCACCGTTACGGCGCTTCAACAGTGTTTGTGAAACCACTGCCTGAAGCGACTCGGAGAGCATTGACCGAGCCATAGCTTTTTCGGCAGCGGGGAAAACATCAATCACACGATTAATTGTTTTCGCCGCCGAAGCGGTGTGCAAAGTGCCGAAAACTAGGTGGCCCGTCTCTGCGGCCGTCAGCGCAAGCCGTATTGTTTCCAGATCGCGCATCTCCCCCACCAAGATAATATCTGGGTCTTCCCGAAGGGCGGAGCGAAGGGCCTCCGAAAATCCCAGTGTATCTCTATGCACTTCGCGCTGACTGACCAGGCAGCTTTTCGATTCATGCACAAACTCAATAGGATCTTCGATGGTAAGAATATGGTCGAACCGACTGTCGTTGATGAAATCAATCATAGCCGCGAGAGTCGTAGACTTACCCGATCCGGTTGCGCCGGTAACCAATACCAAACCTGTGGGCAGTAAAGACACTTCCCTAAAAATCTGCCCCATACCCAAGTCATCCATGGTTAAAACCTTGGTGGGGATCGTGCGGAAGACGGCTGCGGCGCCACGATTTTGATTGAATGCGCTAACCCGGAAACGCGCTACCCCTGCGACCTCGAAAGAGAAGTCTGTCTCAAAGAACAATTCGAAATCCCTGCGCTGCTTATCGTTCATGACACCGCAAATCAGATCATGAACTTGAGCATGGTCCAGAGGGGGGGCGTTGGTCCGCCGCACCTCTCCATCAATCCGGATCATGGGTGGCAGTCCGGAGGAAAGGTGTAAATCTGACGCACCCTGTTTAACGCTGAATGCCAACAACTCTGTGATATCCATGGAAATCTTCCTTGATAAGCCAAAGACCAGATCAGTATACCTCGGCTATCATGGCGCCATGACACCGAGAAATGTTGCCCATCGATTACAACAGGTCCGCAGGCGAATCGCCATCGCGGAGCAAAAGGCAGGGAGGCCTGCGGGCTCAGTGACACTCGTGGCAGTCAGCAAAACCAAGCCCACGGATGTTATTGAGGAGGCCTTCGAGGCGGGGCAGCTTGCATTTGGTGAAAATTACGCGCAGGAAGCAATTGATAAGGCCGCTGCAATCACCGGTGCTAAGGTGAAATGGCACTTTATCGGCCCTGTGCAATCCAACAAAACTCGTGCGCTGGCAGCAGGCATGGACTGGATTCATACCGTCGATCGGCCGAAAATTGCCCTCCGACTTAATGAGCAGCGCCCCAACAACATGCTGCCTCTTAATGTCTGCGTTCAGGTCAATATCTCGCGAGAGCCATCTAAAGCGGGGCTGCTGCCTGAGGACCTCAATGACTTTCTTCCCCTGTTTGACGATCTGCCCAATCTAAGAGTGCGAGGCTTGATGGCAATCCCTGCGCCGGCATCAACCGTGGCAGCGCAGAGGCAACCTTTTCGAGAGCTGAGACAACTCTTTGAAAGCAGTAAAGCCAATTACCCAGCTCTCGATACACTGTCCATGGGGATGTCGGCTGATCTAGAGGCTGCAGTTGCTGAGGGGGCGACAATGGTTCGTATCGGTACCGATATTTTTGGGCCACGCTAACCACTAAAAGCAGGCGCAGGCAGTATACTGGGGCCTTGATAAGATCTGAGCATACCGCCTTGAACATGGACGCGCTTCCAAACCACATCAGCTTCGTCGGCACCGGCAATATGGCAACGGCGATTATGGGAGGCTTATTGGCCGCAGGCTTCAATGCCAACCGGATCAGTGGCGGCGATCCCTCTGACGAAGCGAGAGCCACCTGGGCGGAGAAGGGCGTCTCAGCGCTGTCAGCTCAGGCAGGGGATGTCACGGGCAACGCAGATCTTGTGATCTTTGCAGTCAAGCCTCAGGTTATGGAGGTGGTAACACAATCACTACGCGGCAAGATCAAGCCAGGGGCTGTGGTCATGTCAATTGCCGCCGGCGTCACCGTACAAGCAGTGAGAGATATGCTCGGAGAACCAGACTTAAATGTAATCCGGTGCATGCCCAACACCCCGGCATTGATAGGTTTAGGTGCATCGGGGCTGTATGCCAGCGCGTCGGTCAGTGATCGCCAGCGCGAACAGGTCGGCGAGGTCATGGGAGTGGTCGGCAATGTGGTCTGGTTGGAACAAGAAGCCCATATTGACGCCGTTACGGCGGTTTCTGGGAGCGGACCTGCCTATTTTTTCGCGTTTATGGAAGCCATGATCAAGGCAGGCGAGGAGCTGGGTCTCGATCATCGGGTCGCGACAGAGCTTACGGTGCAAACGGCCCTGGGTGCAGCGAGTCTGGTCAAACATAGCCCGCTGCCCATTGAGGCGCTACGACGAAACGTGACCAGCCCCGGAGGGACTACCGCCCGGGCACTGGACAGCTTTGAGCGCGTTGGATTATCTGCCTTGGTGGGTCAGGCCATGCAGTCTTGCTTCGATAGGGCCGTTGAGATGTCAGAGGAATACAAATAGCCATGGGCGCACTTCAAGAAATCTCGATGTTCCTGGTGGAAACTCTGGGCTCTCTTTATCTGTTTCTCGTTGTCCTTCGTGGCATGCTGCAGGCGGGGGGGGCTGATTTTTACAACCCGATATCACAATTTGTAGTGAAAGCAACGCAACCGCCCATTAACATCTTGCGCCGTGGTATACCTTCGGGTGCGCGCATGGACCCAGCGGTGCTGGTGCTTGCGCTACTGGTGCAGGCGCTGGCTCTTGGGGGCGTTCTATCGCTGGGAGGATTTTTTCCAGGCGCCCTGCAACTGCTGGTTTGGAGTTGCATCGGACTGGCCGCACTGGTGGTCAACACCTATCTAATCGCAATGGTAATCATGATTGTGGTGAGCTGGGTTGCTCCCGGTAGCTACCATCCGGCGATCCGCCTTATTTACCAGGTGACAGACCCCCTCATGGCACCAGTGAGAGCAATGCTACCCGCTATGGGTGGGCTCGACTTTTCGCCAATCGTTGTTTTTATTGTGATCAACGTCATCCAGATTTCCTTGCGCCATATGGCGGTGGCAACTGGACTTCCGACCCAGCTGGTGATGGGTATCTAGCCCGATGCAAACGGCCAATAGCGTCGGACTGGTAACGCCCAGGATTGAACGATTCGAAGAGCCGTTCGTTCTGGCCTCGGGAGACGTGCTGCCGGGCTACGAACTCATTGTGGAAACCTATGGCACTCTCAATAACGCGGGCAATAACGCTGTTTTGATATGCCATGCCCTCAGCGGCAACCATCACGCGGCAGGGCGTCACAGTGCTGAAGACCGCAAGCCAGGGTGGTGGGATAACCTCATTGGCCCAGGGAAGCCTATCGATACCAATCGATTTTTTGTGGTGTCTCTCAACAATCTGGGGGGATGTGATGGCAGCACCGGGCCCAACAACATCAATCCCGCATCGGGCAGCCAATGGGGCCCTGATTTTCCCGAGGTGGTAGTCGAGGACTGGGTAAATTCACAGCGCGCGCTGGCAAATCGCCTTGGCATTACGCGTTGGGCAGTCGTCATTGGCGGTAGCCTTGGCGGCATGCAGGCCCTGCACTGGGCGGTACATTACCCCGATGAGGTGGCCAACTGCGCGGTGTTGGCGGCCGCACCCCGACTTACCGCCCAAAACATAGCCTTCAATGAGATTGCTCGACATGCCATCACTTCTGATCCCGAGTGGTTTGACGGGTATTACGGCCGGCAGAAGAAAGCACCCGTGCGCGGGCTTGCTCTGGCAAGAATGGTCGGACATCTCACCTATATGTCCGCCGAAGGAATGACCGACAAATTTGGCCGGGAACGTAGGCATGTCGACGAAAACCACGACGACCAGGTTTTTGAGGTCGAAAGCTACTTGCGCCATCAGGGCGCTCAGTTCTCGACTCGTTTCGATGCAAATACCTACCTGCTAATGACCCGAGCTCTGGATAATTTTGATATCGCCGCGGATACAGATGGCGACCTGTGCAGCGCCCTGGCCCCTATTCGCGCCAGAATGTTGATCGTCTCATTCTCCAGTGACTGGCGTTTCTCGCCTTCTCGATCCCGGGAAATGGTCGATGCTCTGATAAATACGGGGAAAACCGTCAGCTATGCTGAGATTGAAACCGACGGTGGTCACGACGCATTCCTGCTCAACGATACCCAATACCTGGAGTTGATGAGGGCCTGGCTCAACAGGGTGCAACTTGATGCGCTTTGACCTCACTCGCATTATTGACTGGGTGCCCAAGGGCAGTCGCGTGCTCGATCTTGGCTGTGGTGATGGAGAATTTCTCGCTCAACTGGAAGCGACGCGAGATGCCACGACACTGGGCATTGAGCTGGAAACCGCTAACATCACGGAGGCGGCCAGCAAAGGCATTGCAGTAGTTCAACAGGATATGGATCGTGGTCTGAGCAATTTTCCCAACCAGAGTTTTGATGTGGTCGTCATGGCCCACGCCCTGCAGGTTCTACATCGCCCACATGCGGTTCTTGCAGACATGGTCCGCATCGGCAGAGAGGCGATCATCACATTTCCCAATTTTGGCCACTGGCGCTGCCGTCTACACCTGGGTTTGCTGGGGCGTATGCCGGTCTCGAGGGTTCTACCCTTCGATTGGTACGACACCCCCAATATTCATTTCTGCACTGTCAAGGATTTTGAAGCCTTGTGCGAGGAACTCGACATCAAGATTCTCGATCACGATATTGTAAGTGGCCCCGGTACGAATGTGCTGAAGTCTCTTGCCCCAAATCTGTTTGGCAGCACTGCCATCTATCGCGTTTGCAAAAAATGAACGTTGCGGTTTCTCTTCTCTTTGCCTTATTGATAACGGTGGTTCCGGTCGTTCAGGCACAGCAATCAGAACGGTTTGATCAGTTTGAATTACATCGAAGCGTTGTTTACACAACCTTCCTTACGCCCGAGATCGCCGCAGAGTACGGTATTGCAAGAGGCAAATATAAAGCCATCCTGACTCTGTCAGTTCGAGATGTTGAAGCCGGAGAGATCGCTGGTAGACCGATGATTATCACTGGAGAGACCTGGGATTTGATCAGAGGTGACCCGCTGGAATTTAAAGAAATCCGCGAAGGGCCGGCCACCTACTACATTGCCGACTTTACTTTTATCGACCGGGAGTGGCGTTTCTTCGAGTTCGACTTTCAGCCCGAGGGCAGCGAAAAGGTTTATCGCTACAAGTTTAAAACCCAGCTTTGGAAACAGTCAGATGACTGACCCCGTCGCCGAAGAAGCGGGGATCGTGGTGCTCGCCAGCGGCAACGCTGGAAAACTGAAAGAACTTCAGGATGCCCTGTCTTCCACCGGACTAAAGCTAAGAAATCAATCCGAGTTTGATGTGCCGGAGGCAATCGAAGACGGCTCTACCTTTATCGAAAATGCGATTAAGAAGGCACGCAACGCAAGTGCTTTTACCGGATTGCCAGCGCTAGCAGATGACTCGGGTCTTGTTGTACCAGCACTGAAGGGCGCTCCCGGGGTGCATTCTGCCCGCTACAGTGGGGGGGATGACAAGGCCAACAACGAAAAACTGTTAGCCGCCATGTCACAGCTTGAGGGTGATTCTCGGCAAGCCTGGTTTGTTTGTGTGCTCGTGCTGATGAGCTCTAAAACAGACCCCTCCCCAGTAATTGCTGAAGCAAAGTGGCACGGTCAAATCAGTAGGACACCCAAAGGTAACTATGGCTTTGGCTACGACCCATTATTTTTGGTCGACGGCTTTGATGGTCTTACCGCCGCAGAACTTGATATTGCGCAAAAACGAGCGGTTAGCCACCGAGGTTTAGCCGTCTCAATGCTCCGAGAAAAACTTGGCTGCTGATCCAAGCAACATTCCCCTTTCCCTCTATGTTCATCTCCCGTGGTGCGAGCGTAAATGCCCATACTGCGATTTCAACTCTCACGAAAACTTTGACGTTGGGGACGAAGACACGTATATCGCCGCACTGCTACGGGATCTCGAGCAACAAGAATCACGTATCCTCGGTAGAAAGCCCGCATCAATTTTCATCGGCGGAGGCACCCCAAGCCTGTTCAGCGGGCCATCCATCGCCAGATTATTGGAGGGGATAAATCGGGTCTGGGGCATAGACAAGGGTACCGAAATTACGCTGGAGGCCAATCCAGGCAGTGCAGAGGTCGCGCGATTCAAGGCATACCGAGATGCGGGGGTATCAAGGGTAAGCATTGGGGTGCAGTCATTTGACAACCAGCATCTTGCGCGCCTCGGGCGAATTCACCAATCGGACCAGGCCAAAGCTGCGATCGCCGCTGCCACATCGATCTTCAGCGACTGGAATATTGATCTCATGCACGGGCTACCCGAGCAAACCGTGGAACAGGCCATCGCCGATATCGCAACCGCCATCGCGTTCGGCGGAACGCACATTTCTTGGTATCAACTAACCATAGAGCGCAACACTCGTTTTTGGTCCAACCCGCCGCTGCTCCCAGAGGAAGATGAACTCACTACTATTCAGGAGACCGGCGCATCGCTGCTAGGTGACTCAGGGTTTGCTCAATACGAAGTGTCAGCGTGGGCCAGAGAGGGCCGCCTCAGTCAACACAATATGAACTACTGGGAGTTCGGCGACTACCTCGGCATTGGCGCAGGAGCTCACGGCAAACTTACGACGGAAGATGGACAGATCATCCGAACTCAACGTACCCGGTTACCCAAAGATTACCTGTCCGGTATCCTCAGCAACATGCCAACCATCGATCAGGCTATACCACCTCAGGACTTGGCCGCGGAATTCATGATGAACGCGCTTCGTCTGCGCGGCGGGGTGGATGTCAGTATATTCTCGCGGCGCACGGGGCAATCTCAAGCCTCACTCGAGCCGGCGAGAACAGTCTTGCAAAAACGAGGGTTGTTAACAGACGCCGGGGCTCGCTTACAAACAACCCAGCTGGGTTATCGATTTCTCAACTCGGTATCCGCAGAATTTTTAGCTCGGTGAAATAATAAATCCCAAACTCCATGCCCCAATCTGGCACCGCGGCGCTCAAACTTGGTTTCGGGACGCCATGGGGGACGCGGGGAAAACCCGCCCTTTGTAACTGCATTTTCAATAGACGTGTTTGCCTCGAGCACAGACAGCATGTGCTCGGCATAAGGCTCCCAATCGGTTGCCAAATGCAACCAGCCGCCCTGCCGAAGCCGGCTGACAGCGAGATCGACGAATTCGGGCTGAATCAGTCTTCGTTTGTGGTGGCGCTTCTTATGCCATGGATCAGGAAAGTAAATTTGTATCCCATCTAGGCTGCCCGGCATAAGGCATGCCTCTAAAACCTGCACTGCATCCTCTGCATACACGTGAAGATTTTCTATCCCAAGCTCCATAACGCGTGACAGAAGCCGGCCCACACCGGGTTTATGGACCTCTATTCCCAGATAGCAATTTTCTGAATGAGCTTGCGCCATGGTTATTAGGGAATCACCCATACCAAAGCCTATTTCAACGATCCGGGGCCCTGAATTGGAGAAGGTCGCCTCCCAGTCAAAAAGCCCGTCCGCAAGTAGCGAACCAAAGGCAGGGAAACCCTCGTCCCAGCCCCTCTGCTGGCCTTCGGTCATTCTGCCCGCTCGCATCACAAAGCTGCGTATGCGCCGATCAAATCGACCTGAGGAGTCAGTCAAGGTTACACGTCCTTAAGTTAGTGCTACACGGTGACCCGACAGACGTCAGTGCAGACACGGCGTTGCCAGTAGATTCTAGTCCAGGCCAGCGTTCATATGTCGGATAACGAGCCAGAACAAAAGCGCCCACCCAACAATCAGCAATGTGCCGCCGACGGGCGTAACAGCACCAAGAACCGGGAGATCCAGAATCACCAGTGCATAAAGTGAACCGCTAAAAATAAGCACGCCTAACAGCCAAGACCGGCAAATCCACATCGCAAGACCGCTGGCTGACAGCTTGGAGGAAGCAGCAACAGCAAGGCCAAAACTTAGAAGGGCCAATGCATGCAATAGCTGATAGCTGGATGCCGTGCGCCATATCTCCAGTCGAGCCGGCGTCACCTGATCGGCCAATCCATGGGCTCCGAAAGCCCCAGCCATCACGCCTGTACATCCGAGCAGAGCAGCGGCCAGCAAAGGCCAGCGGAGAGTTGGGGGGTTCACCTGAATCGCAGGTTATGCCGCGATGGAAGTCCGCAGCTTTTTCATGGCATTGGTCTCAAGCTGACGAATCCGCTCCGCCGATACGCCGTATTCCGCTGCAAGTTCATGCAACGTCGCCTTGGTTTCGGCAAGCCATCGCCTCGACACGATGTCCCGACTTCGTTCATCCAGGTCATTTAATGCGCGTTGGAGACGCTCTTCACTGTTACGCGTCGCGTCCTCAGCTTCGACCGTCATAGCCGGGTCTGCAGATGAGTCCTCGAGATAATGTTGGGGTGCAAAGCCTCCCTCGTCATCATCCGCATCAACAGGCAGATCAAAAGCGACATCCCTGCTGGTGAGCCGGCCCTCCATGCGACGAACTTCAGCCTCATCAACGCCCAAATCACTAGCGATGGCTCGTGTTTCATCAACTGTGAGCCAATCTAGAGTCTTCTTGGCGCTTCGAAGATTGAAGAACAGTTTGCGCTGGGACTTGGTGGTCGCCACTTTGACGATTCGCCAGTTACGCAGAATATATTCATGCATTTCCGCTTTGATCCAGTGGACGGCAAAGGAAACCAAGCGGACTCCTTTGGTTGGATCAAAGCGCTTTACTGCCTTCATCAACCCCACATTGCCCTCTTGAATGAGGTCTGCCTCAGACAGCCCGTAACCTGAATAGCTGCGGGCGATATGGACAACAAAACGGAGGTGAGCAAGTACTAACTCTCGTGCAGATTCAACGCAATCCTCATAGAACAATTTCTCGGCCAAGGCCTGTTCCCGCTCTGCAGATAGTATGGGAACAGCACTGGCCGCTTGCACATACGCGGATAAATTCGCCCCCGGCGCCATTGCCAAGGCGGCGTTATATCCTACCGTCAATGTTTTGGTGGACTCTGTCATAACGTGTCCCTTCCTTCCATTGCTTCATTTTAGCACTCCCTGTTAGAGAGTGCTAATGCGAAAAAGTTGCGGGAATTTAGCGAGGTTGGGCGCGGCGAAGGTGGATAAGCGCGGTGCTCCAGGCGCTGACAAGCCCAGCCAAACCACCCACAGCGGTCAGTATCAACATCCCCGGTAATCCAAGACCGATAAATCTCCGGTCGAGACCATACAAATCAAAGAGCCTCTCTGCGGGCGGCGAAACAAACCAGAACAGTAACGCCACCAAAACTGCACCGAAAAACCCGCCGGCGCTACCAGACCAGAGGCCCGCATAGAGGAGCGGTCTTCGGGCAAAACCATCTCCACCCCCAATGAGCTTGATGACCGTTATTTCCTCACGTCGAGCCTCGATACCTAATCTGACAGTGTTGCCGAGAATCAGTACGGCACCAAGAACCATCAACACCCCAACACCTAAGGTCAATCGCTGGGATGCAGTGATCGCCGCTTGCAATCGTGCCTGCCACTGGGTGTCGAAAACCACCTGCTCTACGCCTGAAAGTGCTACGAGAGCATCAGCGAGGTCATCCAATTCACTTACAGTCAGAGAGGTCCCGGGGTGAAGCTGTAAACTGTTGGGCAACGGATTGTTATGAAGATTATCAACCAGCTCAGAAAAGCCGACTTCCTCCGCAAAACGAGCCAGAGCATCACGGCGATCGATGGCCTCTACCAGCTCTATGTCACTGCGAGTCTCAAGCTCTGCCGCCATCAATTGCGCAGTTTCCAGACTGACGTCCTGCTCCAGCAATAAAGTAAACCGCGCGCTGGTCTGAATATTTCCCGCAACTACTTCAACATTCTGTAAAAATGCCCACAGCACTGCAGGCAGTGCCAGTGCAACGCCAACAGCCAGACAGGTCAGAAAGCTCTGCACAGGCTCTGCTATGAGTTGTTGTAAACTCTGGGAGGCCGCCTTTCGATGGTGATCAGCCCAGCTAACCAGGGCAGGACGCTGGCCCATGCCGGCTCCGGGCACTGGCGGTTTCACGATCCGACACCCCCAATGAGTCGCCCCTCTTTTAAGGTGATGATTCGATGTCGCAACCGAGAGATCAGTGCTAGATCATGACTGGCAACGATTACCGTCACACCTACTCGATGAAAAGCGTCGAAAAGACCCATAATTTCCGCCGACAACCCAGGGTCCAAATTACCTGTAGGCTCGTCAGCAACCAGAATTTTGGGTCTGGCCACAACGGCGCGGGCGATCCCGACTCGCTGTTGCTCACCCCCTGACAACACAACCGGGTTGGCCGACTCACGTCCCAGTAGACCCACTTTGTCCAGAGCGGCTCGGACGCGCCGGCCAATATCCCGAGGGTGAAATCCTGCTATCTCAAGTGGAAGCGCAACGTTATCAAAAATGCTGCGATCGAATAGAAGCCGGTGGTCCTGAAAGACAATGCCGAAATCCTGTCGATATTTGGCAATGCGCGCACCTCGAATCGTTGCCACATCATTGCCGTTAACCAGCAGGCGGCCTGATGATGCGCGATCGAGCAACATCAGCAGCCGCAACATGGTGCTCTTTCCAGCACCTGAGTGTCCCGTCAGAAAAACCATCTCACCTGCTGCGATTTCAACAGAAACATCGCGCAGGGCATCGCGGTGCTCATACCGTTTGCTTACTCGTTCAAAGTTGATCATTTAAGAAATTCTCAATTTCGATCGAATAGGGCTGCCACAAAGTCCCTTGCTACAAATGGTTGAAGATCTTCCGCCTTTTCACCAACACCAATGAATCGAATCGGCCTTTTAAGCTTTTCTGCAATGGCAAAAATGACTCCGCCACGGGCGGTACCATCGAGTTTTGTCAGTACCAACCCCGTCACCCCCACAGAAGCGTCAAATTGCTCGGCCTGAGACACAGCATTTTGACCGGTGCCCGCATCAAGTACGAGAAGGGTCTCATGAGGCAGGGCTGGATCGACCTTTCGCATAACCCTGACCACCTTCTCCAACTCGTCCATCAGGTGGGCCTTGTTCTGCAGGCGACCCGCCGTATCGGCGATCAGGACATCGACTGCCTTTGCCTTGGCGGACTGAACTGCGTCAAAAAGTACCGAGGCACTATCGGCACCGGTATGCTGCGCGACAACTGGCACCTCGTTGCGCTCCCCCCACGCCTGCAACTGCTCTACCGCTGCGGCGCGAAAGGTATCTCCTGCTGCGAGCATCACGCGCTTGCCCTCACCCTTAAACCGATGAGCCAGCTTGCCAATTGTTGTGGTCTTTCCCGCACCGTTTACTCCCACCACTAAAATGACATAAGGCCTGGCAGAAGCTGTATCCAGAGGAATCTCACAGGGTGAAATAATGGCGTTGAGCGCGTCTTTAGTAGCCGCCATCACCGCATCACCATCACTCAGCTCACGCCGGGAAACCCGATCAGTAATGTCACTTACAATGCGTCCCGTCGCGGCCATACCCACGTCAGCCATGACGAGATGTTCCTCCAACGCATCAAGCAAATCTTGGTCAATCGATTTTGTTCCCAAGAATAGGTCGCCCAGACCACTCGCTAATTGTGAGCCGGTTCGGCTAAGGCCAGTTTTGAGGCGAACGTAAAAACTGGTTTGCTCCAATGGTTCTCCTTCTGATATCCGACCTGGTATCGGCTCACTTGAGGACGTAGCCTCAAGGGGCTGACTATCATTCGAGACTTTGGATTTACGTTTAAATAACTTCATTGAGCAGGCTTCAGTCTTTTCGTCAGAGCGGTTATCGAGCGACGGCAGGGTTGGTGTAGACTGAAGAATAGCATTGCGCAAAAGGTCCTTAAATGCGACAGCAACGGCGAGGGCAAAAGAGCTCCAACACCCTCCGCATTATCGGTGGCGATTGGCGCGGCAGAAAACTTGAATTCCCCCCCTCCCCAAATCTGCGGCCAACCGGAGATCGCATAAGAGAAACGCTGTTTAACTGGCTGGCGCCGGATATCCGTGGAAGCCGCTGTCTCGATTTGTTTGCCGGTAGCGGGGCGCTGGGCTTAGAAGCCCTGTCCAGAGGTGCCAGCCACTGCACGTTTTTAGAAACATCAGCGATCGCAATCAATGTAATCGGCAACCATCTCACGCAACTTAATGCCGGGGGCCGCGGCAGGGTAGTCAACACAAATGCGCTGTTCTGGCAGGACGACCCCTTTGATATCGTCTTTGTAGACCCGCCATTTTCAGAGGGGCTGGCAATTGACAGTCTGAGCCACCTCATCAACAACCGGCTGCTAACAGACGGGGCGCTGGTTTATCTTGAGGTCCCATCAACCACGTCACTGGAGGACCTGCCTGCTTGCCTGTCCGTTGTTAGGGACAAGCGAACCGGTTCAGTGAGATACCTGTTACTGGAAAAACCACCGTAAGCTAAATTTGTATGCGAGGGTTCCCTTGTGTACATTCGGCGCGACAACACTAGGGAAGTTAATCAATGCGAACCCATACCGTGGTGTACCCAGGGACCTTTGACCCACCAACCAATGGCCATATTGATTTAATCGAGCGCGCCGCCCGCCTGTTTGATCGAGTTGTCGTCGCCATAGCCTCGAGCGAGAAAAAAACTCCTTTGTTCACGTTAGAAGAAAGGGTTTCCCTAACCTGTGCTGCTTTGAAACACCTGGACAACGTGGAAGTCACCGGCTTTAGCAATTTATTAACCGATTTTGTCACCGAGCAGGGGTCAAACTGCGTGCTCAGGGGCTTGCGAGCGGTTGCAGATTTTGAGTACGAATTTCAACTGGCCAACATGAATCGTGCGATGAAGCCGGATTTTGAAAGCGTCTTTTTAACGCCGGCAGAACATCTGGCCTATATCTCCTCTTCCCTTGTTCGAGAAATTGCCTCGCTCGGCGGAGATATCACTCCCTTCGTGGCACCCGTTGTTGCTGAGGCGCTACTAGAAAAATTCGGGGATTGAGCCTTACCGCTGGCAGAGCGGGCAGAAGACCGTCGCACGATTGTTTTGGCGTATTTCCTTCAGAGCCGATTCACACCGACGACATGGTTGCCCGCCGCGGCCATAGACGTTGAGCTGCTGGGCGAAGTAGCCTGGCTTCCCGTCGCCGCCAACAAAGTCACGTAGAGTGGTGCCACCTTGTTGAATAGCGCCACTCAGGATTTGCTTTACGGCATCGACCAAAACATTGTACCGCGCAAGGGCAACCCTTCCTGCGGCGCGGTCTGGTCGGATACCAGCAAGAAACAGAGCCTCGTTAGCGTAGATATTGCCGACACCTACAACAATAGTCCCGTCCATCAAAAACTGCTTAACTGATGAGCGCCGCCCTCTCGATTTCTGGTAAAGCCACTCCGCGTCGAAGTCATCCAGCAAGGGTTCCGGTCCGAGGTGGTTGAGCAGGGGGTGATCATCAGACTCTAACCAGTGAAAGCTACCAAAGCGCCTGGGATCGTTGTATCTGAGGAAATGCCCGTTATCGAGGATGATATCGATGTGGTCATGAAACATGGGAGGCTCCTCGTGGGTGAGAATCCGTAACGACCCAGACATACCAAGATGGATCATCAAGGTGCCGGTTTCACAATCCAGCAGCAGGTACTTGGCGCGCCGGCGAGCGCGCACAATGCGTGTACCAATCAGCGTTGTCTCAAGACCCGCCGCGACAGGCCAGCGCAAACGACGCTCACGAATAATGGCGCCGATAATGTGTCTATCAACGATATAAGGTTCTATGCCTCGGCGGGTTGTTTCGACCTCGGGTAGCTCTGGCATACAAAGTGCCCCTTGATAGTGTTGGTGAGCCTGGCGAGGCTAACCGCTGTATTGCGGCCGACTTGTGAATTTTAGACAAAAAAAACCTCGAGACAGGAGGTCTCGAGGTCTTTTTCGTTTGCCCCAATTAGAGAGGCTATCAACCACAATTACTTGATTTTTCCCTCTTTGTAGATCACATGCTTGCGAGCTACGGGGTCAAACTTTTTCATTTCGAGCTTTTCGGGCATCGTGCGCTTGTTCTTGTCAGTTGTATAGAAGTGGCCGGTGCCAGCTGTTGAATTCATTCGGATCTTTTCACGCATAAGTTATCTCCTTATACCTTCTCGCCGCGGGCGCGAAGCTCTGCCAAAACAGTGTCGATTCCACGCTTGTCGATGATCCTCATCCCCTTGGAGGACACCCGCAGAGAGACGAACCGCTTCTCCGACTCTACCCAAAAGCGATGGTTGTGAAGATTAGGCAAAAACCGCCGGCGAGTACGGTTTTTGGCGTGTGAAACATTGTTTCCTGTTACCGGGCGCTTACCGGTAACCTGACAAACTCGAGCCATGATGAGACCTTTCAGGTCGGGAAAAAGGGTGCGCTTTATACCAGAGGGGGGTTGTTGTCGCAAGTCTCGACGCCGGAGAACCACTCAAGAAACTGGGATATCACCGGTTTCCGCCATTGATACACACCTACCGCGCCCAACAATCACGTGGTCCAGAAGCCGGGTGTCTACCAATGCCAGCGCCGCGGAGAGCCGTTTGGTAATCAATCGGTCCGCCCCACTGGGCTCAGGACAGCCTGAGGGATGATTGTGGGCCACAATTACCGCCGATGCACCAAGCCTGAGCGCCTGAGTAACGACCACTCGAGGGTAAACCGCTGCGCCGTCGATGGTGCCCCCAAAAAGCCGTTCTGAACGCAGCAGCCGGTGGCGGCTGTCCAACAGTAAACAGAGAAAATACTCACGATCTGCCAAGGCAAAGTATTGACACAAATAGCGTTTTGTCTGCTCCGATCCCGCGAGAAGCGGCCCGCACTGGACCCCTTCCTCGGCAACCAGCCCTATTAAATCAAGCCCGGCACTAAACTTTTCCAGCGCGGCGGGCCCTACGCCTGGAAGCTGGATATATCCATGAATAATCGCTCTTACAGTGTCCCGCAGAGACCACCGATAAACCTCAAGATGACCCGTCAATACGGCCAAACCATGGGGAGACCTTAGCCCCAGTGCTCGAGCCAAAAGGGCTAGCTTGCGCCCATCAGGTGCGGGCTGTTCAGATGCCATAGACCCTGAGCAGGGATTGGTATCAGTGCCATGGATTTCGGTGTCCAAAACCTGCTCCAGATGCTACCTTTCGTTCAATTTTCCTTGTTGTATCAACACGATGGGACATCTTAGTAATCGACATATCATCATTGGCGTCTCTGGGGGCATCGCAGCCTATAAAGCCGCAGAGCTCGTCAGGCTGCTGCGCCGGGAGGGCGCTGAGATTCGCGTGGTCATGTCCAGAGGCGCGCGCGCCTTCATTACGCCCCTCAGCATGCAGGCGCTATCGGGCAACCCGGTGCATACCGAGCTGCTCGATGAGGACGCTGAAATGGGCATGGGCCACATCGAGTTGGCTCGCTGGGCTGATCTTGTGGTTCTGGCCCCTGCGACCGCTGACATTATTGCCAGGCTGGCTCAAGGCCGCGCCGACGACCTATTGACTACCGTTGTCTTGGCTACGCCAGCCCCGCTCATTGTCGCTCCCGCAATGAACCAACATATGTGGCTTAATCCCGCCACCCTCGCCAATATCGATACCCTTAAAGCACGGGGAATACAGATTGTGGGGCCCGATGCCGGCGAGCAGGCTTGTGGCGACACCGGGCCGGGCCGCCTGTTGGAGCCCGCTGATATCCTCTCGGCCGTTCATCAATGTCTACCCACGTCGATTCTGTCGGGCAGGCGGGTCGTTATCACCGCCGGTCCTACCCGTGAAGCGATTGACCCGGTTCGGTATTTATCAAACCACAGCTCAGGCAAAATGGGGTTTGCGCTCGCTCGCGCCGCCGCAGAGGCCGGGGCCGAGACCATCCTAATTACTGGCCCCGCAGATATCGATACTCCCGAAAGAGTGACGCGAATCGACGTTGAATCAGCGCAGGAGATGCTGGAAACAGCGATACAAGAGGTCAGCTCGGGCGCCGATCTATTCATCGCCGCTGCAGCAGTTGCTGATTATCGACCCGTCGAGATGGCTTCGACCAAACTCAAAAAAACCGGTGCAGAGCTCTCGCTTCAGCTGGTCCAGAACCCCGACATTGTCCAGACCGTTGCCACGGCAAGCTATCGTCCGACATTAGTTATTGGCTTTGCGGCCGAAACCGACAATGTGGCCGCCTACGCCAACGAGAAACTCACGAACAAAAACCTTGATGCCATTGTTGCCAATGACGTCTCACGGCAAGACATCGGCTTCAACAGTGACTACAACGCTATCAGCCTTTGGTCCAGGTCAGGCTGTGAAATGACCGTGGAAGGCACCAAGCTGAGCATAGCCGTATCCCTCGTCCAGCGGTTTAGTGACATGCTAAGTGGCGTTGCAAACCAGACGAAAGGCCAGCTCGGTGACTAACGGACCTTCGATGGATATGAGGGTCAACCGCCTCAGACGAACCTTTTTACAGTCAATTGGCGCTGTGGGACTTAGGTTTCTAGCTTTCCTCCTAGACCTTGGGGTGCCACCGTATCGGGGTGTATTACACAACCCGCTTTCAAGGGTGGCATCTGAATTGACAAGATCACTCTAACGAGTCCACTGTGTCACTCACATCAACGTAAAAGATTAGATCCTCATGTCTTTAAATCGTGAAGATGCCTTCAATTTCGCCCGCGTACTCACTGAGTCTCTGCCATACATACAACGTTTTACAGGCAGAACCTTTGTGATTAAGTTCGGCGGAAACGCCATGACCGATCCCGAGTTGTTCGAGACCTTCGCACGTGACGTGGTTCTGATGAAACTGGTGGGAATGAATCCAATAGTTGTGCATGGCGGCGGACCTCAAATCGGCGCGCTGCTTGAGAAACTTGAGATCCCCACTACTTTCGTTGAGGGGATGAGGGTTACCGATGAGCGCACCATGGACGTAGTCGAAATGGTTCTGGGTGCCAGCGTAAACAAGGAGATCGTCAACAGCATTCACAGAAATGGCGGGCGCGCTGTCGGCCTGACCGGAAAGGACGGGATGCTCCTGACTGCTCGTAAGTTACAAGTGTCGGAAAATACAACACAAGATATCGGGCAAGTAGGGGAAGTTGCCGCTGTTGATATCGATGTTCTGCACATGCTCGGTCAAAGCGATTTTATCCCTGTCATTGCACCAGTGGCTGGAGGTAAAGATGGGAAGACTTACAATATCAATGCCGACCTCGTTGCCGGAAAAATCGCCGAGGTACTCCACGCAGAGAAGCTCATATTGCTAACCAACGTTGAAGGCCTACTTGATAGCCAGGGCACCGTGCAAACTGGGCTCTCAACAAAACAAGTCGATAAGCTTATTTCGGATGGCACCATCAAGGGGGGTATGCTGCCAAAGATCCAGTGTGCCCTTGACGCAGTCAAGCAGGGCGTGACCAGCGCCCACATAATTGATGGCAGAGTGCCACACGCTGCCCTGCTCGAAATTTTCTCAGACGACGGAATCGGCACGTTAATTAGCAATAAATAGGCTGCCAAAGGCCGGTTCTCGTTGCACCGGTTGCCATCTATGGCTAGCATCACAGAAGCTCCCGATGCTACGGACTGACCATGCCGCGACCTCGCTCCGAACGCCGAGAACAAATATTGCAGACTCTGGTGGTGATGCTGGAGGGGAATGCCAGCAACAAAATTACAACGGCCAAACTAGCCGAGCAGGTTGGGGTTTCCGAAGCAGCTCTTTATCGTCACTTTGCCTCAAAGACCAAGATGTTTGAGGCACTTATTGAGTTTGCAGAAGAAACCCTTTTCTCTCGGCTTCGGCGAATCAGCGAGGAGACAACTGAATCACTGGCCAGCTGTGAACAGATGCTGACGCTTTTACTCGGTTTTTGCGAACGAAACCCTGGCATTGCTCGAATTCTCCACGGAGAGGCACTGGCGGGTGAGGAGCCACGACTTCATTTACGAGTTAGCCAAATATACGACCGGCTTGAGACCCAGCTTCGAACCTCGTTGCGTCAGGCCGAAATACACGAGGCCAGAAGGCCACAGTTGGTGCTTAACGATGCGGCCACCTTGCTACTTGCTGCAGCAGAGGGGCGGATCAGCCAATTTGTCAGAAGCGAATTTAAGCGCTCACCCCTAGCCGGATGGCCTGAGCAATGGGCAGTGCTTACCGCTGACTTTATGCGAGAAATTCCCGCTTAAACCCCATAGGCGTCCCGATACTGAAGCATTGCTTCGAGATGCTCGCTCCCCTCATCACGGGTTTCGAGCCAGTCAATAACGTCATGAAGTGTTATCACACTGGTCACCCTCAACCCAAGCTCCTGTTCCGCCTCCTGAACCGCTGAAATCGAGGACTGCCCGCGCTCACAGCGATCGAGACCAATGACCACACCCATGGGAACTGCTCCATGCTGCTTAATTAGCTGCACAGACTCCCTAATGGCCGTGCCTGCTGTAATGACGTCGTCCACGATCAGGATTTGGCCCTCAAGCGGCGCTCCAACCAGCATGCCTCCCTCGCCGTGCGACTTGGCCTCTTTGCGATTAAACGTGTACGGGACGTCTAGGTGATGGATGTCTGCTAGGGCTACGGCTGTGGTCGCAGCGAGAGGTATACCCTTGTAAGCAGGGCCAAAAAGCGTGTCGGGAACCATGTCTGCAGCGACTATTGTCGCCGAATAGCAGGCGCCCAGTGTGGCGAGGGCGGCACCGGAGGAAAAGGCACCTGCATTGAAAAAGTAGGGGCTCATCCGCCCGGACTTCAACTCAAAGGCACCAAACTTTAAAACGTCACAGGATATGGCGAGTTCGATAAAGGCTTTACGCGCGTCAGATCGATCTAGGATGTCACTTTTACCCAATTGAATCTCCAATCTGCGCCCGCTTTCTGTCCCATTCAACGCTTTTGCGTTTCTAAACCATGGCGCGCCGTGTCCCATATCTCATATCATATCTAGCTTGTATTCGTAGGACTAGCAATGAGAGTTATCAGCTTGGTTGTAGAGGGCCTTGAGAGGGCCAATGAAGAGGGGCTTATGGCGTGGCTTATGGCTCAAGACGCTGACGTCATCTGCCTACAGGACACCCAATGCTCGGAGTACTCCCTTAAAAGTAACGACTTCTTTCCACCCGAGTACAATGCATATTTCCTCGACAATTTTTCAGACCACCGCAAGAACGGGGTTGCGATTTATTGCAGAACCCTGCCCAAGGCCATCATGACAGGCCTGGGGTTCGTGGATTTTGATGACAAAGGGCTGTACATCCAGGCTGATTTTCAACATGTAAGTGTTGGTTCCCTGCTAATGCCCTCTGGCATTGCAGGAGACGAAGCCATGAATACAAAACTCAAGTTTATGGACTTGTTGGGCGGGCATCTCCAGAAAGTTAAAAACAAGCGCAGAGACTTTATTTTGTGTGGTGGCTGGGAGCTGGCCTGCAAATCCGCTGACGCCGAGGAAGCCGGCAACCGGGTCGACATACCGGGCTTCAGCGATGTGGAGCAGGGCTGGCTCAACACGCTTTATAAAACTGGCTACTGTGACGCTTTTAGGGCATTCAATACCGACGCGGATGAATTTACCTGGTGGCCTGAGGGGGATGATGCCGGCGGCTTGCGTACTGACACTCACGTGGTTTCGATTGCTCTTTGCAATCGTATCGACAACGCCGCCATCTACACACAAGAGGCGTTCTCAGATCACGCCCCGGTAATCATCGATTACGACGTCGATCTATAGTTAGTTTGCGAGCGCCGCTCGCTGAGCCGCAATTATTTGCGCGCCAGCCCCTTGGGCTAGATCAAGCATGGCCGTCAAGGCGCTGCGGTCGAAGGTGGCCCCCTCTGCAGTGCCCTGCACTTCAATCAAACCACCGTCTTCAGACATGACGACATTCACATCACTGTCGGCTGTGGAGTCCTCAGCATAATCTAGATCAACCACAGGCTGGCCCCGCCACACTCCAACAGATACCGCCGCTATCAGGTGTCTTAGCGGATCCGTTGCAAGTTTTTTATCCCGCTGCCACGTATTAAAAGCGTCGACCACCGCCACACAAGCGCCAGAGATTGATGCCGTCCGAGTGCCGCCATCTGCTTGTATCACATCGCAATCTACCTGCACGGTATTCTCACCGAGCACAGACAAATCAACCGCTGCGCGTAGCGAGCGGCCAATCAGCCTCTGTATCTCGACAGTTCGACCCGATTGCTTTCCGCGTGCCGCCTCTCTATCCATTCGTGTGCCTGTTGAGCGCGGCAGCATGCCGTATTCAGCCGTCAACCAGCCCTGCCCCTTTCCACGAAGAAACCCCGGCACCCCAGGGTTGATACTCGCGGTACAAATAACCCGTGTGTTGCCAAAAGACACCAACACTGAGCCCTCCGCGTGACAGGTAAAATTGCGCGTAAACTCGAGGTCGCGCAATTCGTGAAGGTCGCGCCCGCTTGGTCTGGTTGAGGGCTGAGACATATCATTTTCTCCAGCTGGGTAATTAAGATAGCGGGGCACATGCGGCCCCTTCTCTTACTGTTAAACTATTGATTGCTAGGGTTTCAGTTCACATGGTCACCGACACGAGGACAGAGTGTGACACACAGCATGACAGGCTTCGCTCGCAGTAGTGTAACAACAGGCAACGTCACGATCACGGCAGAGCTGCGTTCAGTAAATAATCGGTTTTTGGACCTGCATATCCGATGCCCCGAGTCCCTCCGACAATTTGAATATGGTTGGCGAAAGAAAATTAGCGGCCGTGTTCACCGGGGAAAGCTGGAGCTACAAATTAAGCTCGATGACACCGCTGCTCTTGGCTTAGCGGATATTGATCCTGAAGCATTGACCGGCCTGATGAGGCAGCTTGATCAAATAGCGAAAACCGTTCCAGACTCCATCGCCCCCGACCGGCTTTCCCTGCTTTCGGTACCGGGCGTTCTATCAAGCCCCCCTGCGGACGAACATCTTCTAGAGCAGTGCGCAGATAGAGCGCTGGATGAGGCTCTCTCGTCGCTTACACAGACCCGGCGGGAAGAGGGCGAAAAAATGGCGACGGCCATTCTGTCGCGAGTGGCTGCTATGGGCGAGCTACTTGAAATACTAAAAAGAAATCTCCCCGCATTAAAGGACCAGCAGCACCAGCGGCTTCACGATCGGCTCGCCCAAATTGGCGTAGAGCCAGATGCAAAAAGACTGGAGGAAGAGCTGGTTTACAGTGCACAGAAAGCCGATGTTGATGAGGAGCTGGACCGACTTGAGGCTCATCTCGAGGCCATTACTAAGTCACTGAAGGGGAGTGCACCCTGTGGTCGGCGCCTCGATTTTCTAATGCAAGAGCTCAACCGGGAGGCCAACACGCTATCCTCCAAGTCGACCTCACTGTCGACAACTGAGACGGCAGTTGAGTTCAAGGTTTTGATTGAGCAGATGCGCGAACAAATACAAAATATAGAATAACCGGACTGAGTACTGAATTTTGCAACCTCCTGCGACAGGCAATTTATTTACAGTGTCCGCTCCAAGCGGGGCCGGCAAGACGTCCTTGGTGAGAGCTCTGGTTGACCGAAATAAAGACCTTTGTGTCTCAGTTTCCCACACAACCCGCGCACAACGGCCGGGAGAAGAAAACGGCATCAACTACCATTTCGTTGACCGCGAAAGCTTTGAAAGCTCAGCAAAAAATGGAGAGTTTTTCGAGTGGGCGGAAGTGTTTGGCAATCTTTATGGTACAGCGCGCACCGAGGTAACAGCGCGACTGAAGCAGGGCACCGATGTTATTTTGGAAATAGATTGGCAGGGGGCGGAGCAGGTCAAAGCCGCGGTGCCAACAAGCTGTTCAATTTTTATCGTGCCACCATCACTAGACACCCTGCGGGAGAGATTGCAGGGCCGCGGCCAAGACGACAACAAGACCATTGAAAGCCGAATGGCAGAAGCCAAAAGTGAACTAGAGCACTGGCGAGAGGCCGATTATGTGGTTCTCAATGATCGCTTTGACATTGCGCTAAACGACCTGGAATGCATTATCAGAAGTCAGCATTTGCGCCGTGAAAATCAAGCTACACGGCTGTCTGACACCCTTTCTGCGATTCTTTCTAACTAGGCATTTTTCACAGCTAACTTTAACTGCCAATATCAGGTAAACTGGTGAGTCCCCGTGTTTGCGGGGAATTTTTCCACTGTACCTGTAGAGAATAGATCATGGCACGAGTAACTGTTGAAGACTGCCTCGACAATGTCGATAACCGATTTGAGCTGGTCATGCTCGCCTCGAAGCGCGCACGCCAAATTGCTATCCAGGGGAAAGACCCGATGGTAGAAGAAGAGAGTGATAAACCAACGGTTATCGCGTTGCGAGAAATTGCCGAGGGGATGGTTACTCCAGAGCTCATGGCGCGTGAAACAGAGATTGAAGCGGAAGAAGAGTTAGCTGCGAGCTTCGAAACCCCGCTCTATTAAGCCTGAAGAGCGAGTCCGGTGGTAACCAGCACATTACAGGTTCTCAGCGGTTCGCTCACCGACGTCACGGCACGGTTGTTGTTGCGGAGCACCGCCGACAACCGAAGCACCAAAACGCCCCCAGACAGCTCCCTCACTCAGTTCGAGAAAAGCCTGCGGCAGTACCTAACTGCGGAGCAGGTAATGCAGGTCAAGCGAGCCTACTTCTTTGCCGAACAAGCCCACTACGGGCAGGTCCGGAGGAGTGGAGAGCCCTATGTTACTCATCCACTCGCCGTTGCGGGCGTGCTGGCAGAGATGCATATGGACCATCAAAGTTTGATGGCCGCGCTGTTACACGACACGATTGAAGACACCGGTGTAACCAAGGAGGACATCGGCGCACAGTTTGGCGATGAAGTCGCAGAGCTGGTTGATGGCGTAAGCAAACTGACGCACATTGAATTCGATAGCATCGAGTTAAAGCAGGCAGAGAACTTCCAAAAGATGGCGCTTGCGATGGCGCGGGATATCCGCGTCATTCTGGTTAAGCTTGCCGACCGGCTACACAATATGCGCACCCTCGGCGTTTTAACCCGTGACAAGATGAGCCGTATCGCTCTTGAGACACTGGAGATTTACGCACCAATCGCCATGCGCCTGGGCATGAACAGCGTCCGGATGGAATTTGAAGATCTTGGGTTTAAGGCCCTCTATCCCATGCGCGCACGCCGAATCGAAGCCGCAATAAAAAAATCTCGTGGCAACAGAACAGCTTTGGTCGATCAGGTAAAAGCCCAGATTGAATCCCTGTTATCGCGAGAGGGACTTCAGGTAGAGGTGCAGGGAAGAGAGAAGCACCTCTACAGCATCTACACAAAGATGAAGACAAAGCGCAAATCATTCTCGGACATCATGGATATTTTTGCTTTCCGGATCATCGTGGACTCTGTAGATGCGTGTTACCGGACTCTCGGCGCCGTGCACAGCCTCTACAAACCGGTGCCCGGGGAGTTCACTGACTATATTGCCATCCCCAAAGCCAACGGCTACCAATCGCTTCATACCGTCCTCAAGGGCATGCATGGAGTGCCCATAGAAATACAAATAAGAACTCGGGAAATGGAGGATATGGCCAATAATGGCATCGCCGCCCATTGGCTGTATAAAACCGAGGGTAACGCCACAACCGCCTCCCACACCCGCGCCCGAGAATGGGTGCAGGGCTTGCTCGAGATGCAGCAGCGCGCAGGTAACCCCCTCGAGTTTATTGAAAGCGTCAAAATGGATTTGTTCCCGGACGAGGTTTACGTCTTCACGCCGAAAGGTGACATCATGGAGCTGCCAAAGGGTGCCACTGCGGTTGATGCAGCCTACGCAATTCATACCGATATTGGGAATCGCTGCGTTGCTTGCCGTATTGATCGGCATTTAGCCCCTCTCTCTGAGCCTCTGAAGAGCGGCCAAACAATTGAAATTGTCACATCGCCAAACGGCAGACCCAATCCAGACTGGTTTAATTATGTTGTTACGGCGAGAGCAAGGACGAATATTCGCCACTTCTTGAAGGACCAGCGCCGGGAAGACTCCATTGAACTTGGGCACAATCTGCTCGATAAGGCCCTCATGACTTACGAGGTTAGGCTTGATGACATCGACGAGGAGCTTATGGCCCAGTCACTCGCCAAGTTCGGTAAGCAAAATCGGGAGGCCCTCTTCGTTGATATAGCCCTTGGAAATTTACTGCCAAATATTGTCGCGAGCCGGATTGCTGGGGCTAACGCCGGCCCGGTGGATCCGGAAAAGGTGGCGGCAGTGGCGATTAGGGGAACCGAGGGCTTTGTTGTCACCTACGCAAAATGTTGTTGCCCCCTTCCGGGAGATCCCATCGGCGGCTATTTAAGTCCGGAAAAGGGCCTGGTGGTGCATCGGGAAAACTGTGCCAACTATCTGGAGATGCGAGAGCAACCAGAGCGGCTAATGGCCTTGCGCTGGGGTGAACACATTGAAGGGGTATTCCCTGTAGGGATGAGGTTGGAGGCTGTAAACCAACGCGGCTTGATTGCCCTTGTAGCTACTCGCCTCAATGCCGTTGATATGAACATTGATCGTATAACAACCCAAGATAAAGACATTCAATACACCTACATTGACATAGAGCTGCAGGTATCCAGCCGAATACACCTCGCAAGAATCATGAAGCGCTTGAGGACTGTTGAGGGTGTTCGTCGCGTATCTAGAACCAGCAGGCGCTGACACCAATTAACCTACTCCGAGCGAGAGGAGTTTATTTTGTCGAATCGAGCCATTATTTCAACTGATTCAGCACCAGCCGCTATTGGGCCGTACTCACAAGCAATAAAAGTTGGCAACACCGTCTGGATTTCAGGCCAAATACCGCTGGATCCAAACACCATGGACGTGGTCGCGGGCGGAATCGAGGCAGAAGCAACGCAGGTCTTCAAAAACCTTGCTGCTATAGCGAGCGCGGCGGGCGGCACTCTCAACGATGCGGTGAAGATTAATATTTCAATGACTGACCTGACCCACTTTGCGGCAGTGAATGCCGTGATGGCCAGCTTTTTCAATGAGCCCTATCCTGCACGCGCCTGCGTGCAAGTCGCGGCCCTTCCAAAGGGTGTCCAGATCGAAATCGAAGCCATCCTGTGTATTTAGCGGATGCTTTGGACACAGCTCGAAAGGCCTAGTCGCCGCCACTCAGCTGTTCATAACCCGCGCGATAATCGGGATAACGGTAAACAAACCCAGCTTGTTTGAGGCGCCCATTTTCACAACGCCGGTTGCCACGAGTGGTATCACCATCGCCTTGAGTAGCCGGGTCGTAGGAAACGCCGAGTCGCTCGGCGATCCAAGCCTCTACCTCACCTACAAGCGAAGGCCGGTCATCGCTGGCGACATAGCAACCGATAAGCGGCTTGCCCTTCTCGGCACTGAGCAACGCAAACTCGATCGCTCTAGCCAGGTCTTCCCGATGAATCCTATTGCTGTAGCGATTTCGATCCGCACTGAAAATACCGGAAGATACGCGAGAGACCAGATGACCTGTTGGGGAGCCGTTGTATAAACCACTTGCTCGAAAAATCGTTGCAGCCGGGATCCCACTCATGAACTGCTGTTCTGCAGAGAAAATTGCCTCTGCGCAGGGGTCATCTTTGGCAATTGCAGAAAACTCATCAACCCAGCCACCCGACTTTTCGGCAAAAACCCGAGTGGAAGAGATCATGACCGCACCGCGTAACCCTCTGCTCATGTCCCCAGCTGACAGGGCTCGGGCGGGCTGATCAAAGCCTTGCCAATACCCGCTCTCATCACGGGAAGTTGGCGTTGGCGTGAATAATAGATAGTCTGGACAAAGCTCGGCCAGACCCATCAAGTCGGCGGCTTTGGTGTAGTCGCCAGACACGGCATTGAATGCCTTAGGCAATTGATCCGCCCGCCTTCGCATGGCGCTAATTCTCCAGCCTCGCGACTGGAGGCGGGATCCAACACGGACACCAATATCACCACAGCCAACAATAAGAAGATGGGGATGGGCCACCGCAATCACTCTAGGTCATAATCCTGTTACCAGTATGCCAGTCTCAGTAAAAGGTTGCTCACGAAACAGATGAGGGACAAGACCAAACTAGGTGCACTAACGCCACTATCATCGCTTAAAGGTGTCGGGCCGAAACTCTACGACCGACTTAGCGCTTTTGGTTTGACGACTGTTGAGGACGTCCTGTTCCACTTTCCGTTACGCTATCAGGATAGAACTCGCGTGACCCCGATTTCCTCATTGAAAGAGGGGCTAGATGCCGTGGTCCATGGAGAGGTGCGGCTGGCAAGCGTGGTCCCGGGGCGCCGGCCTTCACTAGTGGTCAAAGTGGCTGATACGTCAGGGTTGTTGACCCTTCGCTTCTTCCACTTTCGTCGCGCCCAGGTGAATCAGTTCAAGCCCGGCACACCTATTGCACTCTTTGGGCAGGCTAGGCCTGGACGCCAAGGCGGAGAGATGATTCACCCTGAGTACCGACTCGGAGACGGTCAAGGGTTTCTGGAAAACGCGCTGACCCCAATTTACCCCACCGCAGAAGGCTTGGGCCAGGGCCTTTGGCGAAAGCTTACGGACCAGGCCCTGCAGATACTGACCAACAACCCGCCTGCAGATCTTCTTGCCCCGGTTCAGGCCTCATCCCAGAACCTGAGTGATGCCATTCGCTATCTTCACAGGCCACCGCCCGACGCACCAGTGGACCAAATCAGGGAGTGGCAGCATCCAGCGCAGCAGAGGCTATCCCTTGAAGAGCTTATTGCACATCACCTTTCACTGCAGGCGCTCAGAGACAAAGAGAGGGCATTGAATGCGCCTTTGATTGAGAGCAATCCCCGGCTTTGCAACGATTTCCTTTCTACGCTTCCTTTTAAACCGACCCAGGCCCAGCAACGTGTTATTGGCGAAATCATGGGAGACCTCTCCCAACAGACACCGATGCTACGGCTTGTCCAAGGAGATGTGGGCTCAGGCAAAACTTTAGTTGCCGCTATGTCTGCCGTAGCCGCAATTGCTTCGGGATACCAGGTCGCCATGATGGCGCCGACCGAGCTACTGGCAGAGCAGCATCTCAGAAATTTCAGAGGTTGGCTCGAACCCCTGGGGGTGAAGGTGGCCTGGCTGAGCGGGAAGGTAAGAGGCCAAGCGCGGGCCAATACCATCGATACGATCGCAAATGGCACTGCTCAACTGGTTGTTGGAACCCACGCATTGTTTCAAGAGGGCGTTATTTTTAACAACCTTTCTCTGGTGATCATTGATGAACAACATCGATTCGGCGTTCACCAGCGCCTCGCGCTGACCGAAAAAGCGTCATCGGCTGGCTACCCACATCAGCTTGTACTCACCGCTACACCGATCCCACGCACCCTATCGATGGTCGCATATGCCGATTTGGACAACTCTGTTATCGATGAGCTACCTCCCGGTAGAACCCCCGTAAAAACATCGCTGGTTGACAGCGACCGACGCCAGGATGTGATCAGGCGAGTTGGCTTGGCATGCAGGGAGGGGCGACAGGCTTATTGGGTGTGTACCCTGATTGAGGAGTCAGACAATCTCAACGCCCAGGCAGCGGAAGCCACTGCAGAGTTGTTGGCCAGCGAGCTTCCCGATGTAAACATTGGCCTCATCCATGGTCGCCTAAGCTCTCAGGAGAAAGAAGAGGTGATGATCCGCTTTGCGAATGGAGAGGTTTCGCTGCTGGTTGCCACTACTGTCATTGAAGTGGGTGTCGACGTGCCCAACGCCAGCCTGATGATTATCGAGAATCCAGAACGACTTGGGCTTGCGCAGCTTCATCAGCTTCGCGGACGAGTCGGCAGAGGCTCAACAGAAAGTTTCTGTGTTCTGCTGTATCAGCAACCCCTGAGCGCAATCGGAAGAGAGAGATTGAGCGTGCTTCGTGAAAGCAACGACGGCTTTTTTATCGCAGAAGAAGATTTGCGCCTTCGCGGCGCCGGCGAGCTATTAGGCACGCGGCAAACAGGTGCTGCCACCTTCAGAGTCGCTCAGCTCCCGGAGCATGAATTTCTATTGGATGAGGTTCAGGAGATCGCTGGCAAGTTGCTGGACCAGCACCCAGAGGTTTGTGACGCGTTGATAGATCGTTGGACCGGTGAAAGGCAAGCTTTCGCGAGGGTGTGAACAGGGTACACTACCGACTTTATCAACCATCGGTGGCCACCATTTCAATAACCTCCGACATCGCCAAGAGCCATCCGGAACCAGGGCCTGTCAACAAATGGCTGGGCCTGTGGCAATTAATGCGTTTTCACAAACCGATAGGGACCTGGCTTCTAGCGGCACCAACGGCATGGGCCTTAGTTCTGGCCAGTGAGGGTTGGCCCAGAACTGATTTGCTGATTATCTTTGCCCTCGGTGTGATCGTGATGCGGGCCGCGGGCTGTGTGGCAAACGATCTGGCCGACCGGAAGCTGGACGGCTTCGTAGAACGAACTCGCTATCGCCCGCTGATCACAGGCGCAGTCAGCACTGGGGAAGCGCTTGGCTTACTCGCTTTTCTATTGATTATCGCGCTGCTTCTGGTGCTTATGACAAACCAACTGACGGTGATGCTATCTCTTGTTGGGGCTGGACTTGCGATGATCTATCCCTTTATGAAACGGTGGACCCACCTGCCCCAGTTTGTCCTTGGCGCGGCGTTCTCCTGGTCTATTCCCATGGCCTTTGCGGCGGCAACAAACAGCCTGCCCGCTGGATTATGGTGGCTGTTTTTTGCCAACCTGCTTTGGACCGTGGTTTACGACACCCAATACGCGATGGTTGATATAGACGACGATCTCGCTATTGGGATCAAGTCCACAGCGATTCTTTTTGGCCGAATGGACCGGCGACTCATCGGCCTAATGCAGCTCATATCGCTTGGGTGCTTCGTTGTGGCGGGGGTGAGTTTTAAGCTGGGATTGGTGTATTTCATTGCCATCGCCGCTGTTGGGGCGATGTTTCTATGGCACCAATGGCTCATCAGGGAGCGTGACAAAGTCAACTGCTTCAAGGCATTCAACCAGAGCAAGTGGATCGGTTTAATTGTTTTAACGGGAATTGTGGGACAGTTTGCGGGCTAGCTCGTATAGCACATTTAATAACCCGATTTTGCCCGCCCGTTTTTTATGGAACTGTTTGTTCACGGAAGTATCGCTGACATTCCGAAGGCTGAATGGTCTGCTTGGTTTGATCCTGACTACCCGTTTCTTAGGCACGATTTTCTCCTGGGGCTGGAGCGCTCTGAGTGCACCACCCAAACCAGCGGCTGGGTGCCATTCCATCTGGTTTTGCGTGAACATGGCCGCGCAATAGCCGCAGCACCAGGCTTTCTGAAAGGGCATTCTTATGGAGAGTACGTTTTCGACTGGGCTTGGGCAGATGCATGGCACCGCCAAGGTCTGGAGTATTACCCAAAGGTCGTCTCTGCAGTCCCATTTACACCCGCCACTGGACCACGAATCTGGACCAATCCCAGTGAAGAGACTGCGCTAGAGTTATTTTTGTCCGCTGTTACCGACCTGTGCACACAGAGAGGTATCACTAGTTGGCACATTCTGTTCAACGACCAGTTCCCTCCAACGAACGCCCTGCCCGAAGACGGTAGCTTCGTTGAGCGCACCACCTGCCAATTTCACTGGTTCAACCGCGACTACAAAAGCTTCGACGAATTCCTGGGGACCTTTAGCAGCCGAAAGAGAAAAAATCTCAGGAAAGAGCGCGACAGCATATCCAGACAGGGCCTTTCTCTAAGCACTCACAGAGGCAGCACTATCACCACCGATCAGTGGCAATTTTTTCATTACTGCTATCAGACTACTTACGCCAAGCGCAGTGGCCATGGAGGATATCTGACAAAAGAGTTTTTCCTGGACGTATGCCCGGGCTTGGGCGATATACCGGTGATGGTCATCGCCAAAAACGGAGCTGGGCTTCCAATTGCTGCAGCCCTTTATTTTGAGTCATCGACCACGCTATATGGCCGTTACTGGGGCTGCCTTGAAGAGTACGATAACTTGCACTTCGAGGCCTGCTATTACCGGGGTATCGAATACTGTATCGAGAGAGGCCTGGAAAAGTTTGACCCGGGCGCTCAAGGAGAACACAAGATTCAAAGAGGGTTTGAGCCCACACTCACTCGGTCATTGCACTGGGTGGCGGAGCAGGGCTTTCGCGAACCAATCGCGGCATTCTGCCGCCGGGAAATGGATCAGGTCCGCGCCTACCAGCAGGAGGCCTGCACGCTGCTACCTTTCAAGCAGATTGAGTAAGACGGGACTTCAGGTTGGTGGAGCATCCCGCAAAAAGACAAGCTCCCGCTCTGTCGATTGCTGATCACTGAAGTAATAACCCTCACTATCAAAACTTTTTAGGCCCTCTGGCTCGTTGAGGCGTTGATCTATAATGTAGCGAGCCATGAGCCCTCGGGCTTTTTTCGCGTAGAAACTGATCATCTTGTACTTGCCCTGCTTTAGGTCCTTAAAAACAGGGGTGATGATTTCTGCGTCGAGGAATTTGGCGTTGACTGATTTGAAATATTCGTTTGATGCCAAATTAATCAGCAGCGGACTGCCACTCTTTCCAAGTGCACTCTGTACCGCCTTCGCAATATCATCACCCCAGAACTCGTATAAATTTTTGCCGCCACGATTTTTAAACCGCAGGCCCATCTCGAGGCGATAGGGCTGCATCAAATCGAGTGGACGCAAAAGCCCGTAAAGACCAGACAAAATACGAAGATGCTTTTGCGCAAACTTCAAGCCACCGGCATCGAGGGTGTCTGCATCCAGTCCGGTGTAAACGTCACCCTTAAACGCCAGTAAAGCCTGCTTCGCGTTGCTAGAGGTAAATTCAGGGTGCCAATTCATAAAACGCTCATGGTTCAGGTTGGCAATTTTCTCACTGACCCCCATCAGGCTCTGAATATCCGCCGGCGTCATCCGTCGAGCGTCCTCCACCAACTCCGCCGCTCGTGAGAGGAATACAGGCTGGGTGGTTTGTCGTGTTGTTGCCGGCGTCTCATAATCGAGGGTTTTCGCAGGCGAAATAACAGTTAACACGGGGCAATCTCCCTAAAATAGTCGACACAACAATGATAACCTGTCCGGCGGCTCAAAGGACCCCTGAAATGAACAAGACCTTGTCGACGTCATCCCTTTCCAGTCGCTTTCTAGACGGTATTTCCAACTCACTGTTGCCTGTAATTAGTTGGTTTCCCTTAATAATGGCCGCCCTCACCGTCGCCGTAGTCAGTCTGCGCTACGGATTGGGTGTGGGTGCAATTACAGCCCAGGAAGGGGTGATATATCTGCACAGCGCGCTGTTCCTGCTTGGTGCATCTTGCACTCTGGGGGCAGATGGACATGTAAGGGTAGATATCTTTTACCGTCGTTTCTCTGATCGCCAAAAAGCGTGGGTTAATGCGCTGGGTCATACCCTATTTACGCTGCCCCTCTGCGTGCTGATTGGTATCACCTGCTGGGGATATGTGACCGAATCCTGGGCCATTAGGGAAGTCTCCCCCGAGCCAGGGGGTATACCTGCTGTTTTCATACTCAAGAGCCTTATACCTGCTATGGCAGCATTGTTATTGCTGCAGGCAACATCAGAGATTTTGAAGTCGCTAACCATCCTGACGGCGGAGCCTGACGATGCAAGCTGAGTTTGCACTCGCTCTTTTTCTTGCGGTATGCCTGACCTTGATGCTTGGATTTCCCGTGGCGCTTACTCTCGCCGGGGTCAGCCTTGTTTTTGCGGCACTCGGGACTCTGGCTGGTGGCTTTGATCCCACCTACCTTGTTGCATTGCCTGCTCGCATTTTTGGCACGATGAGCAACGAGACACTTATAGCAGTGCCTCTATTCATTTTGATGGGTAATATTCTCGAGCGCGCCCGGATCGCCGAAGATTTGCTTAACCAGATGGCACAGTTGTTTGGTAGAAGGCCTGGGGGCCTCGGGATTTCTGTCGTTTTAGTCGGCGCCCTGCTTGCTGCCAGCACTGGCATCGTGGGAGCAACAGTAGTTACCATGGGGCTGCTGTCGCTGCCCACCATGCTTCGAGCTGGTTATAGCCCCAGCATTGCGACAGGTACGATCTGCGCAACCGGCACGCTCGGTCAAATTATTCCGCCCTCTATCGCGCTCGTCCTGCTCGGGGATATTATTTCAAGTGCCTATCAACGGGCCCAGCTCGAGATGGGGGTGATCAATACCGCCACGGTGTCAGTAGGTGACCTTTTTATAGGAGCCCTTGTGCCAGGCCTTATCCTGGTCGCCTGCTACGTGCTATGGATTGCCATTACCGGCTGGGTATCTCCGAAAAAAGTGCCCCCCATAGAGACATCAGCGATATCGCCTGCTCAAGTGTTAAGTGTGTTGTTACCTCCCTTAGGCTTAATCGGGCTGGTGCTTGGGTCGATCCTGGTCGGCGCAGCAACACCAACAGAAGCCTCTGGAGTGGGTGCAGTAGGGGCCCTGGTGTTAGCCATCTTGAGGCGAGAGATGACATGGTCTCGTCTGCGAGACATTGGGCAAAGTACCCTGCAAGTGACCAGCATGATTTTTCTCATCCTGATTGGTGCTTCGGTCTTTTCGCTGGTGTTTCGCGGCTTTGGCGGCGAAGAATTGGTTCAGGAGTTTTTTCACTCAATGTCAGGCGGTCCTGCCGCTGCACTGCTATTGGTCATGGTGGTTATTTTTTTGTTGGGCTTTATTCTTGACTTCATCGAAATTACCTTCGTTGTAGTCCCCATTGTCGGCCCAATTCTTCTGGCCATGGGCTTTGATCCGATTTGGCTTGGCATCATGATTGCAGTGAACCTGCAGACCTCCTTTCTCACCCCTCCTTTTGGTTTCGCTCTGTTTTACCTGCGGGGGGTAGCCCCGGATAAGGTGAACACCGGCGCAATGTATCGAGGGGTCATTCCTTTTGTTCTACTGCAGCTGGGCCTGCTTCTCCTGATGTGGTACGTGCCGAGCATCGTTTCCTGGCTACCCAACAAGCTTGGCTAACTCACCATGACTACTAAATAGGTTTCTCTTGCAGTGAAAGAATAGATAAAAAAAGACTCCATCAACAGATCAAAAAGGTTAGCGCCGATGACCAATATTGACGAACATCCATCTCCCCAGGGAGATTTAAGCCTCCAAGCAGTGGCCATGCCCTGCGACACCAACCCTCATGGGGATATTTTTGGGGGGTGGCTAATGTCACAAATGGATCTTGCTGGCTATGTCACTGCCTGCGAAGTTGCCGATGGGCGGGTAGCAACTGTGGCGGTTGAGGGGATGTCTTTTCTAACGCCAGTGCACGTTGGCGCCGTCGTAAGTTGTTACTGCGATGTTGTTGATATCGGTAGAAGCTCGGTACGGGTAGTCGTCGAGGTATGGATTAATTCAAAACAGGATGGCGAGCCGATTAAGGTTACCGAGGGCACATTTATTTATGTTGCGATCGATAGCGAAAAACGAACCCGGGTCATTGCCCCGTGAGATTCACTGGCGGCAAGACCTTGTCACGAGCATTCAGAAATGCCCGCTCTGAAATTTCGTGATATGCCCTGACATCTTTGGCGAAAGCTTGATAGGAGCGGGCAATTTTTTGCGCCATGGGGTCATTTTCTACCAGCGCATCAAGAGCAACCAGCGAGTTGTTGTAAAAAACCTGCAACACGTCCTCGGGCACTGCGCGCAGCTTGGTTCCACTCGCCAGGAGCGTACGAAGAGACTCATTGTTACGGGCGGTAAACTCATCCAACATATTTTGGTTAGCGGCTCGCGCTGCGTACTCGACGATGGCCTGAAGGTCTTTTGGAAGCGCCAAAAACGCCTGTTCGTTCACCGTAAATTCAAGCATGGCCCCGGGCTCGTGCCACCCTGGATAGTAGTAATACTCGGCAACTTCATTCAGACCCAGAGTTCGATCGTTATAGGGGCCAACCCACTCGACAGCGTCGATCACCCCGGTCTGCATCGACGTGTACACCTCACCTCCCGCTATCCGAACAGCGGTTCCTCCTGAAGCATCAAAAACCTCGCCAGCGAGGCCGGGTATCCGCATTTTTAGCCCTTTTAGGTCCTCTGCACTTCGCAGTTCTCGGTTGAACCAACCAGCCATTTGAACTCCAGTACTGCCCCCAGCGAAGGGGATAACGCCAAAGGGAGCATAAAGTTCGCGCCACAAAGTGAGCCCATCCCCATGGTGCAGCCAGCCATTAATTTCCTGTGCGGTCATACCAAAAGGCACTGCTGTATAGAAAACCGCGGCAGGTATCTTTCCTTTCCAGTAGTAGGCCGCCCCATGGCCCATCTCTGCAACGCCTTGGGATACCGCATCAAAGACCTCGAAAGCGGGCACAATTTCACCTGCACCGTACACTCGTATCGATAACCGGCCGCTACTCATTTCCTCAACATATCTGGCAAAATTTTCAGGCGCCGCGCCAAGCCCAGGGAGGTTTTTGGGCCAAGTCGTTACAAGCTTCCACTCATATTTCTCTGATGAGGTAGCGTTATTGGCGTTAGCGGAAGAGGGTTTCATGGTCCCTCGATCTATCGCCCAGAGCGCTACTACTGCTGCGAGCAGCCCAACCAGAACAACAACGACTACCGGTAAATATCGACGCTCAAACATTTCTTTCTCCCTTCTAGGGTAGAGTCGGCCTTATTATCATTGGGGAATACGGCTAAAGCGCTTCGAGATTCGCATACTGAAGCACCAGCCATTTTGAACCGGCAGCAAAGCTGACCTCCACGCGAGCGTTTCCACCTCGCCCTTCGAAGTTAACCACCACGCCTTCTCCAAACACCTGATGCAGCACCCGCTGACCTAATTGGACACCGGCTTCAACAGAGGCCGAAATTTGAGTCGAAGACAAGGAAGACATTGGTCGTGCCACTGATGCACTCAATCTCACCTCGCTCAACAACTCAGAAGGAATCTCCCGCACAAATCGGGAGGGCGTGTTGTAGTTCTCAGATCCGTGGAGCCGACGACTTTCCGCATAAGTGAGCACCAGTTTTTGCATGGCGCGAGTGATGCCCACGTAACACAGACGGCGCTCCTCTTCGAGGCGGCCGGGTTCATCTAGAGACATACGGTGAGGGAAAAGGTTCTCCTCCATGCCTGCCAAAAATACCAATGGAAATTCCAGACCCTTTGCAGAGTGCAGCGTCATTAGCTGAACGCTATCTTCATGTGGATCCGCCTGTGCATCACCAGCATCCAGAGCCGCATTATCCAGAAACTGCTGCAGTGGACTTAACTCTGATTCTTCCGCAACAAAAGATTTCGCGGCGGAGACCAGTTCCTCGAGGTTTTCCACTCTAGCCTGTCCGCGCTCTCCCTTTTCAGCGCGATGGTAATCAATCAAGCCCGCCTGATGAATAACGTGTTCTGTTAACTCCTCCAGTGGAAGCTCAACAGTCACCGAGTCCATCTCATTGATAAGGGTGTAGAACCCGGTAAGTGCAGAGAGCGCGCGGCCAGGAAACAACTTTTCTTCGCCAGCAATCTCTATAGCTTGCCAAAGTGTTATCTGGCGCTCCCGGGCTAGCTCTCGCAACCCATCCACGGTCTTGGCGCCTATGCCTCTTGGCGGCACGTTTAAAATTCGCTCCAATGCCGGATCATCTTGGCGTGCAATGAGGAGGCGCATGTATGCAAGGGCATTTCGAATTTCGAGCCGCTCATAGAACCGCTGGCCGCCATAAATGCGATAGGGGATCTGAGTTCTTATCAGCGCTTCCTCTAACACCCGTGACTGCGCGTTGGATCGATACAAAATGGCAACGCTTTGCCTTTGGTTGCCCTCCTCTATCCAAGACTGAATCCGCTCAATAATAAACCTAGCTTCATCCTGCTCGTTAAAACCCGCATACAGACTAATCGGCTCTCCCTGATCACCAGCAGTCCAGAGTTCCTTTCCCAGGCGCCCAAAGTTATGGGCGATCAAGCCATTAGCCGCGCTCAGTATTGTTTGCGTCGACCGATAATTTTGCTCAAGCCGAAGGGTGCGTGTTTCAGCAAAATCCTCACTGAAGCGTTGAATGTTTTCGATTCGCGCACCACGCCAACCATAAATCGACTGGTCATCGTCACCAACTGCAACCGTTGGCACCGTGTTCCCCGCCAGAACCCGAAGCCAGGCGTACTGAATGGTATTGGTATCCTGAAACTCATCTACGAGGATGGTGCGAAAACGCTGCTGATAATGGGCGAGGGTAGCAGGACTATGTAGCCAGAGTTCATGGGCCCGCAATAATAGTTCTGCAAAATCAACCAAGCCGCCTCGCTCGCAAACCTCCTCATACGCGGTGTATACACGGTGCAAGGTTTTTTCATGGAGATCACCATAGGCAGGCTCGACATGTGCAGCCCTCAGGCCTTCATCTTTTTGCGCATTGATATACCACTGCGCCTGTTTGGGTGGCCACCGGGCGTCATCAAGATCAAGGTCTCTACAAACCCGTTTCACCAGGCGGAGCTGGTCGTCACTATCCAAAATCTGGAAGGCTTGAGGAAGCCGCGCCTCCTGCCAATGCTGCTTCAGTAGTCTGTGAGCCAGTCCATGGAAAGTGCCAACCCACATGCCCATCGTTGAAATACCCAGCATCGACTCAATTCGGCCCCTCATTTCCCTGGCTGCCTTATTGGTAAATGTCACTGCCAGTAGAGAATGTGGGGACACACCCTCGGCTCGGATTAGCCAAGCTATACGATGGACGAGCACTCGAGTTTTACCTGAACCGGCCCCAGCGAGAACTAAAAGATTGCCACTCTCTGCAGCAACTGCCTCACGCTGGGCCTCATTGAGGTCTGAAAGAATGTCAGAAACGTCCATGGCGGAAGTGTACCGGAATTGCAAATCTAGGCATCTGATTTACATAAAAACAGTTGGGCAAGTCGTAAATCAAACTGGAATGAGGTGCCCTATTATTGACTGGACCACAGTCCCAAATTTATCTATAACAACGCGCATATCAATAAAGACCCTGGCGTACGGGCGATACTGCGGAGACGTGGATGACCAGCGATCAACACCAGCACCAACAAGAGCCTGACGACGCGAACGCCACCCTCGCCGATCACGCCTTAGCGGCCAGTAACCCGCGAAAAAACCTATGGCCAATCGCAATTGGTGTCGTTGCGACTATCTTGATGTTGGCAGCCGGCGCGAGCGCGTTGTTTCAGCGCGCTAATATGGAAGCGGAAATAGCGAGGCTGGCAAAAGACTTAATTGCCTCGAACAATGATGTCGAACGCCTTGTTGCTGAAAACGCTGCGCTCACGAGAAAACTGGACAATTTAGTTGATGGCTCTGAGTCATTCTCGCCTGTCATTGAGTCTAAGTCCTCAGCACGAAGTGATTTGGTGGATCCCCATATTGTGGACGCAACCGAGGTGACTGCTGCTGCAAGTGAAGGGGCTTATGATAAGAAATCGGCCTCGACGAAAAACCCGCATAACACGACCAAAATAGAGCCGATCACCGCGACACGCGTCGACGATTCCTTGGATGAGAGGGGCGCTCAGCCCAGTGTGACCGACCGTACTGACGGGCCAGAGATGACTTCCTCTCTCTCCAAAATGTACCCTAATACAAGATCAGAGGACGCCAGCAACAGGATTGGCACGTGGGCTGTTGTTGTCGGGGCATTCTCCAGCAAGAACAACCTCAACAATCTTGTCTCTGCTCTGGAAAACGAGGGCTATGCCGTCACGATTCAATCAATCACGCGAGAGGGCCAAGAGCTCCAGCAAGTGAAGGTTATTGGGTTTAAAACGAGAAGTGATGCAACAGCCGCGGCATCTGGCATAGAGCTCGCTTATCGGACCGGTAGATTACGTGTTATAGCCAACGCCATGGTTGCAGGTAATCCAAGTATGTCTGAAACCACGCCGGCAGCACCATCAAGCAATAGCTCGGCTTTTCCAAGAAGAACAAAAAGCGCGAGCCCCTCGTCAACAACATCAAACGCTAAAGGTAGTGCAGCATTGTCTGAAAATACTCCACCTCCTCCGGCTAGATGGTTCATTTTCATTGACACATTTACAGACAGCGATGTGGCAAATGAGGTCGCCGAGGGGTTGATGATTCAAGGGTATAATGCAAAAGTCGCCGTAGAGTACTCTGAAGGTACACTGCTTTATCTGGTACAGATTGTTGGTATCGCAAAAGAAGAGGATGGGCAAGAAATCGTTCAGGCTTTGATAGCTGACAACCAATTTCAACAGGTCCAGCTGAGAGCCTACTAACTGGTGAGCTAATCATCTACAAACCGAGGTGTTTCATGAAAAAAATAACGAGAAAACAAGTTTTTATAGGTCTGTCTCTAAGTCTGGCGGTATGGGCCACATCGTCTCAGGCCGACGACTGCAATATGCCGACTGCACCAAACATACCTGACGGGGCCAGCTCAACATACGATGAGATGATCGCAACTCAGACGGCGATAAAATCTTTTCAATCAGATGCAGAAGTATTTAGAAAATGTCTGGATGAGCTTATGAGCACTCTGCGGGAGGCAAGTACTGATGGGGACGCTGGCGCTATCCAAGAATTTAATGTCGCTAACGACCGCTATAACCAATCAGTAAGTGTCGAGGAGTCTTTGGCGGCGGAGTTCAATGAGGCTATTAAAGCTTACAAGGCGGCAAACCCTAGCGAATAAATTCCATAGTTGCACAAGTTGTCGACCCGATTTTTCCACGGGTCGTTTAGTGGTGATGGTGGTCTTGAAAAATATAAACAGTTTGTAAGCACCATAAATTATTCTAAAACTACTCCACCGTAACTGATTTAGCCAAATTCCGCGGTTTATCGACATCCGTACCCCGCGCCACTGCCACGTAGTAAGACAGCAGTTGTAATGCCACCGTGTAGGTAATCGGAGCGGTTAGGATGTGACTATGAGGCATGGCAAGCACATGAACCCCGGGGCCAGTCTCAAAGCCTGACTCCTCGTCGGCAAAAACAAACAATTCTCCTCCTCGCGCTCTTACCTCCTCAAGATTAGATCGAAGTTTTTCCAACAACCCATTATTTGGTGCCACAGCGACAACCGGCATATCCTCATCAACCAGAGCCAGGGGCCCGTGCTTTAACTCACCCGCAGGGTAGGCCTCAGCGTGGATATAAGAAATTTCCTTGAGCTTGAGTGCACCCTCCATCGAAATGGGGTAAAACACGCCGCGCCCCAAAAAGAGTGCGTGATGCTTGGTCACAAAGTGGTTGGCCAGCTGCTTTATTTTGGGCTCCAGATCGATCACTGCCTCAACTGCTAAAGGCAAGTTTGCTATCGCCTCCTCAAATTCCTTCAGGCGACTCTGTTGATTATTTGTCTGCATCAACGCAGCAGTGAGAACCAAAAGCGCTGCAAGCTGGGTAGTGAACGCCTTGGTGGAGGCAACACCAATTTCTGGTCCAGCCTGGGTCAAGTAAACCAACTCACTCGCTCGGACTATCGCCGAATGATCGACATTACATATCGCCAAGCGCGCAATGCCAGCACTACCTAAATGATTAATGGCCGCCAGCGTGTCCGCTGTCTCACCGCTTTGGGAAATGCTGATAATCAATGTCCCATCCACGATCACGGGGATGCGATAGCGGATTTCCGAGGCCACCTCCACCGAGCACGGAATTTGCGCAAATTCCTCGATCCAATATTTGGCGACCAATCCGGCGTGATAGCTGGTGCCGCAGGCAATTATCTGAATTGCACGGGTCTTCAAAAAGATTTCAGCTGCTTCGGGCCCAAACTGTTCGGCTGTAAGGTTTTCGGCCTGCACCGTGTCCATCAACCGCTGAGGTTGCTCATGAATTTCTTTCAGCATGTAATGGGCATAATCAGCCAAAACATCTTCTGTCTTGGGGGGTTCCAGATGAACCACCTGCCGGCTGATCGGCTCACCAGCGCGGTCATACAATGCGTAGTCGCCAACGCTCAGGCAACCAATATCGCCATCTTCGAGATAAACAAACCTGTCGGTAACCGAGCGAAGGGCCAAGGTATCCGATCCCGCAAACATTTCACCAATACCAACCCCCAAAACCAAGGGACTACCCTGTCGCGCAACGACGAGACTCTGAGGCTCTTCGCGATCTATAACGGCAAGCGCATAGGCTCCATCTAGCTTGTTCACAACGCTTTGTACCGTTGAAAGAAGATCCGTATGGGAGGGCCGCAGCTGGTCAATAAGATGAACGATGACCTCCGTATCCGTCTGAGATAAGAATGAAACACCGCCTCTCTCAAGATCTTCACGCAAGACTGTATGGTTTTCGATGATGCCGTTGTGAACGACCGCATATCGATCGCTGGCAGTGTGGGGGTGAGCATTCGCGGTGCTGGGCTCACCATGAGTGGCCCAACGGGTGTGTGCAATCCCTACACAGCCAATTATGGGCTGCTGGGCCTGCGCTGCCTCAAGCTCTGCAACTTTACCAAGCGCCTTGTGCAACTGGAGATTACGATCGTTATCAATTAGAGCCATCCCGGCAGAGTCATAACCCCTGTATTCCAGGCGCCTCAAGCCCTCCAGCAAAATCTCCGAGACTTCCCGTTTGGCCACTCCAGCGACAATACCGCACATACCTGCTGTCCCTTATTTTTTGGTCGGTCTTTGCCAGCCGCCAATATTGCGCTGACGGGATCGACCCAGGGCTAATTCGCCGCTTGCCACATCCCCTGTAATTACCGAGCCGGCCCCAACAAAGCCGTCATCGTCAATTGTTACCGGCGCCACCAGGGTGCTGTTTGAGCCAACAAACACCCGATCACCCAATTGGGTGGGATGCTTGTTCACCCCGTCATAGTTGCAGGTGATGGTCCCGGCCCCAATATTCGCGCCCTCACCAATCTGGGTATCACCGAGATAGGTCAGGTGGTTGGCCTTACTGCCTTCACCCAAGGTTGTGTTTTTTGTTTCTACAAAGTTACCGACCTTGCTGGCTGAGCCAAGATGTGTGCCTTGGCGGAGGCGTGCATAGGGTCCAACCTGGCATTGAGCGCCAATCCTCGCCGCGTCTATATGACAAAATGGGTGGATGGTAGAGCCTGCTGCAATTTCAGCGTCTTTAATCACACAGTTTGCACCGACGGTAACGCCATCCGACAACACTACCCGGCCTTCGAATACGGCATTTACATCGATGGAGACATTCTGTCCACAGACCAGCTCCCCTCGAATATCAATTCGGCATCGGTCCGCAATCGCCACACCCTGTCTCATCAACGCCTCAGCCTGACGTCTTTGAAACTTTCGCTCGACCTCCTCCAGTTGAATTCGATCGTTCACTCCAAGCATTTCACCCGTGTCCTGAAGAGGACAAATATCGACCGGGTAGCCGGCTGCTCGCGCAAGAGAAAACACATCGGGCAGGTAATACTCCTGTTGCGCGTTGTTGTTCTCGACTTTCGCTAACAGCATCGTAAGCTGTGCCGCGGGTGCCGCCAAAACACCAGTATTCACCTCGCAGATCTGGAGCTGTTGTCCGCTGGCATCTTTGTCTTCAACTACGGATACGAACTCGTTCTCCTCATCGCGAATCACGCGACCGTATCCCGTTGGGTCGTCAACTGTGGCTGACAACATCGCAGGGCTTTCTGCAGCCAATGTACTTAACTTGTGAATTGTCTCGGAGGAGATCAGTGGCACATCGCCAAACAGAACCACAACGATACTGTCGTCCCGGCAGTGTGGAAGCGCCTGCATGACCGCGTGCCCCGTTCCAAGTTGCTCGGTTTGCTCGTGAAACGATAGGTGTTGATCAGCGAGGCTGGCCCGCACCGCGTCGCCCCCATGGCCGACAACAACATGGATTGCTCTCGGTTCGAGGGACTTTGCGGTACGAACCACATGGTGTACCAGAGGCTGACCAGCGAGCGGGTGAAGCACCTTGGGCACTGCCGACTTCATACGGCTGCCTTTCCCAGCTGCGAGAATAATAACTTCAAGCGTCATCGCGTGGCCGCCCGTGTGAGCTTAAAACTTGCATGTATGAAGAATACCAGTGCTGACGTGCCCTAAACCCAATAAAAAACCGCCCTGTAGGCGGTTTTTCAAACTATTTACACTATTAACGCTTTTTACATTGTTTACTGGTTTCTCGCTTTTAAATACGAGCCCTTCCCCAAGGCTGCTTAACTTCTACCGGCGCGATTTTTCAGCTTTCGCAGGGTCGCTAGCTGAGCCGACGCTTCTGCAAGTTGAGCAGAGGCTCGACCATAATCCAGCTCAGCACTCTGGTTAGCCAGCTCGTCCTCGGCGGCTTGCCTGGCTGCCTCCGCTGCAGCCTCATCCACATCGTCAGCGCGAATCGCCGTGTCTGCAAGCACAGTGACCACATCCCCCTGCACCTCCAGAAAGCCCCCTGAGGCATAGTAGATGTGCTCGTCTCCACCCTGCTCAACGACACGGATCGGGCCTGGCACCAGGCTGGTAAGCAGCGCCGCGTGGCCGTAACAAATACCCAGCTCCCCATCGGAGCCTGTGGCAACGAGCAACTCTACCAGCCCAGAATAAATCTGAGCCTCAGCTGAAACGATGTCGCAATGTATGGTCATTGCCATAAAGTTAACCTACGTTCTTCAGAGTGTTGCTGCTTTCTCAACCGCTTGCTCAATCGAGCCAACCATGTAGAACGCCTGCTCCGGCAGATGGTCATAGTCTCCAGCAAGAATGCCTTTGAAGCCTGCAATCGTGTCTTTCAAGGACACATAAATACCAGGAGACCCGGTAAAGACCTCTGCCACATGGAAAGGCTGCGACAGAAAACGCTCGATCTTTCGTGCTCGAGCCACTGTCAACTTATCTTCCTCTGACAACTCATCCATACCAAGGATTGCAATAATGTCTTTCAGCTCTTTATAACGCTGGAGCACCGACTGCACACCACGCGCCACTTCATAGTGCTCTTGGCCAATAATCAGAGGATCAAGTTGACGTGATGTTGAATCCAGAGGATCAACGGCAGGGTAGATCCCCTTTGCAGCAATATCCCGGCTCAATACAACCGTGGAGTCTAGGTGCGCAAAGGTGGTCGCTGGAGAGGGGTCAGTAAGGTCATCGGCAGGAACGTAAACCGCCTGAATTGATGTAATTGAGCCGGTTTTGGTCGAGGTAATTCGCTCCTGAAGAACGCCCATTTCCTCCGCTAGCGTAGGCTGATAACCCACCGCCGAAGGCATCCGGCCCAGCAATGCAGACACCTCTGTTCCAGCCAATGTATAGCGGTAAATATTGTCGACAAACAAAAGAACGTCTCTACCCTCATCACGGAACTTCTCCGCCATGGTGAGACCGGTTAGCGCTACGCGAAGTCGGTTGCCGGGTGGCTCGTTCATCTGGCCGTATACCATCGCCACCTTTGACTTATCCATCTGCTCGACGTTTACCACGCCCGATTCCTGCATCTCATAGTAGAAGTCGTTACCTTCTCGGGTACGCTCACCAACACCAGCGAAAACCGAAAGGCCTGAGTGCTCAGTCGCGATGTTGTTGATCAGCTCCATCATGTTGACGGTTTTACCAACACCAGCACCACCAAAAAGCCCGACCTTTCCGCCCTTTGCGAACGGACACACCAGATCGATTACCTTGATACCAGTCTCAAGAAGCTCTTCCGAAGCCGCCAGCTCCTCGTAGGTTGGCGCTGGCCGGTGAATAGAAGACCTCTCCTGTTCACCAATCGGGCCGCGCTCATCAATGGGATTTCCCAGTACATCCATGATTCGGCCGAGAGTTTCGGTGCCGACAGGCACCGAGATAGGTGCACCGGTGTTTTCTACTGCGAGCCCCCGACTAACACCCTCCGAAGACCCCATGGCAATTGCCCTCACAACACCATCGCCAAGCTGTTGTTGCACCTCAAGAGTCAGCCCTTTCGTGCTGACCGTCAGTGCGTCGTAAACCTGAGGAACGCTGTCTCGTGGAAATTCCACGTCGATCACCGCACCAATAACCTGGACGACTTTTCCGCTACTCATTTGTGAGCCTCACTCTTTTCTATTCCGGGCGATAAAAACCGCCAAAATCACTAAAAATTTCTCTATTAACTAATTGCCGCCGCACCACCAACAATTTCCGACAGCTCTTGGGTGATCGCTGCCTGTCTGGCTTTGTTGTAAACGAGCTGCAACTCGTCGATCAAGGTGCCCGCATTGTCACTGGCATTTTTCATGGCGATCATTCGAGCCGCCTGCTCACAAGCCCCGTTTTCAACGACGGCCTGATAAACCAGAGACTCGATGTATCGAGTCAGCAGCTCATCGAGCAGCTCTTTTGCATCGGGCTCATAAATATAGTCCCAATGGTGAGCAAGGCTTTCGTCATCCGACGCCTCGAGCGGCAGGAGCTGTTCAACCTGAGGGGTTTGAGTCATGGTGTTCACGAACTCATTGCTCACCAAATAAAGCTTGTCTATTCGCCCATCAACGTAAGCGTCTAACATGTGCTTCACGCCGCCGATCAATTGATCAACCGTCGGCTCTTCGCCGATATCACGAACGCTGGCCACAACATTACCACCCACGCTTTTGAAAAAAGCCATCGATTTAGCACCGATGAGGGAAAGATCCACCTGTATATCTTGATCTGACCAGGTTCTCATCCCATTAATCGCGGCCTTGAACAAATTGATATTCAAACCACCACATAAACCACGGTCGGTTGAAACAATGATGTAGCCAACCCGCTGCACTGGCCGTTCTGTCATATATGCATGCCGGTATTCTGGCACCGAGTTAGCTATATGCCCCACCACCGCGCGTATTCTCTTTGCGTAGGGCTTTCCTAGCTCCATCCGCTCCTGCGCCCGCCGCATCTTACTTGCTGCGACCATCTCCATCGCGCTCGTAATTTTTTGGGTTGAGCGGATGCTCGAAATTTTTGTGCGGATTTCTTTTCCGGCAGCCATGGGAAATTACCAAGTTTGTGTGGACTTGAAGGTTTCGATGGCCGACTTGAACGCCTCTTCTCGACCGTCATCCCAACCGCCGTCCGCCGCAATCTCATCCATAAGCGCGCCATGCTCTCCGCGCATATAAGAAATAAGCGCCGCCTCGAAGTCGCCAACTTTTGCCACCTCAATATCTTCCAGATGGCCCTCATTTGCGGCGTAGAGCACCAAGCCCATTTCAGCGATCGATTGGGGGGCATACTGCTTTTGCTTCATGAGCTCGGTAACTCGCTCACCGTGGTCAAGCTGTGCCCTTGTTGCATCATCCAGATCGGAGGCAAACTGCGAAAAAGCGGCTAGCTCCCGGTACTGGGCAAGTGCCGTACGAATACCCCCGGAGAGCTTTTTAACAATTTTAGTCTGAGCGGCACCGCCCACTCGAGATACTGAAATACCAGCGTTCATTGCGGGGCGAACACCCGCATTGAACATGTCGGCCTCGAGAAATATCTGGCCATCGGTAATTGAAATGACGTTTGTGGGCACGAAGGCCGAGACGTCACCTGCCTGGGTTTCGATAACCGGGAGTGCAGTAAGCGAGCCTGTCTTTCCTTTAACCGCACCATCAGTGAACTTCTCTACGTAATCGGCGTTGACGCGAGCAGCCCGCTCAAGAAGGCGAGAGTGAAGGTAAAACACATCACCGGGGTAAGCTTCCCGGCCGGGCGGGCGTCGCAGCAGCAGTGAAATCTGCCGGTAAGCGACAGCCTGTTTTGACAGGTCGTCGTAAATAATAAGTGCATCTTCGCCGCGGTCCCGGTAGTACTCGCCCATGGTGCAGCCTGCAAAAGGCGCGAGATATTGCATTGCGGCCGGGTCCGAGGCGTTCGCTGCAACGACAATGGTGTGCTCCATCGCGCCATGCTCTTCAAGCTTTCTTACGACGGCTGCGACAGAAGAGGCCTTCTGGCCAACAGCCACGTAAATACACTTAATACCGGTGCCCTTCTGGTTGATGATGGCATCGACGGCAATCGCAGTTTTACCAACCTGGCGGTCCCCAATAATAAGCTCTCGCTGACCCCGGCCGATTGGCACCATGGCATCAATCGCCTTCAGACCAATTTGAACGGGCTGGTCAACCGACTGGCGCGCGATAACCCCTGGCGCAATTTTTTCAATCGCGTCGGTCTCGGTCGCATCTATGGCGCCGCGGCCATCAATGGGATTACCCAGCGCATCGACAACTCGACCTTGCAGAGCGGGCCCAACAGGAACCTCCAGAATACGGCCTGTGCAGCGACAGGTTTGACCTTCTGCGAGCTTCTTGTAGTCACCCAGGACTACAGCACCTACCGAGTCACGCTCCAGGTTGAGGGCCAAACCATAGACGCCTCCCTCAAATTCGATCATCTCGCCGTATTGGACCTCGGTAAGTCCGTGAATACGGATGATGCCGTCCGTTACCGATACGATTGTGCCTTCATTAGTCGCCTGCGTCGAAACATCAAGCTGTTCGATACGCTGCTTAATGATGTCGCTGATTTCTGAAGGGTTAAGTTGCTGCATGACCTGTTTCCTCTGTCAGGGTGTCAGCGCGCCCGCTAGCTTTGCTAGCCGACCGCGAACAGAGCCGTCGATGACCATATCGCCGGCTCGAATTACCGCTCCGCCCAGTAACGCGGAGTCTGTTTGATGTGTAAGGGATACGCTACGGGACAGCTGACGCTCAAGAGATTTTTCAAGGTCAGCAACATCGCTGTCAGACAAATCGAAGGCCGATGTCACCTCCACCGCAACAGACGTTTCCAGCGCTTGCTTCTGTTCGCTGTAAAGGGCGGCCACTTCTGGCAATAACAACAGCCGATCATTCTCCGCAAGAATTTTAATAAAGTTTTGAACCGATGCCGGGACATCTACCTCAACCAGCCCCAACAGTGCCATAGCGAGCTGCTCACCTGATTGTGTTGGACTGTTAATCAGCTCCACAACTTTCGGTTCGAGGCTGACTGCTGCGAGCTCGGTCAACACCAACTCCCAATCCGTCAATCCGCCATTGCCGCGCGCGTAATCGAACGCTGCGCGAGCATAAGGGCGGGCGAGAGTTTTGGGCTCGACCACGCTAGCTCTCCACCGTCAGGCTGGCGAGCATCGCCGCGTGCTTGCTGGCATCGACTTCTGCCCCAAGGATTTTTTCAGCGCCTTGAATGGCTAGCTGGCTCACTTTCGCCATCAGCTCTTCTTGGGCTCGTGCTCGTTCCTGTTCAATTTCTGCAGAGGCCGCGGCCTTGATGCGATCCGCTTCAACCACCGCAGCAGCCTTGGCCTCATCGACCAGCGCCGCCGCTCGTTTGTTGGCTGCATCTATAATCCCAGCCGCCTCTTTTTTGGCCTCGGCCATCTGAGCGCTGGCATTTTTTTGGGCCAGCTCGAGATCGTGGCTCGCTCTATCCGCCGCAGCTAGACCATCGGTGATTTTCTGTTGCCGCTCAGCCATTGCACCCACGATCGGCGGCCACACAAAGCGCATACAAAAAGCAACAAACGCCACGAAAGCGAGCATTTGGCCTATAAGCGTAAGATTGATATTCACTGTTTGCTCCCGTTTTCGACCAACCGTTCCAAGGATTAACCCCGGCTGGCTATGGTCTCAGTTAGCCCGCGACAACGAAAATCAGGTACATAGCGATACCAACGCCGATAATTGGGATAGCATCAACAAGGCCCGCGCCCAGGAAGAAGGTACCCTGAAGCTTTGGTGCCAGCTCGGGCTGACGCGCTGATCCCTCAATGAGCTTTCCGCCCAGAATGCCCACGCCAATCGCGGCGCCCATTCCGCCCAGACCCATCATAATCGCGGCGGCAACGTAAATAAGTTCCATGGTTTTCTCCTACTTAAGTGGTAGCACGTGTGCTTGTGTTGTGAAATTTAATGGTCTTCGTGCGCCATGCTCAGGTACACGATGGTCAGCACCATAAAGATGAAGGCCTGAAGGGTAATGACCAAAATGTGGAAAATAGCCCAGCCTATCTGAAGAAGCGCTGCAGGCAACATCCAAAAAAGCCCGACACTGAACAGGGAGGCAATAAGGATAAAAATCATTTCTCCTGCGTACATGTTGCCAAAGAGTCGCAAGCCGAGAGAGAAGGGCTTGGCCAGCAATCCGACCACTTCCATGAACAGGTTCACAGGAATAAACAGCGGGTGATTAAACGGGTTCATGGTCAGCTCTTTCACGAAGCCAAACCCCTTCACTTTAATGCTGTAATACAACATCAGGACAAACACCCCAACAGCCATACCCATGGTGATGTTTGGGTCTGTTGAGGGCACTATTTTCTGGTATTCAACTCCGACAAGCATTAAGCCGTGGGGGATCAAATCGACGGGGATCAGATCCATCAGGTTCATCAAAAATACCCACACAAAAATCGTCAATGCCAGCGGCGCAATGAGCGGGTTTCTGCCGTGGAAGGTGTCTTTAACGGTGCCGTCGATAAACTCAACGATCATCTCGGCCCCATTGACCCACCCAGAGGGAATGCCAGCCGTCGCTTTCACGGCGACTCGGCGGAAAAGCCAACAGAAAATAATGCCCAGACCGACAGACCAAATCATTGAATCCACATGGATCGCGTTGAACCCCATCGCAGCAATCTCATCGGCTCCATGGGCCATCGTCCACAATCCACCGTCTGCGACCACTTCCACGCCTTCCGCGGTCTGGCGCTCGAAACCGGCAGGAAGCTTTCCATAGGTGAGATTCGTCAGGTGGTGGACGATATACTCGGAAACTGTTTGTTCTCCGGCTGAAGCCATTTTACCTTCACTTTGCTACATTTAAGCGATTTTAGCCGCTTTTAACTACTTATTCGGCGTGTTTTAACGTGATAGGCAACCGGGGTTACCCCTATCGCCATCGCAGCACCCGTTATTACGGCGAGGCCGCTTACTTCTTGCTTGAGCGCAAACAGCACCGCAAACCCAGCCCCCGTCAGCGAGTACTTTGCGACCGCCAGCAGGGCCGGCTTGGCTGCCCATCGGCGACTCCCCAGCTGATGGGCCAGCCACCACTGGGGCAAAATCACCACAAGCCCGCCAAAGAACAGGTCTAGAGCCGCCCCCAAATCAACCGTGATGGCTGTCATGCCCGCCAAAACCAGAGTAATGGCTGCAGAAATAAGCAGCGCTGTAACCGCCCGCCCCTTCACCGCCCCAAACGGATCAACCACTTAACGGCGCGTCACCTAGGCTGGAGGCCCAAAAAACGGGGGCGAGTGTAAAGGATGTAAGAAGCCATATCAACAAATCCAACGCTAGCGAAAGCGTGTCAAGATACCCTCTAACTCTTCGTTAGTGCTGAACGTAATGACCAGCTTACCGCCCCCGGGCCCCTGGGTTTTTAACGTTACTCTCGCGCCTAATTTTTCAGAGAGCTCTCGCTCCAGACGCTGTACGTCCGGATCAACCCGAGCGCCAGTCATGCGGGCACCCCCGTCGGGCAGCAGCAGACTCTTTACCAACCGTTCCGTTTGTCGGACAGACAAGCTGGACTGGGACACTTGGCGGGCGGCTTTTAACTGTTGCCGGCCTTCTAAGGCGAGCAGTACCTTTCCGTGACCTGTATCTATCAGGCCCTGCTCAACCATCGTGAGAACATCTGGCTCTAAAGTCAGCAGACGCATTGCGTTGGCGATCGACGATCTTGATTTACCCACCCTGTCTGCTACCTGTTGCTGACTGAGCTGAAACTCCTGCTGCAGTCGTTTCAATGCCACCGCCTCCTCAACCGGATTTAAGTCTTTGCGTTGAATGTTTTCAATGAGCGCCATTGCTATTGCGGCGTCGTCACCCACCTCCCGAACCAGTGCGGGAATGGTGTCCAGACCAGCCAGCTGGCTGGCTCGCCAGCGTCTCTCGCCGGCAATAATCTCCCAGTTTCCGCCGCTCTGGGTCCTTACAACAATGGGCTGCATAACCCCTTGGCTTTTGATGCTCTCCGCCAGTTCCTGCAGCGCTACCTGTTCAAAATCCCTGCGGGGCTGATATTTCCCTCGGCGCAACTTCTCAAGGGGTATCTGCCGAAGCCCTGTGTTGGTGGGGGCATACTCTTCGCTGTTTTTTTGGTCGGATTGAGGGGTTGATGCTGGGTTGGAAGAAATGGCGGTGGCGCTTAACAACACATCAAGGTCTTTACCCAAACTTCCTTTTCGCTTTCGTGTGCTCAAGCTACAGCCCTCAAATCCCTGATTCCAACAGCATAAAAAAGCCTTGCCGAGGCCGAGGAGGCCAGGTTAGTCACCTGCCTGTGCACCCTCGATCTCACTCCTTTCCCGCTGCCTTTTCACAAACTCTCCAGCAAGCGCCGCATAAGCCCTGGCCCCAGCGCTATAGCGGTCGTAATGAAGAGCCGGCAACCCGTGGCTTGGTGCCTCCGCTAACCTCACGTTTCTAGGTATCACAGTCCGATAAACCTTATCACCAAAGTGCTTATGGAGCTGCGCGGAGACCTCATTGGTTAGTGAGTTACGAGGATCGTACATGGTGCGCAAAATGCCTTCTACCTCCAACCGAGGATTGGCCGCTTCTTTAACTCTTTCGATGGTGGCCAGCAAGGTCGAAAGCCCTTCCAAGGCAAAATACTCACATTGCATCGTGATAACGACCGAGTTAGCCGCAATCAACGCATTAACCGTCAACATACTCAGGGAGGGTGGGCAATCGATAATGATCATATCGAACTGAAACCCTGCCGCGAGAGCATTAGCCAGTCTATGCTCCCGGCCCTCGAGATTTAAAAGCTCTACTTCTGCAGCGGTTAGGTCCCGGTTTGCACCTACTAACGAATAGCCGTTGTCGGCGGCGGGGACCGCGACATCCTTCAGTGGCGCTCCCTCAACAAGTAAATCGTACGCGGTTAGCTCCAAATTGTGTTTATCAACCCCGGAGGACATGGTGGCGTTGCCCTGGGGATCGAGGTCGACCAAAAGGACCGATCGGCCCATAGCTGCAAGGCTCGCCGCTAAATTCACACTGGTCGTGGTCTTCCCGACACCCCCTTTCTGGTTAGCAACGGCAACTATTTTCATTGTTTCAGGTCTTCCCGCTGCGCTGTAGGCTTCATCGACACAACAACTCTTGGCTCATCAAGAAAAGGCACGTCCAACATTGTCGTGGAAGTAACCTCCACATCGTTATCAAGCTCAGCCAATTCGGCCTCGTAACCTGCAGATTTCATTGCCAATATGGTGCCCGATGACTTCAACAGGTGCGAGCACTCGTCAACCATCTTAGCACTACTCGAAAAAGCCCTCGTCACAACGTGGTCGTATCCACCATGTTCCACATGGTCTCTCACTCGACTGTGGACAATGTGGACGTTTGAAAGCTCCAAGTGGGTCACCACATGATGTAAGAAGCGGGTTTTCTTGCCGTTACTATCAAGGAGAACCACTGTCTTGTCCGGCCGCATGACCGCGAGTGGTATCCCAGGAAGGCCTGCCCCGGTACCCACATCAATCACCGTTTTTCCGGTGACAGATGAAAGTAGTGACAGGCTATCAAGTATGTGGCGGACCACCATATCCCCAGGGTCTTTAATTGCCGTAAGGTTATATGCCTTGTTCCATTGGTGAAGCAGCGCCACGTAAGAGAGTAGTGCGTCGCGCTGAGCGATGGTCGTCTCAAGTTGCAGCTGATTGACACCACGCTGCAAAAGGCTTTCTGAGGTATCAGCCATTAGAGACGCGTTCGACTGACTCCGACCTCTTCAAATAAACAAGCAGTAAAGACAAGGCCGCTGGGGTTACCCCAGAAATTCTGCCTGCTCTAGCCAACGACGCGGGCCTTGCCTCGCTCAGTTTTTGGGAAATTTCATTAGATAGTCCCGGAACCGCCGAGTAGTCCAGATCGGCTGGCAGTGACATATCCTCCTGTCGACGCAGTCGGGCAATGTCTTCGGACTGGCGCTCAATATAGCCAGCATATTTAAGCTGAATCGCCACTTGATCAGCGGCATGCCTGGTGGACACTAGCGGGTCGCCAGCTAGATAAGCTATGTCGTTATAGTTGAAAGTTGGGCGGCGTAGCAGGTCCGCCAGCGAATATTCGCGCGAAAGCGGCTTATCAAGAAGTGGTTCCAGTTTATCAGCAGCCTTCGATTTGGGTTGTATATAAGTCGTCTCCAAACGGTGCTTTTCTCTTTCAATACTCTCTTTTCTTTCGACGAAAGACCGCCATTGTTCGTCGTCCACCAAGCCCATTTCACGACCCAACTCTGTTAGCCGGAGGTCTGCATTATCCTCGCGTAATAGGAGGCGATATTCTGCTCGTGAAGTGAACATCCGGTACGGCTCCTGAGTGCCTAGGGTTACCAGATCGTCTACCAGCACGCCAAGGTAAGCCTGATCACGGGAGGGCTCCCATGGGGCAAGGTCCCGAGAGCGCCGAGCAGCATTCAAACCCGCCAATAAGCCTTGAGCAGCTGCCTCCTCATAGCCGGTGGTACCGTTAATCTGGCCGGCAAAGAATAGCCCTTCCACGCTCTTTGTTTCCAAGGAGTGCCTCAAGTCTCTAGGATCGAAGTAGTCATACTCGATGGCATAACCAGCACGCGTGATATGACTATTCTCCAATCCTTTTATTGATCGAACCAATTCAGCTTGGACATCGAAAGGCAGGCTGGTAGAGATCCCGTTGGGGTAAAGTTCTGTGGTACATAACCCCTCTGGCTCAATAAAGATCTGATGGGAGTCCTTGTCAGCAAAGCGATGTATTTTGTCCTCGATACTGGGGCAATAACGAGGGCCTGCCCCTTCAATAACACCGCCAAATAAGGGCGACCTATCCAAACCCGCGCGGATGATGTGGTGGGTATTCTCGTTGGTGGCGGTAATCCAACAGCAACGCTGTTCTGGGTGGGTGTCTGTTGATCCGTACAGAGACATCACCGGCCTTGGCGTGTCTCCCCACTGTTCTTCCATCACCGAAAAATCCACGGTCCTGGCGTCGATACGAGGAGGGGTTCCTGTTTTCAGGCGCCCTACCCTAGGACAGAGCTCACGCAAACGATCGGCCAGCCCTATTGAGGCTGCATCACCAGCCCTTCCCCCCGATGTCTGCTCCATTCCCACATGGAGTTTCCCATTTAGAAACGTGCCGGCAGTCAACACTACATTGTCGCTGTAGAATTTCAGATTACTACGTGTCGCAACCCCTCTGACGCGATTGCCATGCAACAGGATATCCTCAACCGCATCCTGAAAAATACTGAGACCTGTTTGCTGCTGTAAGCGCTGTCGAATCCCGTTTCGGTACAAAACCCGATCTGCCTGTGCGCGGGTTGCCCTTACCGCGGGTCCTTTTCGGGCATTGAGTACCCGAAACTGTATCCCAGCTCGGTCAGTAGCACGCGCCATGGCACCACCTAGCGCATCAACCTCCCTAACCAAATGGCTTTTACCGATACCGCCGATGGCGGGGTTACATGACATTTGACCTAACGTATCGATTGAATGGGTCAGCAGCAGCGTTTTGGCTCCCGCGCGGGCAGCAGCAAGCGCGGCCTCTGTCCCAGCGTGGCCGCCGCCTACAACAATCACGTCAAAGTAATAGCTAGTTGTGGTCATAGATTCTGATATGGAAGTATCAGTGATCCGCTGTTAGTCGTTTGGCCGGATAGTATAAGAGCAGACTGGATTTCACAAAATCCTGCTTAGTACCGATATAGCTCGGTTGCGCCGAATCTCTAGAGTTGCCAGGAGTGGTCTCTTACGCCTTGGTGAAAGGCAAATTTGTAACGCCGTCTCTTTTACGTACTAAGTATTAATATAAATACTTATATAGAAAGATAGTTATATTGATGTTGTTGTTATTAGCAACCGCGAAGTCGTTGGATAACAAGATTAAAACCGCTTTTTAAAAGGGTTTTACGACTGTATAGGCTTGGGTGCACAAGGGGTTAAAGTCTTGTACAAGCGCGGAGTTGATTGGGGATAAAAGCTCCAACAACACTAATCGCGTGAAAGCAAAGACTTATTCCTCAGTGTATCAACCGGAGACACACAACTTCAGCCGACACCAAATGTCATTAAAAGGGTTATCCCCTGCCAAAGCCCAGATCGGTGTGCAATCCTGTCTGCGAGCTGTGTATAAAGGGTTGATACAGGAAAGATTACTTCCCAATACAAAAGCTCGAGAAGATCTTCCCTAAAAGGTCATCGCTTGTCACTCTTCCTGTTATCTCACCAAGTTTCTCGTGAGCTTGCCGGAGATCTTCGGCGAGTAACTCACCGGCACTGTAGGTCGAAAAACGTTGAAGCGACTCGTTAAGGTGATTCGCCACATTGGTCAGGGTGTTTACATGCCTTTTCCTGGCGCTGAATAGGGATGAAGCGTTAGCCGTCACCCCTAATGCGGACAGTATTTGTTTTTTTAGAGCATCGACACCCTCTCCGCTTACGGTTGATATCGCCGAAAATTGATCCTGTTGGTCGTCGTTGATTCCTGGAGCGCGCCCAGATAAATCGATTTTGTTGAGCACTCGCAAGACCTTTTTATCTAAGGCAAGCGGCATGTTTTCGTTGTCGGTGATCGAATCGTCTATCACTTCAAGCACTAAATCAGCTTCCTGAATTGCTAATTTTGCTCGCCTAACCCCTTCCACCTCAACCTGATCGGAAGTCTCTCTTAGACCAGCAGTATCACTAAAAATGATGGGCACCCCACCTAAGTTTATAGTGGTTGTGAGAACATCTCGCGTTGTGCCAGCTTGTGAGGTGACGATGGCGACGGCTTCTTTTGCCAGCAGGTTGAGCAGGCTGCTTTTGCCGGCGTTCGGTGCACCAGCGAGAACAACGTTAGCCCCTTCCTGAAAAAGCCGACCCTGATTAGCCGTTGATAAGAGGTCACGGACACGCTGACACAGATCAAGCAAACGCGCCTCCACTTTCCCATCCGAGAGAAAATCAACCTCCTCTTCCGGAAAATCGATGGCTGCCTCTATAAAAACCCGGAGCGCGGTAATCTCGTCAGCCAGCTCATTTACAAGGTTAGAAAAATCCCCTCTCAAGGATGCTTGGGCTTGTGTTGCAGCGGATTCAGTTTGTGCGTTGATGAGATCAGCAACCGCTTCTGCTTGCAGCAGGTCCATCTTCCCATTTAGGAAGGCGCGTTCGGAAAACTCTCCTGGTCTAGCCTGTCTTGCGCCATGAGCGATGCAGGTACTTACCAACCGATTAAGCGTTGCAGCGCTTCCATGAATCTGACATTCCACCACGTCTTCACCGGTAAACGAGGCAGGGCCAGGAAAAAACAATAAAATACCATCATCAATCACGTGATTCTGACTGTCGGAGAAGGTGCAGTAGTAGGCGTGCCGGGGAGATACTGGTTGCTCCTGTTTATGAGAAATAGTCAGGGCAATATTGCATGCTAAGGGGCCTGAGAGGCGTATAACACCTACACCCCCCGGTCCTGCACCAGAGGCGATAGCAACAATCGTGTCAGTATCTAGGGATGATGAGGGCATGAACGCGCCTCTGTTATCGGGTGACACCTTCTCTTTCGATTCGGCGAGTAATTACAAATTGTTGGGCCATCGAAAGAAGATTATTCACGACCCAATACAACACCAAGCCGGAGGGGAACCAGAGGAAAAAGAAGGTAAATACGACCGGAAGCCATTGCATAATTTTAGCTTGCATTGGATCCGGTGGTGGCGGGTTTAGCTTTTGCATGAAGAACATGGACGCGCCCATCATTAGCGGCAATACAAAGTAGGGGTCCATCGCCGACAGATCATCAATCCAGAGCGCGAAAGGTGCTTGGCGCAGCTCAACAGATTCCATCAGCACCCAGTAAAGCGCGATAAATACTGGCATTTGAATTAAAATAGGCAGGCAGCCCCCCATGGGGTTGATTTTTTCCTTCTTATAAAGCTCCATCATCGCCTGGGATTGTTTTTGCTTGTCTTCTGCGTATTGCTCGCGGATTGCCACCATTTTTGGCTGCACTTTTCTCATTTTCGCCATTGATCTGTAGCTAGCGGCAGAGAGCTGAAAAAAGACCGCTTTGACCAGTACAGTCAGCATGATGATGGCGACGCCCCAATTTGTAACGACGCTTTGAATCTTGGTCAGCAACCAAAACAGCGGCTGAGCGATCCACCACAACCACCCATAGTCAACGACCAGATCCAAATGGGTCGCTAATTCTGCCAACGCATACTGATTCTTGGGGCCGACGTATAAGGTGCCCTGCCATCGCCCCGTCATACCTGGAGCGACTACCAGTGCAGGGCTGGTGAAACCTGCAATATTAAGACCGCCACTTGTTTGTCTTGTTGAGTAAGCATGGGTATCACTGTCTGAGGGGATCCATGCTGCCACAAAATAATGTTGAATCATGGCGATCCAGCCACCTTCTAGCTTTCCCTTCCACGGGTCCTCTGCCATATCGTTGAAAGTAAATTTTTTGAATCGGTCTTCGGCTGTTGTCGTTGCGGCGCCGAGGAATGGTTGCATGCCAAAGCCACTGGTATCCGTGTTGGGAGGCGGTGAGTTATCACGTTTGATTTGAGCGAACGGAACCGCACGCCATACTGAATCGCTGTTGTTAGCCACCTCGTAGGCGATGTTGACGGCGTAGTTATCTGGGGTGAAAGAAAAGGTTTTGTGGATGGTCACACTCCCACCAGCCGAATGGCGGAGGGTGATCTTGAGCGGCTTACCGGGTTGCATCTGGTAGGACATAGCGTCGGAGTCAAAAACGGCTCGAGAAGAGGAGTCGATGCCATCGGGACCAACCAGGCCAGACTGTGCCGTATAGGTGCGTAGCGAGTTTTGTTCCAGAAGGACGAAGGGTACGTCAGGGGTGTCGATGTTATCAGGGTAATCCAACAGGGCCGTCTCAATGACATCGCCGCCGTTTAGATCGATGACGAGTTCAAGAAGGTCTGTGGTAACGGTGACATATCGTTGACTGCTTTGTTCGTCGCTTACGGGGGTTGCAGTGCTCTCTGAGTCGACACTTGGTAGCTCTTCGACCGAGCTGACAACCGTGTCGAGATTTGTTTCAGCTGCCAAAACCGGGGTTTGAGTTTCCTGTTCAGCGACGCGCTGGCGCTCTGGTTCAATGACGCGCTCTGCCTTAAAGGCATTCCATTCAATAAGTAATAGCAAAGTGATTGCGGCGGACGAGGCGATGAGAAGAAATCGTTGAAAATCCATCAGACCAGATCTTTGGGTTGTTTATAGGAGGATGTAAGCTTTTTGTCAGGAACCGGATCATACCCCCCATTGCAGCCCGGGTGACAGCGCGCAAGACGATTAATACCCAGCCACAGCCCCCTCAACAGCCCGTGTCTCTCAATAGCGGTTTGTGTGTATCGCGAGCATGAAGGCTCAAACCGGCAGTAGCGACCCACCCAAGGACTCAGAACAAGCCGATAACCCTTGATCAAGACGATAGCTATACTTCTCGGGATAGAAGTTATGGCCTTTAACTGATGTGAAAACATCATCTTACGCTGGTGGTGTGTTGTGAGCCAAAGCGATGGCGTTGTTAATTTTAGCCCAGAGAGCCCTGAGGACGGCGCTTAGTTCCCTGTTGCTCAGGTCGGTTATGCCTGGTTTGCACAAAAACACACAGTCTAATGGGGCGTTGGTTCCTTCCTTACGAAAGAACTCCCGAGTTAGTCGTTTAATGCGGTTTCTTTCGACAGCGTGCTTGGCGTGCTTTTTTGCAACCACCAAACCAAGCCGACCGTGAGGTTGGTCATTCGGTGCGGCTAGTACCATGGCGTATTTGTGATGCGCTTTGATCTGTGGGGCATTAAAAACCCGCCTGTATTCAGCGGGCTTAATCAAACGTTTATTGCGACTAAAATCTAGCTTGCGGTCATCGCCACTTGGCACGGCAATACCTTCAGATTGAGCGCTACAGCTTGGAGGACGAGGAGCCTATCAGGCTGAGAGCTGCTTTCTGCCCCTGGCTCGGCGGCGAGACAACACTTGTCGGCCAGCTTTTGTGGCCATCCGAGCGCGGAATCCGTGAGTGCGCTTGCGCTTTAGGACACTGGGTTGAAACGTACGCTTCATGAGCTAAACCTGCCGATAGAAAATAGGGTCGCGCATAGTAGGGTAACAGCGCTGCGGATACAAGGTCTTGGTAATACTTACGACCCCGTGTAAGTAGCGACTAAATAGCGATCCACCTTAGCAGCGACCCAGCTTACCCACTTCAATCAGGGTCGCCCGATCATTCGGCCTTTTGGGGCGATGGTAAAAACACAAAAATTATTTTTATGTTGGTCGACACTACCGCCAAGAGGGTCTTCAGCAGTGCGAGCCCTGGTTGATCTCTAAAGCAGTTGTGACCAATAACACAGGGCTTAAAGCCAGCTTGTCAACAGGTTATACACAGCCGGTTGCCTGTGGGCACTTGAAACCAACACCAAAACCAAGTAGGCAAAAAAAAACCTATAACCCTATGATTTTATGGAAATAAAAACCATTTGCGCCACAAGTTTTTTTGTGGATAACTATGCCAATGGCGCTGGGGTCGTTGCTCCAGCCGAGAAGTGAGTGGGTGCCGGTATAACAATTAGCTCCGGTGCTCGGGGGTGTGTAAATCCAGTGGTTATCCGAGGGAACCCTCTCGATTTGCGGTTTTCTGTCTCGTCAGGGGCAGTTTTTTTGGAGAAAGCTCAGTGTCTTTAAGTTCAACGAATGTGGATGTGTGGCAACGCTGCCTGACGCGACTCCGCGATGCGCTCCCATTACAACAATTCAACACATGGATTAGGCCGCTTAAGGCAAGCCAGGCCGAGGGTGGGGTCACGTTGGCGGCGCCCAATCGGTTTATTCGCGATTTCGTTGAAGACAAATATGGCGCCTTGATTGCTGAGGTCGTGTCAGAGGCAACTTCGCCGGGGCTTGCTCGGTGGTCTATCGTTGTGGGTGAGCACTCGGGGGTTTCGGCGCTTGGAACGGCGCAACAACCACAGGGTTCGGCACCTCCTGTGGTACAGGGTTCCTCGCTGGCTCAGGGGCAAACCGGTGTTACTTCGATACCAGGCCTCTCCGCATCAAGGTCCTCTGCCACACCAATAAGGCCTGTGGCAGCAGTTGCCCCAACTCATCAGCACAACCTCGTCGACAACTACACATTTACTTCGTTTGTTGAAGGTAAAAGCAATCAGTTGGCGCTAGCGGCAGCGCAGCAGGTCGCAGAAAACCCGGGCGATTCTTACAACCCTTTGTTTTTATATGGCGGGGTTGGTCTGGGTAAAACCCACCTCATGCATGCGGTCGGCAACGCGCTGCGCCAGACCAAACCTGACGCGCGGATCGTGTATCTTCATTCCGAGCGATTTGTCGCAGATATGGTCAAGGCGCTACAGCTAAATGCGATCAGCGATTTCAAGCGCTACTACCGATCGGTTGATGCCCTTCTAATCGACGACATCCAATTCTTCGCGAACAAAGATCGTTCACAGGAGGAGTTTTTTCATACCTTCAACGCGCTGCTTGAAGGGGGCCAACAAATGATCCTGACCTGTGATCGTTATCCAAAAGAGATAGAAGGGCTTGAGGAGCGGCTCAAGTCGCGCTTTGGTTGGGGACTCACTGTGGCTGTTGAGCCTCCAGAGCTCGAGACGCGAGTTGCGATTTTGATGAAAAAGGCAGAGCAGGCGAATATAGACTTGTCTCCAGACGCCGCTTTTTTTATCGCGCAGCGAATTAGGTCAAATGTGCGAGAGCTTGAGGGTGCGCTAAAGCGCGTGATAGCGAGCGCTAACTTCACCGGCCGCCCCTACGATGTCGAGCTTATAAAAGACAGCCTTCGCGACTTACTGGCATTGCAGGATAGACAGGTTAGCCTGGATAACATCAAACGAACTGTAGCTGAATATTATAAAATCAAGTCGTCAGACCTTCTGTCAAAAAGACGTAGTCGCTCAGTCGCTCGCCCCCGTCAACTGGCGATGGCGCTGTCCAAGGAGTTGACCAACCACAGCCTTCCTGAGATTGGTGATGCGTTCGGGGGAAGAGACCACACGACAGTTTTGCACGCGTGCCGTAAAATCAAAGAGCTTCGCGAAACCAGCACAGATATTCGTGAAGACTACAAAAACTTATTACGTTCATTGACCACTTGATTTTAAAATTGAGGTGGGCGGTAAACAGTTTTTTCAGGACAGGTTGAAACATGAAGTTTAATATTTCTCGCGATGCGCTTTTGAAGCCGCTGAATCTTGTTGCTGGTGTCGTGGAGCGCCGGCAGACGCTACCAATTCTGTCTAATGTGTTGCTGAGCCTTGAGGGCAAAAAACTCTCGCTGACTGGGACTGACCTGGAGGTTGAGCTGGTTGGGCGCGTTGAGCTGGAGTCGGCCGGAACCGACGGCGAGATTACCGTGCCGGCGAGGAAGTTGGTTGATATCTGCAAATCACTTCCCGACGGATCCACAATCGAACTCAAGGTGGAGTCAGGAAAGGCGGTGGTCAAGGCGGGTCGAAGCCGTTTTACGCTCTCTACTCTTGCAGCCTCTGAATTCCCCTCGGTTGAAGAGGGCGCCGGAGAGCTTGCCTTGGAATTACCTCAGGCGACAGTGAAACGACTCATCGAGCGAACTGCATTCGCCATGGCCCAGCAGGATGTTCGGTATTACCTCAATGGCATGCTAATCGAATTAAAGTCGGGCCGACTCAGGATGGTCGCTACCGATGGACATAGGCTCGCTCTGTGTACCGCCCCAGACACGGTAAGTGCAGGTGACGCCGCCGTGATTATTCCCAGAAAGGGGGTTCTTGAGTTGTCGCGTCTTCTTGAGGGTGAGGGCGATGTGTCTTTGATCATCGGCAGCAATCATGTCAGGGCCGCCAACTCGCAATTTACCTTCACTTCGAAGCTAGTTGACGGCAAGTTCCCCGAATATGAGCGCGTTTTGCCGAAATCGCCCGACAAAACAATAATTGGTGACCGCTTGGAGCTTCGACAGGCCTTTACCAGAACGGCGATTCTTTCCAACGAGAAGTATCGCGGTGTCCGTTTGAAGTTGAGCAATGATACGCTGGATATCATGGCTAACAACCCCGAGCAAGAGCAGGCGGAAGAAGTTGTGGCCGTCGAGTACGCGGGCGAAAATCTTGAGGTTGGTTTCAACGTAAGCTATTTGCTTGATGTCTTGTCTGTGCTGGATGGGGAGAAAGTGCGAATGTCGTTGGCCGACTCCTCGAGCAGCGCTCTGTTGGAGGAGGCTGAGGCAGGGGATTCACTGTACGTTGTGATGCCGATGCGCCTGTAGGAACAAAATTTCTAACTTTCCCACTGTTCTTGGGAGGTCTTTTGCACCTGGAGCGCTTGTATGTCGACCGGGTCCGAAACATTACTGAGCAACGGGTTCTGCTTGGTTCTGGAGCCAATTTCTTCGTTGGCGGTAACGGCAGTGGTAAAACAAGCATTCTGGAGGCGGTAAACCTGCTGGCGACCGGCCGTTCTTTTCGAACAACATCTGCCCGTCCGCTTATACAACATGACCACACTGCTTGTACGGTGCAGGGGCGGCTGACTCGAGCTGGTGTTCGCCATGATTTAGGTATTCGGCGTCATCGGGGTGGGGAGGTTGATCTGCGGGTAAATGGTGCGGCTGCGAGCTCTCTAGTCGATCTGGCATCTGCTTTGCCAACCGTCTTGGTTGACACAAGCGCTTCTGATCTTATTACAGGCGCCCCAGAACTACGACGACGTTACCTCGATGCCACCGTGTTCCACGTGGAACACCGCTTCGTGGAGCAGTGGCGGCGCTATTACCGGGTGCTTCGCCAACGAAATGCTGGGCTGCGTCGTGGTATGATACGGGGATTCTCCGCGTGGTGTGAGGAGCTGGCCAGGGTGGGTGAAGCGCTGTCCACAATGCGCGCACCGGTGGCTAATAAATTGGCTTTAAAGTTTGGCCAGACTGGTGAGGCGCTGAGCCCTGCTCTTGGGGGGTCTGCGCTAGAGTTTAGGCGTGGATGGGCCGGCGATGTATCTCTGGAGCAAGCGCTGAGAGAGAGCCTTGATGCTGACAGGTCTCAGGGTTTTACAAGAGCTGGGCCCCATCGAGCGGATTTGCGCATCTCGGTTGGTGGCCGGGTCGCAGCGGAAGTGTTGTCTCGAGGCCAGCTGAAGCTGGCCGTTGTGGCTTTAAAGGTGGCGCAGGGCGGTTTGATGAGAGAGCTCGCTGAGGTGCCGCCCGTGTATTTGGTGGATGATTTGGGGTCTGAGCTAGACGGATACCACGCTGAGTCGGTCTGCGGACTGTTGGCGGGAATAGGCTCTCAGATTCTATTTACTGCGGTGGCAGCACAGGAGTTACAGCAGTTCTGGGGTGGTGGTGAGGGGCGGTTGTTCCACGTGGAACAGGGTCGCGTCTGTTCAAAAGCGAATTAGTGTCTGGCGCGCAGCGATCAGGCGTTTTAAAAGCGGGGCAAAGTTATGGCGGACGAAAACGCGCCGGCGGGCGGAGAGTACGATTCTGGCAGTATCAAAGTATTAAAAGGCCTGGATGCGGTGAGAAAGCGCCCGGGCATGTATATCGGTGATACCGATGATGGCACGGGTCTCCATCACATGGTTTTTGAGTTGGTCGATAACTCGATCGATGAGGCCTTGGCAGGCCACTGCTCCCAGATTGATGTCGTTATCCACCCTGATGAGTCTGTCACGGTGTCCGATGATGGGCGAGGTATACCGACAGACATGCACGAGGAGGGTGTATCTGCCGCCGAGGTCATTATGACGGTGCTACACGCGGGCGGAAAGTTCGATGACAACACCTACAAGGTGTCAGGGGGCCTGCACGGGGTCGGCGTGTCGGTGGTTAATGCCCTGTCTGAATCTCTACAACTCACGGTCCGAAGGGCCGGGCAGCTCCATGAACAAACCTACTGTCACGGGGTACCAAATGCGCCGCTAGCGGTGGTGGGTGAGACCGACTCAACCGGGACAAGCGTAAGGTTTAAGCCCTCTTCAGAGACATTTACCAATATTGAGTTCCATTTTGATATCCTCGGAAAACGTCTGCGGGAGCTGGCTTTTTTGAATAGTGGGGTCCGCATCGTTCTCAGTGATGAGCGTTCCGGTGAGAGTGAGACCTATTGTTACCATGGCGGGCTGAATGCCTTTGTAGATTTTCTCAACAAGGGAAAAAACAGTATCAACAAGGTCTGTCATTTTCAGGCAGAGGCCGACGGCGGGGTTGGCGTTGAGGTAGCTCTGCAGTGGAACGACAGCTTTCAGGAAAATATTCTCTGCTATACCAACAATATTCCGCAGCGGGATGGAGGGACGCACCTGGCTGGATTTAGAGCAGCCCTGACCCGAAGTCTCAACGGCTATATCGAGCGCGAGGGGATGGCCAAAAAAGCAAAAGTTAGCACTACTGGTGATGATGCTCGTGAAGGCCTTACAGCCATCATCTCTGTGAAGGTTCCCGACCCTAAGTTCTCTTCGCAAACCAAAGACAAACTCGTTTCAAGTGAGGTTAAAACCGCCGTGGAACAATCCATGGGGGAGCATTTCAACGATTATCTTTTGGAAAATCCTCAGGAAGCCCGGTCTGTCGTTGGCAAAATGATCGATGCGGCTCGGGCGCGTGAAGCCGCGCGAAAGGCTCGCGAAATGACACGCCGAAAGGGGGCGTTGGACATTGCTGGATTGCCCGGCAAGCTGGCCGACTGCCAAGAGCGGGACCCCGCGCTCTGCGAGTTGTATTTGGTTGAGGGCGACTCAGCCGGTGGTTCAGCCAAGCAGGGGAGAAACCGAAAGTTTCAGGCCATCCTTCCGCTCAAAGGCAAAATTCTGAATGTTGAGAAAGCGCGCTTTGACAAGATGCTTGGCTCTGCTGAAGTTGGCACCATTGTGACCGCACTGGGATGTGGAATAGGCAAAGACGAATTCGATCCAGACAAGTTGCGTTATCACAGCATCATCATCATGACGGACGCTGATGTGGATGGGTCTCACATTCGAACGCTTCTTCTTACCTTCTTCTTCAGGCAGATGCGGGAGCTTATCGAGCGCGGCCATATTTATATTGCGCAACCCCCACTGTACAAGCTGACCCGGGGTAAACAGAGCCAGTATCTGAAGGACGAGGCGGCGCTGGATAATTATCTGATCCAAAATGCCCTCGACGGTGCAAGTTTGTTCGTAAATCAAGGAGCCCCCGGAATTAACGGTGAAGCTCTCGAGGCGCTCGCAACCAGCCACCGAACAGCCGCCCAAACTATTGACCGTATAGCCAGGTTGTACGCGCCCAATATTCTTTGGCAGCTTCCTTTTATGCAGCCTCTGACCATTGATCAGCTTGGAGATGAGGCCCGAGTGCAGAGCTTTGCGAGCCAGCTAAGTGAGCGCCTACTATCCCTTAAAGATAAGACATCAAGCTATGAGGTAACAGTCAGACAGGACCCAGAGCGCGGCAACTGGTATCCCGTGGTGTTGCAAACCTCCCACAGCTTGACCACAGAAATCATCCTGGGCCGAACCTTTTTCGGCAGCAAGGAATACGGTGTTCTGGTGTCACTGGGAGAGCAAACACACAACCTTATTGAACAGGGCGGCTACTTCCAGCGCGGCGAGCGACAGTTTGAAACACAGGATTTTGCTGAGGGCTTGAATTGGCTAATGCAGGAAGCGCGCCGCGGGGTATCGGTCCAGCGCTACAAGGGTCTTGGAGAGATGAACCCGGATCAGCTGTGGGAGACCACGATGGATCCTGATGTTCGCCGAATGTTAAAAGTAACGATCGAAGATGCGATTCTTGCGGATCAAATGTTCTCCACCTTGATGGGTGATGATGTAGAACCTCGTCGGGAGTTCATCGAGGAAAATGCACTTGCGGTAGCAAATCTAGATGTTTGATGTGAAGGGGTGCGCCGCTATCTGCTTTACCGCTGTTTATTAAGGCGCTAGTAAGCTGACGCAGAGCGCCCCGGTGAGTAGCCGAGGTGTCTAATGTGAACTTGGTTCGGTCGACTCCTCACCTTTGCTATCAGAAAGCTGAAGTCTGTCGTTCTCTGTGATGATTGGCCTTAGTTCCTCAGGAAAGGGACGTGTTGCCTTGGCAGATAGGGACTGGAATCGTTCAACCTTACCCTGCAACCCCTGTCTTCCAATCAGTGCAGTAACAGTTTCATTGTATTTTTTAGATGCGGTTTGCAGGCTGCCACCAAGGCTGGCTAGGCGTTCCGCCACCAGGCTCACTGAGTTGAAGATTTCGCCCGCCCGCGCGCTTATCTCTCTTGCCTCCTCATTACTGCGTTCCACCATCCAAAGGTTGGCGACTGTCCGAAGGATTGGCATGAGCGTCGAGTGAGAAACCATTACGACGCCTTTTTGATATCCGTAAGCGAATAGATCCCGATGATTTCGCATTACCTCTATGTAGGCGGGTTCGACGGGCATAAACATCATCACAAAATCCGGGCTCGATAGACCGGGAAGTTGCTGATAGGCCTTGGAAGCGAGGTTGTCGATGTGAGCTTTAACGGCCTCCCCGTGCCGCTTGAGGGCAGCGTCACGAAGAGGTTCTGCGTCGGCCGCAACGGCCGCCTCATAATCCACCAGCGATACTTTGCTGTCCACAACAAGGTTTTTTCCTTCGGGTAGCCGAATGACAAAATCAGGGAGGTAGCGTTTGCCCGCCTCATCTTTGAATGAGGCCTGGCTGTCGTAATGCTCTCCCGCGCGCAGGCCAGCAAGTTCAAGGGTTCTCTCCAGCTGGGTCTCACCCCAATTACCCACCAGTTTCTTGTCCCCTTTCAGTGCGTCGGTTAGGTGCTGGGCGTCAGCACTCATTGTCAGGCCAACCGTTTCAAGTTGTTTTATCTGCTGTATCAGTGAGGCGGAGTTCTGAATCATGTCACTGTGGACTTGATTCACCCGATGTTGGAAGCCGTCGATTTTCTCAGATAGAGGTTTCAGGATGGCGTTCAAGCTGTTGCTGTTGGTTTCAACCAACTCCTTACCCCGCGCCGCAAGCAAATCTCTACTAAGGTTCTCAAACTCAATTTTTAAGGCCGACTTGTTGGCTTCAACCTGTTCAAGTTGTAGCTTGAATGCCTTGTCTCGCTCTTCAGATAGCGCTCGTTCAATGTTGAGCTCTCCTTCTAGGCGAGCCGCTTTTTGAGCAACCCAAAACCAGACCAATAGGCCACCAACAGCAACCCCAACAAGGATGCCAAGCCCGATCAGAGCCGGTGCGCTCATTATGTGGCGCCCTTTCCGGAGGATAGAAGGGCGATGTCTCCAACGCGGATAAAGCTATCTCTGAGAGCACCCAACAACCGCAGGCGATTGGCGCGAATCTCGGGGTCTTCTACGTTCACCATGACGTTCTCGAAGAACAAATCCACTGGCTCTCGAAGCACTGAGAGCACCTCAAGCGCCCCTGCATAATCTCCGGCAGAAATTTTAGGTTGCGCGGACAAGTCTGCTTGATTTAACGCTGCGAAAAGCTGCTTTTCCTCGGGCTCGCTCAGCTGGTCTTCCTTGGGTGGGCCGCGGAAGTCGTCCTCTGTTTTCGACAGGATATTGGCGACGCGCTTGTTCGCGGCTGACAGCGCGACCGCCGCCTCCGTACTACTAAATTGATGGAGCGCCTGTACTCGCCGATCGATTTCGGTAAGCCGGGTGATCCCGGTAACCGTCACCGCTCTAAGCGTATCAACAGATATTGATTGATCCTCATACCATGCGCGTAGTCGCTCAAGGATATAGCTGATTAGTGTTGTAGACGCATCTGGTTCGAGAGTGTCCGGCGGGTAGGTGGCAGCTGACTCGGCAATAAGCTCACCTAGATCAATATCAACATCCAGTGACAGCAGCATTCGTATTACCGCGAGCGAAGCGCGGCGGAGCGCGAACGGATCTTTGGAGCCTGTTGGCACCTGCCCAATCCCAAAGATTCCAACCAGAGTGTCCAAGCGATCAGCTAAAGCAACACAGGTTGCCTCCGGGGATTGAGGCAGATTATCCCCTGAAAACTTTGGCCAATAGTGTTGTTCGATACAGGCAGCCACTTGCTCCGGTTCACCATCGTGACGGGCATAGTGACCCCCGGCAATACCCTGAAGGTCCGGGAATTCCAGCACCATATCGGAGACCAAATCGCATTTTGATAGCGCGGCCCCTCTCTCGGCGACTTTTCTGTCAGCCGATAACGTGTCTGCAAGCCAGCCCGACAGCGCGACCACCCGGCGGGTTTTATCGGCTAAAGACCCAAGTTTTTGCTGAAATATAACGGTTTCCAGCTTGGTTTCGCGGTCGATCAACGGGGTTTTCTTGTCAGTGTTGAAGAAAAAAGCCGCATCACTTAGTCGCGGCCTGATCACTTTTTCATTGCCAGTCACAACTGATGTGGGGGTGTGGCTGGTTATGTTTGATACCGTAATAAAAAGGGGCAGCAATTCACCGGCTTTGTCCAAGAGGTGGAAATACTTCTGGTGCTCCTTCATGGAGGAGATCACCGCTGCCGACGGCACCTCCAGAAATGCGGGGTCGAAACTACCGGATAGCGCTACGGGCCACTCAACGAGGCCGGTTACCTCCTCAAGGAGGTCGTCCTCGATCACGGCAGTAGCACCGAGAGCCTGAGCGACCTCGCGGACCTGCTTTTCTACAACGGCTTTGCGTTCATCAAAGTCAGCGATCACAAAGGCCGCGCTCAAGGCCTGCTCGTAGCCATGCGGATTGGTGATGACAACGGGTTCAGCGTGATGGAATCGGTGTCCGCGGCTGCGGTTGTCGCTATTTAAACCAAATAAGGATACAGGCAGGACCTCTTCTCCCAACAAGGCTACAAGCCATTGGACCGGCCTTAAAAACTCATGTCGTTCGCGACCCCAGCGCATTCGCTTGGCGACCGGTATTGCCGCAACCGCCGCACTTATAATATCTGGGAGCACACTGGCCGCGACGGCTCCTTTTTGGATTCGCCGAAGGCCGAGACGAGGGCCTTTTGGATCGTCTATTTCAATAAGATCTTCGGCGCTTACCCCCTGTTTCTTGGCAAATCCAAGGGCCGCTGGGGTCCATTCGCCGCTCTCGGTTTTAGCGCTCGCCAAAGGCGGGCCTGCGACCTCAATAGTCTCGTCATCAGCCTCTAGGGCAACGTTTTTGATGGTTACGGCGAGACGCCGCGGCGTTGCGAAACGGCGAACCTCGCCGTGACCCAATCCTTTGCCCGCAAGCCCCGCAACAATCTCCTGTTCCAACGCTGTGACCATCGAGCAAAGAGAACCCGAGGGCAGTTCCTCAGTCCCAAGCTCAAATAAAAAGTCAGACGTCGAGGCGTTCATGAAGCGGCCTCCAGCGCCTGCTCCCTGAGGTCGGCATCTGCCTGAGGAAATCCCAGTGCCGCCCGGGAGGCGAAATATGCGCTGGCGGCAGCCTTGGCCAGATTGCGTACCCGCAGGATGTACCGCTGTCGCTCCGTGACACTAATCGCATGCCGGGCATCCAACAGGTTAAAAGTGTGAGAGGCCTTCATGACTAATTCATAAGCCGGAAGCGGTAGCCCTTTCTCGGCAAGTCGCTGCGCTTCTTGTTCGTAGAAATCGAAATTGGTGAACAGTTGACTAACGTCGGCTTCCTGAAAATTGTAGGTCGACATCTCGACTTCATTTTGATGGAACACGTCTCCGTAGGTCACCACGCCAGCAGGAGTCTCTGCCCATATCAGGTCATAAACCGACTCCACATCCTGGAGATACATTGCTATTCGCTCGAGGCCGTAGGTGATTTCACCCGTGACCGGAAAGCATTCGATGCCTCCGGCTTGTTGAAAGTAAGTGAATTGGCTTACCTCCATTCCGTTAAGCCAAACTTCCCAGCCCAAGCCCCAGGCTCCTAGAGTTGGTGACTCCCAGTTGTCCTCCACAAACCGGACATCGTGCTCTAAGGTGTCCACACCAAGTGCCTTGAGACTCTCAAGATACAGTTCCTGAAAGTTGGCGGGGCTTGGCTTCATGACCACCTGAAACTGATAGTAGTGTTGAAGACGGTTGGGGTTCTCCCCATAACGCCCGTCAGTGGGCCGTCGGCTCGGTTGTACGTAGGCGGCGTTCCAGTTCTCCGGGCCCACCGCCCGAAGAAAAGTGGCCGGATGAAAAGTACCCGCGCCGACCTCCATATCCAGTGGTTGCAGGACGACGCAGCCATGGTCGGCCCAGAAACTCTGCAATCGCAGAATAAGCTCTTGAAATGTTTGGGGAATCACAATGGAATCCGATCTTCGGTAGTGGAGGCCTTAGTATACCTGCCTTCGACAGGGCATAATAAGCGCTCCTTAAAATCGGGTTGACGCATTGTCCTCTTTTTCACACTGGGCACGACGCCATGTAGCGAACTACCTGCTGCAATCGGTGTTGTGGCTGCTGGCTAGACTACCTGTTGAGTGGGCCAGAACCCTTGGCAGATGGAGCGGTGGGCTGACTTACCGCTTGGATGGGCGAAGCCGTCGGGTTGCTGAACGAAATATCGCACTTGTCTACCCGGATCTCGATGACTCCGATCAGGATAGGTTGGTCATGGAAACCCTTCGGGAGACCGGTGCCTTGGCTGCTGAAATGGGACACGTGTGGCTCCGCCCCTGGACAAGCACCAAAGATCTCATTCTCCGAGTCGAGGGCCAAAATGCCGTTAAAGCCGCCCTTGAAAGTGGCAGGGGCGTCATTATTCTTGGGCCACACCTTGGCAATTGGGAGGTGCTTGGACTTCACTTGGCGACCCTTGGGAATATGGTCGCCCTGTTTGAGCCGCCGAAAATTCAGAGTCTCGGCCCCCTTATCCAGCGAGCCAGAGAGAGAAGTGGCGGCAAGCTAGTGCCAACAACCCCACGTGGCATTGCGTCGCTGGTTAAAAGCGTTAAAGCCGGAGGTATCTCAGGCATTCTGCCTGATCAAGTACCGGATTCGGAGTCTGGGGGTCTCAATGTACCTTTTATGGGGGTGGAGTGCGGAACCGCAGCACTCGGCTGCAACCTGATTCAGCGATCCGGTGCCGACGCCTTTTTGGGCGCGGCTTTTCGTGTAAAAGGTGGCTTCGAGGTTTGCTACGTACCAGCGCCCACTTCACTCTATGGAGATGACCTGAAGGAAGCATTGACGGCCATGAATACGAGTATTGCCGAGTTGCTTGAGACCCGCGAGGCTCAGTATCAGTGGCAATACAAGCGATTTCGCACACAGCCAAACTTGGGTGTAGATCACTATCGAAATCTTAAAGTCTCGCGCAGTGATTTTGAGCGCCGGCCGTCTTGCCCTCAATTGGAGCAACTACAATGAATGCTATTACCGGTAAGGTGATTGCTGGAATTATTGGCTATCTGGCTCTTGGTCCCGTTGGGTTACTGTTCGGCATTGCTATCGGCCATGCTTTTGATCGGGGCCTATGGCAGGCCCTGCAGGCAGCAAACCCAGAAAATCTAGCCCGGGTGCAAAAGCAGTTTTTCGCGACAACATTTACCTTGTTGGGGTACGTGGCAAAAGCGGATGGTCGAGTGAGTGAGGCTGAGGTCGCACAGGCTGAGGCGCTTTTCAGACAGCTACGGTTGAATCCAGCACAACGGCAAGACGCGATCCAGCGTTTTAAGCAGGGTGCGGAGTCTGGCTTTGACCCTCGCGGAACGATAACGGCCTTTGCCCAATCGACGGGTATGCGGCGTCAGGCGCGTAGCACCCTGCTGATGTTCCTCGCCAGTATGGCGTTGGCTGACGGCAGGCTTGATGGTGAGGAGCGGGGAGCGCTGCATATCATTGCCAAGCAACTTGGCTTACCAATCCCGGAGGTCGATCGACTGCTTGTCATGTTGTCCGCGCAGTCGCGCTTTCATGGAGGTAGTGGTTACCAAGCTAATCAAAGATCACCTGAAACCCAACTTCAAGACGCCTATGCGGCGTTGGGATTGTCGGAGTCAGCAACAGATTCGGATGTTAAAAAAACCTATCGCCGGCTGATGAGTGAGAATCACCCCGATAAACTGATGGCGAAAGGCGTGCCAGACGAGATGCTGAAATTGGCAACCGAGCGATCTCAGGAAATCTCAACAGCCTATGAGGTGATCAAGGATTCCCGCGGCATGCGTTAAGGATCAAGGGCGCCAGAATGCTGGTGTGAATAGAACCAGCAAGGTAAATACCTCTAGCCTCCCAGCCAGCATTGCAACACAAAGTAGGAGCTTCCCTACCTCATTAACGCCGCTGTAATTCGCCGCTACGCTACCCAGGCCCGGACCCAAATTGTTGAGCGCTGCAGCCGTGGCCGAGAACGCAGAAGTGAAGTCAAGACCAGTGGCCAGCATCAGCAGCATGATCGTAACAAGAGTCACCATGTAAACAGCGTAAAAACTCCAAACAGCACTTACAACTGTTGGTTGTACGCGGCGTGAATCGAGCTTGAGTGGAATCACTGCATTTGGATGGAGCAGTTGTCTCAGCTCCCGCATGCCTTGCCGAAAAATCAGCAGGAGTCGCATGGCCTTTAAGCCCCCGCCTGTTGAACCTGCACAGCCGCCCATAAAGGACAGCATAAGGAGAAAAACGGGCAGGAAGTTGGGCCATGATGCGAAATCCCTTGTGGTGAACCCGGTAGTGGTAGCGATTGATACGGTTTGAAACATGCCGTGAATCAAACCCTCTGAGGGTGGGAGGGCGGTGGTCAAAATCAGGGTGCCGCAGGTAACGACAGTGGCAGATCCAATGACTACGCTGAAAAAGGATGTTTCCGAATCCTGCATGTAAATACGCAAGTTCCTACGTTGTAGGGCGATAAAATGCAGACCAAAATTAACGGCGGAAATAACCATAAACAGTGTGCAAACAAGCAGTATTTGGTCGTTTTCAAAATATCCCATACTGGCGTCATGGGTTGAGAAGCCGCCAATAGCAACAGTCGAAAAGGCGTGGCATATCGCATCAAAAATCGGCATGCCCACAACGGTATAACTCAGTGCACACAGCGCGGTAAGGCCCACATAAATTTGGAAAAGTGCTTTGGCAGTTCCTGTGATGCGGGGTGTTAGTTTGGTATCTTTTGCGGGCCCTGCACTCTCGGCGCGGTACAGCTGCATGCCACCAACTCCAAGCATTGGCAGGATAGCGACCGCCAAGACGATAATGCCGATTCCTCCCAGCCATTGGAGCAACTGCCGGTAAAGAAGAAGCGACCGAGGCAATTCGTCGAGCCCGATGATGACAGTTGCGCCAGTGGTTGTAAGCCCAGAAACCGACTCAAAAACCGCGCCTGCAACAGACAGTTGCAGGGCCTCGCTGGTGTAAAAAGGAATGGCCCCGAAGCAGCCCAATACAATCCAGAAAAGTGCGGTAACCAGAAAACCGTCCCGTATGTGTAGATCCCTTCGAGCGTGTCGACAAGGGAGCCAAATCGCGAGGCCAGCGAAAACATTAATGGCAAACGCAATTGCGAAAGGTGGCACGGAGTTATCGCGGTCATAGAGGGCGAGGCACAAGGACGGCAGCATTGCCGCACTGAAAATAATAAGCAGTACTCCGGTAATGCGAAGCGATACGGCCAGATGCATTAGAAAAACCCAAAACCGACGGCAAACAACCGCTCCACCGCGGCAACCTTATTACGATCGGTGAGGAATAGAATTACATGGTCGTCGCTTTGGACGACGATATGACCATGGGCGATCAGCACTTCCTCACCCCGCAAAATGGCCCCCACAGTCACACCTGATGGCAGATTTAATTCATCCAAACGTTTTCCAACCACCTTCGAGGACTTGGCGTCCCCGTGAGCGGTGAGCTCAATAGCCTCTGCGGCCCCCCGACGCAGTGAATGGACGTTTCCGATATCGCCGCGACGCACATGGGTCAGCAAGCTACTGACGGTAATCTGCTGAGGAGATATAGCAATATCAATGTCTGAGCCGACGAGGTCTGCATAAGCTGAATTAGTGATGAGCGTGATGACCTTTTTCGCTCCAAGTCGCTTTGCAAGCATGGACATCATGATGTTTGATTCGTCGTTATTGGTAAGTGCGCAGAAGACATCGGTTTGTTCAATGTTTTCTTGTATCAGCAGGGCGGGTTCATTCGCTTTTCCATGCAAAACAACAGATTTTTCGAGCATTTCTGAAAGCGTGCGACAGCGATCGTAGGACAGCTCTATCACCTTGACCTGATACCGATGCTCCAAGCGTGATGCCAATGTGGCGCCGATATTGCCTCCTCCAGCAATCATGACTCGCTTGTAGGGCTCGTCGATGGTTCGAAGTTCTGCGGTGACAGCTCGGATATTTTCTCGTGCGGCAATAAAGAACACCTCGTCATCAGGCTCAACAACGGTTGTACCTTCCGGAATTATGGGCGGCGCATTCTCCCTAAAGATGGCTGCCACGCGGGTATCCGTATTGGGCATATGTTCGCGGATTTCCTGAAGCTGTCGGCCTACGATTGGACCCCCTTCGATAGCTCGCACAGCTACCAATCGGATGCGGCCCCCTGCAAAATCCAAGACCTGTAATGATCCAGGGTTGGCAATTAATTGCTCGATGTTATTTGTGACCAACTGCTCCGGGCCGATGATCACATCAACTGCAATAGCGCCACTTTCAAACAAGGCCTGAGACTTTTCCAGATAGTCGGAAGCTCGGACTCGGGATATCTTGGTAGGGGTGCGGAAGAGGGTAAACGCAATCTGGCAGGCCAGCATATTCATCTCGTCAGAGTTGGTGACAGCAATCAACATCTCGGCGTGTTCTGCACCGGCGTTAAAAAGACTACTTGGATGTGCGGCATCACCCAGGACAGTCTTGATGTCTAACCGTTCCTGCAGGGTGCGCAAGGTTGACGCTTCGCTATCAACGACAGTGATTTCGTTTTGTTCGTTAGCCAGGTGTTCGGCCAATGTGCCCCCGACCTGACCTGCACCCAAAATAATAATCTTCACGGGTTTGGCTTCCCTCCCGAAAAAGTTGACCAGACGATAAACCTGAATGCATATATTTTCATGGGGAATTTCACCGCAATACGCTCTCCTAGTGGAGCTAACAGGCGGCTAAGCCTGCGAAAAACAGGCCGTCCCCACCTTGTGCTTTGGGTAACACCTGATAACCGTGAGTCGTTTCGACGGCGCCTGGAATATCCAGAGTTATAGTTTTGCAGTTGTGCAGGTGCTCTAGACCGTAGGCAATCACGTCATCATTTTCTTCTTTTAGTACCGAGCAGGTTACGTAAAAAAGCCTGCCTCCAGGTCGAAGCAGCGGCCACAGACTCTTGAGGATCGTCTGTTGTTGCCACCTAAATTTAAGGGCATCTCCGGGGCGGCGGAGGAGCTTTATATCCGGGTTGCGACGAATGACTCCTGTCGCCGAACAGGGAACGTCTGCCAGGATGATGTCATACTGGTCTTCTGCTGGAGCCTCATGAATTTTTGTGGCATCAAGGCGCGTTGTTAAAAGATCCAGTTTGAGGCGCGAGCAGTTTTCTTTAACTCGCTGCAGGCGCTCCTCGCTGATATCTGCCGCGAGGACAAAAGCTTCGGGTGCTAGTTCTTTCAAATGACATGCTTTTCCGCCTGGCGCTGCACAGGCATCGAGAATTCGATCGTTGAATCCGGGATTTATGGCGCGACCAGCGAGTTGAGCGGTCTCATCTTGAACACTGCAAAACCCATCGGCAAAGTGTGGCAACGAAAGCACATCCACCGGTGCCTTGAGCATGATGCCATCTGGAGCAGCCTCACAGGGAGAGGCTGCAATCTGCGATGCCGCAAGTTCGTCTAGATACGCCTCTCGGGTTGTCTGGGTTTGATTCACTCTTAGGGTCATAGGCGGATGACTTCGTGCAGCCGCTGCCAACTGGTCAACGTGGTCGGGCCAATCCAGGCAGAACCGCTCGTAAAGCCATTCGGGTAAGGCCATAGACTCTGCTGGGCTTAATGTACTTTCCAGCATCGCCGCCCGGCGCTGGTAGTTGCGTAAAACGCCGTTAACAAGTCCTTTTGCCCAGGGCTTACCCAGTGCGCGCGTCGCGGAGACGGTCTCAGAAAGCGCGGCATGATCGGGTATGCGCATACTCGACAGTTGATGAACACCCATGGCGATTAACGACATGATATCGGCGTCTTTGTCTTTCAGCGGTGTTTTTAAAAGCTGGCCTAGAATTCCCATGAGTCTGGGCCATTCTCTCAGCGAGCCGTAGACCAGAGACTTTAAGAGGGGAGCATTTTTGGGATCGATAGATTCCAAGTGTTCGGGCATTATTTTTGTCAACGATTGACCCGCGGTTACGGCAGAGACCACCTGTGCGGCCCGAGCACGAGTCTGATTGGCGGCACTCATCACTAGCTCGGCACGCTGGCAAATCTATTGCCGGGGGCGAGTGCCTGTTTCCGCCCATTAATTAGCTCATTTGCGGGGAGGGGCTTGGCGTTTGGAAATTGGGCAGTTTCGATGGCGAGCGCTCCATCACCGCAGGCGACTACAATACCGTCTCGATCTGCCCTCAAAATTATTCCTGGATCTTGCCCTCCTTGGGGCGCGTCTACATTTCTCGCTTTGACTACTTTTATCCGAAGATCACCGAGGAAGCTGAAACACATTGGAGACGGATTAAATGCGCGAATTCGTCGAGCAATGACCGTAGCACTCTCTTCCCACGGAATATTACATTCAGCCTTGTTAATTTTCTCTGCGTAGATTGCAAGGCTTTCATCTTGTGCTTCTGCCCTGGCCCTAGCGACATCCAGATTCATCAGGGTATCCAGTAACAGTGTTGGTCCAAGCGTCGCCATACGCTGGAAGACCTCTCCGCTTGTCATAGTGTCTTCAAGTGGAAAGGATGTGGAGCTGAGCATCGCGCCGGTATCAAGACCTTTGTCCATTTGCATGATGGTAATTCCGGTGTCCCTATCTCCCATTTCAATTGCCCGCTGAATAGGGGCTGCGCCCCGCCAGCGCGGTAGCAGTGAACCGTGGACATTAAGACAGCCGTAAGCCGGGATATCCAACACCGACTGGGGGAGCAGCAAACCGTAGGCGACGACCACCATCACATCTGGCGCCCACGCATGCAGTGCTGCGCGGTCATCCTCGTTGCGGAGCGAATTCGGCTGTTGCAAGGGTAAGCCTGAGGCCATTGCAAGCGCCTTCACCGGCGAGTGCTGCACCTTTTTGCCTCGCCCGGAAGGGCGGTCGGGCTGGGTTAATACACCGACGATTCGATGCTCTGATTCAAGCAGAGCTTGCAGGTGACACCGGGCGAACTCCGGAGTCCCTGCAAAAACAATCGAAAGTGGTTTACTCACGTCTAGGCGCGCTGCCTGTGAGCTTTTTCCAGCTTGCCGCGAATCCGCTGTCGTTTCAGGGGAGATAAATAGTCAACGAAAAGCTTGCCATCGAGGTGGTCTATCTCGTGTTGCAGACATATCGCCATCAGTCCCTGCAGTTCCTCGGTAAATCTTTCGCCTTCTTTATCTAGGGCGGTTACTGAAATCCGTTTGGGTCGATTGACGGTTTCGTAAAAACCAGGGACTGAAAGGCAGCCCTCATCATATTCACCGAGGGTCTCATCGAGTATCGCTATTTTTGGATTGATGAAGGTCCTTGGCGCCTGCTGGTTGTCGGATATATCCATAACAATGATTCGTTCATGCACGTCGACCTGGGTAGCCGCAAGACCGATGCCTGGCGCAGCGTACATAGTGTCGAACATATTATCCACCAAGGTTTTTACACGATCATCTACCGCTGCCACAGGATCAGCGACCTTGCGAAGACGTGGGTCCGGGAACTCAAGGATTGGAAGTAACGCCATATCGATCTTTCGCCTGTGGTCCTGCAAAGCAGATTAAAGATGGCAGGATTTGAACTTGCCTCTTCAAAAAGTTGTGCTCAGACTACCATTATAACGTGGCCTACAGATAAGCGTCTTGTTGGGGCACATGCGAGGTTTGTCGATGCCGTGGCGGCAGCGCATTCATAGCCCGACTCGCATAGTGCAGCCTACGACAAAGCCAGTTTCGCTCTGGTGTTAACGGCGAGCCGGCCTCTGGCGGTGGGCGATAAAACCAAAAATCCCTGATTTAGATTTTATAATCACTAACGGGGCGCTGAGCTGTGGCGAGCGTGCTCATGGAGGAGCCTTGTGTCATATATTTGGGGTAAAAACACTCTGTCGGACGGCCGATGGCTGCGCTTCCTTCAGTCCAGTTTGCTAGACCACGTTCAGCGTTGCCAACTCTTGGCGCGGGGGTTTGATCCCGGCTACCCCAAGTCTTTGGATAGCGTTGCAGCTGAGCTGCTTGAAGAGGGAGTTGCGCTCCAGCCTGAGCTATTTGGAAGCCTTCGGGAGGAGCTGCAGAACGCCACCCGGGCCCCGACTTTACCCTGTGCCACCCCGGTGTATTTGACTGGGCTTGGACACCCAGCATATCCGCGCTTGCTTGCTCATTTGCCCGATGCGCCTCCTGCGTTGTTTGGGGTGGGAAATCTTGAGGCTCTCTCCCTTCCAGGGATTGCTATTGTCGGTACGCGCCGGCCTTCTTTGGCGGGTATAGAGGTTGCGAGAGAGCTCGCGCGTCAGTTGGCAGAGGCCGGATTTTGCGTGGTAAGCGGCCTGGCAAGGGGGATAGATGCGGCAGCACATCAGGGAGCCATCGACGCGGGCGGCGCCAGCATTGCGGTAATGGCTACGGGGTGTGACAGCATTTATCCAAAACAAAATACACGGCTCGCTCGTGAAATGGTCGAACAGGGTTTACTGGTAAGCGAGTTCTGTCCCGGTGCGCAACCCCACCGGTGGCACTTTCCCAGACGCAATAGAACGCTTTCCGGTATGGCGTTGGCAACGGTGGTGGTGGAGGCTGGCCGGCCAAGTGGTACTTTGATCACCGCGGCGGCAGCGGGAGAGCAGGGGCGTGAGGTGTTTGCTTTTCCTTGGTCGGTTAGACATAAAGGGGGTGAGGGGTGCTTGTATTTACTGCAACAGGGCGCAGTGCTGGCGACGTCAGCTGGTGACATCCTGGCACACCTCTCTCAGATCCTGCGTGGCTGGTTTGATCTGGCCCCCAGTAGAGCTCTTGCTGAGAGTCAGGTTCCTGCACCGACATCTAATGGCACATCCGTTTTAGCACCGCCGACCGAAAGCTCGCTATCCGATAATGCTCGGGGTTTATTAGTGGCTTTGGGGGATGGTGGATTTGATATTGCATCACTTTGTCGAGCCCGGGGGATGGATATGCCGGCGATGCTGACGCTACTGACCCAGCTTGAGCTAGAGGGCCATGTCGAGCAGACTGCGCAGGGTTTATGGCATGTCAGAGCTGGTGGTCAGTGATAAATTTCAGAATACAAACCTTGTCAGGATTCATCAGTGCGGAGCGGGTGGTTGCGTGTCCTGCTGAATCCGTATGGGGCCTGTCCTGCGATCCTTTCAGTGCCTCTGCAGTCGAGACGCTATTAGCAATGAAAAGCCGGCCTGTGGACAAGGGCTTGATTGTCGTTGCGGCTGACTCCCGGATGCTTGGCCCAGTTTTTTCCGGGCTGTCAGAGGGTGAGCGCAAGGAAGTCGAAATGAGTTGGCCCAGCAACAACACGTGGCTTTTACCGAACAGGCACCATTTTCCCCCATGGATAACGGGTGATAGCAGCTATGTGGCTGTGCGCGTGACGTCAGCGCCAGCCCTGCGGGATCTCTCCCTGGCAGTCTCGGGTCCTTTGGTGTCTACCTCGGCTAACCCCGCAGGTGGAATTCCCGCGCGGCACGGGTTTCAGGTTGTGAAGTATTTTGGAGCGGGGCTCCCCCGAGGGGTGGGTACTGTCGATTTGGAGGGGCGCCCCTCTACCATCCGAAAAATTGGATCTGGTGAGATAATTCGGGCTTAATTCACTCTGCCCGATAATCCGCAGTCCCGGGGGCTGCTTCCGGATAAGAGCGCAATCTATGGACATTCCAGCGGTCGAAACATTTCTTCGTGATCTCCAGTCTCGGATTTGCTGTTCTATCGAGCAGATCGATGGTCAAGCTGTCTTTGTCGAAGAGGCTTGGGACAGACCTGAGGGTGGCGGTGGCGCGACGCGAGTGCTGTCAGAGGGCGCGGTGTTCGAAAAGGCGGGGGTCAATTTTTCGCATGTGATGGGTGACAACCTCCCGGGCTCGGCAACCGCCGGCCGCCCTCAGTTGGCAGGTCGCAGCTTTCAGGCGATGGGTGTGTCACTGGTGATTCACCCCAAAAACCCCTACGTCCCCACGTCACACGCAAACATACGGCTTTTTGTCGCCGAGAAAGCGGGAGAAGCGCCGGTCTGGTGGATGGGGGGCGGCTTCGATTTAACCCCGTATTACGGTTATGCAGAGGACGCTATCCACTGGCATCAGGTCGCCAAGGGTGCCTGCGATCCTTTTGGTGAAGAGGTATACCCCAAGTACAAAGCGTGGTGCGATGAGTACTTTTTTTTAAAACATCGAGGCGAGTCGAGAGGTGTGGGTGGCCTTTTCTTTGATGACCTCAATGAGTGGGGTTTCGATAAAACATTCGATTTCCTGCAGTCGGTCGGCAACGCTTATTTAGATGCATATATGCCAATCGTCGAGCGACGAAAGGATCAGCCCTGGGGGGAGAGAGAGCGCCAATGGCAGTTGTACCGCCGAGGCCGCTATGTGGAATTTAACCTCGTCTATGACCGCGGTACTCTGTTCGGCTTGCAATCCAACGGGCGCACGGAATCAATACTGATGTCTTTGCCGCCGCTGGTTCGATGGGACTATGGTGTTACTGCCCAGAGTGGTTCGCCAGAGGCGGCACTCACAGAGTATTACTTAGAACACAGGGACTGGCTGTCAGTAGATCCCGCGGATGCCCCTTAAGAGCGCTATCCAACATGACATCAGAGCAGGCAGCGCCTTCCATTTCATCAAGCGCCTACGCGGTTTTTGGCAACCCGATCAAGCATTCCAAATCCCCCGCCATTCACAGCGCGTTCTCCGAGCAGTTCGATGATGACATCACCTACCGAGCAGTTCGCGTTGAGGTTGATGACTTTGAGCTGAAGGTATCGCGCTTCTTCCAGCGAGGGGGTGGAGGGCTCAATGTGACCCTTCCTTTCAAGGAGCGCGCCTTTATCCTGTCAGATGAGGCCACTGATCGAGCTACCAGAGCGAGGGCCGCAAACTGCCTGATACCGCTGCCAGATGGCAGCATACGAGCCGATAATACAGACGGTATCGGCATGGTCCGGGACATGGTTGCAAATCTCGGTTGGCAGCTATCGAGTCGCCGGGTCCTGCTGTTGGGTGCCGGCGGCGCGGTTAGGGGAGTTATGCAGCCCCTGTTGATGGAAAACCCTACGGAGCTGGTTGTTGCCAACCGCACAGCACAAAAAGCCGAGGCTCTCGCCTCGGAATTTGCGGATCAAAAAATACCGGTTCAAGGCTGTGGTCTAGACGATATCAACGGGCAGTCCTTTGATCTGATTATTAACGGCACCAGCGCAGGTCTTACCACTGAGCTGGTGTCGCTTCCGGACTTTAATCTGACCGAGCGCAGCTGCTGCTATGACATGATGTACTCAGCAGAACCAACTGGCTTTATGCGCTGGGCGGCGTCGAAAACCCCTTGGGCAGTGTCTGATGGACTCGGCATGTTGGTTGAGCAGGCGGCAGAGAGCTATTTCTTATGGCGTGGTAAGCGACCCGATACCCTCAAAGTCATTCAGTCCCTGCGACACCAAATGAGCATTTAAGTCGACTGATTGGTAGGGTCTGAGCCGCTGTCGTCTAAGTACTGCTGTTTAAGCTTCGCGTAGTTCTGAGCGCTGTATCCAAGAAAGGTCCTTTCTTGTTCCGAAAGCGGTCGCACGGGTCGCGCCGGACTGCCAGCGTAAAGCGTTCCACTCTCCAATCGCTTGCCTGGAGTGACCAGAGCGCCCCCCGCGATCATGACATCGTCCTCCACGATCACGCCATCCATTACGATGGCTCCCATGCCCACAAGCACTCTGTCACCAAGACTACAGCCATGAAGCACTGCGCGATGTCCAACCGTGACATCATCGCCAATGATTAGGGGCCAACCATCGGGATTGAATCTGCTCGCATGGGTAACATGAAGCACCGAATTATCCTGCACGTTGGTTCGGTTGCCGATACGAATAGAGTGCACATCGGCTCGCACCGAACAGTTAGCCCAGATACTGACATCATCACCAATCTCAATATCACCAAGCACCGCGGCACTTGGGTCAATCATGACTCTGGCACCAAGCTTTGGTGTGCTGGTGCCCCAGTGGCGCAGGTTATCTTCCCCTCGGTAGGAAACGGTTTTCATGGTTGTTAAGACCTTTATATGTAGTCTGCGCTAGGATTGAACTCGTAGAGACACTAACAGATGTTTGTTGAGGATGTGCGTCCGAATGGATACGCCTCGAAATAGAGAACGATTTATTGCTGGCGCTGTCTGCCCCCGCTGTAGCGAGATGGATCGTATCGTCGTTAGCGTTAACGGCGAGACTCGCCGGTGTATAGCTTGCGGCTTCTCCGAGGGCAGGCCTGAGGACAACCCGTTACCCCTGCCCACCCGGGTATCCCGGCCCGCTGCTCGTCGGGTAGAGACCACCGCGGAGGTTGTGAAGCTTGTGGATCCGGCCTCGAGCGGTAAAACCGAGGGCTAGAAGCACGATTTGGGGCCGCTACACCCACAACATATTGCGTTAACACTCACCCCGCCACAACATATAGCCCCAAGCGCCCCATAGACTCGATAAATAGTCAGTAATACCGGGTATAGCCCGCTGAGACCTGTGCATTTGCTGGCTTTTCGCTATAATCCGCGCCGCTGCCCCCGGTCAGGTCCGTCTGGGGGCAGTACAAGGCCAGATCGTTTCCAAGGCGGCAGCGCCATCAAACGTTGGGGGATCCACGTGATCACACGCCAATCAAGCCCAAAGGGTTTGGTTATGCGTGTGTGCAGCGACATGAGCTTACGCCCCCATACCGCAAGAGTAGAGAGGCAGAGATGTCAGTTGTTAAACGAATCAGTAACGCGCTCGCGGCTGTAGCGGTATTGCCGGCAGTGGCCCTCGGCGATAACCAAGTGAATATGTCTCCCGGCGTCACGTCCATTGGCGCTGAGATTTATGACCTTCACATGCTGATCATGATCATCTGTGTTGTGATCGGTATCGGCGTCTTCGGCGTGATGTTCTATTCCATCATCTACCACCGAAAGTCTCGGGGGGTCGTTCCCTCACAATTTCATGAGAGCACCAAGGTGGAAGTTGCCTGGACTGTGGTGCCTTTTTTGATTCTGATCGGAATGGCCGTACCCGCCACGTCGACGCTGTTGGAGGTTTACGACAACGACGATGCCGAGCTCGATATTCTCATCACCGGCTACCAGTGGAAGTGGAAGTATGAGTATCTGGATGAGAATGGAGAGAACGTTTCTTTCTTCTCAAATCTCGCGACACCTCAGGAAGAGATCTATAACACCGATCAAAAGGGTGAACATTATTTATTGGAGGTCGATGAGCCTCTCGTCATACCGGTAAACACAAAAGTTCGCTTCTTGGTGACAGCTAACGACGTGATTCACTCCTGGTGGGTGCCAGAAATTGCGGTCAAGCGTGATGCCATCCCCGGGTTTATCAACGAGACCTGGACCAAGGTGCCGGAAGAGGGGATCTACCGAGGCCAGTGCACCGAGCTTTGTGGTGCCTACCACGGTTTCATGCCTGTTGTCGTTCATGCGGTTAGTAGAGAAGAGTTCGACGCCTGGATGGGATCAAAGCGCGCGGACAAGGCTGCGCAGGTGGCTGCTTCTGCTGTTGATCTAAGCCTGGATGAGCTGATGACCAGAGGTGAATCTGTTTACAACAGCCAGTGCCTCGCCTGTCATGGTGCTCAAGGTGAGGGCGGCGTAGGTAAAGCGATTGCGGGCAGTGCCATCGCACTTGGGGATGTCGGTGCGCACCTCGATGTGGGAATAAAAGGCGTGGCGGGTACCGCTATGCAGGCATACGGCAGCCAGTTAAGCGACGTCGACATGGCGGCCGTTATTACTTATCAGCGTAACGCGTTTGGTAACAACACGGGGGATGTCATACAGCCCTCGGATGTTGTCAATCACAAGCAAGGTTAAACGGGAGAGATAGCGATGGGAGATCATCATCACGGCCCTGCCAAGGGTATTACCCGCTGGTTGTTCACCACCAACCACAAAGATATTGGCACCATGTATCTGTGGTTCTCGTTTGCCATGTTTATTCTTGGCGGCACCTTCGCCATGATCATCAGGGCCGAGCTTTTCCAACCGGGTATGCAGCTGGTTGAGCCTGGGTTCTTTAATCAGATGACAACGCTGCACGGTTTGGTCATGGTGTTTGGGGCGATCATGCCCTCTTTTGTAGGTCTGGCGAACTGGTTGATACCCATGATGATCGGCGCGCCCGACATGGCGCTTCCCCGCATGAATAACTGGAGCTTCTGGATTCTCCCACCCGGATTTCTCATGCTCGCTTCCACGCTGTTCATGGAGGGCGGTGCTCCGGCCTTTGGTTGGACTTTCTATGCACCGTTGTCGACCACCTATGCGGCGCCATCCGTTACATTTTTTATCTTCGCCATTCACGTGCTCGGCGCATCGTCGATCATGGGGTCAATCAATATCATCGCCACCGTCATGAACATGCGCGCCCCCGGCATGACCTACATGAAGATGCCGCTTTTTGTGTGGACGTGGTTAATCACGGCGTTTCTGCTTGTTGCGGTAATGCCGGTGCTCGCCGGCGCCGTGACCATGATGCTGATGGATATACATTTTGGTACCAGCTTCTTCTCGGCTGCCGGCGGTGGTGATCCGGTTCTTTTCCAGCACATTTTCTGGTTCTTTGGTCATCCAGAGGTGTACATCATTATTCTTCCCGCCTTTGGCGTTGTGTCTCAAATCATCCCCGCTTTTTCAAGAAAGCCGCTGTTTGGTTATGCGTCGATGGTTTACGCAACCGCCTCGATCGCTTTCCTGTCGTTTATTGTTTGGGCGCATCACATGTATACCGTTGGCATGCCTGTCGCAGGTGAGTTGTTCTTTATGTATGCGACCATGCTGATTGCCGTCCCAACAGGCGTAAAGGTGTTTAACTGGATCACAACCATGTGGCGTGGCGCTCTATCGTTTGAAACCCCCATGTTGTTTTGCATTGGTTTTCTGGTCTTGTTTACTATCGGCGGGTTCACCGGGCTAATGCTGTCTATTGCGCCGGTAGATTTTCAGTATCACGACACTTACTTTGTAGTCGCCCACTTTCATTACGTCATGGTGGCAGGTGCGGTGTTCTCAATGACGGCAGCAGTTTACTACTGGCTGCCAAAATGGTCCGGCAGGATGTACAACGAGACTATGGGCAAGGTCCATTTTTGGATTTCGTTCATTGGCTTCAACATTACCTTTTTCCCCCAGCACTTTGTTGGCCTTGCGGGAATGCCTCGCCGAATTCCCGATTACGCGTTGCAGTTTGCCGACTTCAACATGATGTCATCTATAGGCGCGTTTATTTACGGCGCCTCGCAGATTCTGTTCCTGTACAACGTGCTGGCCACGATTATTGCGGGTAAGAAGGTGACTGACGAAAAGGTTTGGGATGGTGCGGAAGGATTGGAGTGGACAGTACCAACACCGGCGCCCTATCACACCTTTGAAGTGCCGCCGAAGCTCGATCCAGCTCACGCCCACGGCTAAACGCGGGATTAAGCAATGAGACTGAGTGCCGACCCAACTACCGACACGGTCCTTAAGCTGGTGACCGTGGTGGTGGCGATGTTTGCCTTTGTTTTTGTTGTGATGGTCCCCTTGTACAACGTGCTCTGTGATGCGTTGGGAATCAATGGCAAAACGTCGGCCCAAGCCTATGTTGCGGCTCCAGCAGCAGTTGATACGGAGCGGTCGGTTACGGTTCAGTTCATTGCGACCAACAACGACAGCATGCCTTGGGAGTTTCGCCCTCAGGTCACCTCTATGGCTGTACACCCGGGCGCGGCCAACGACACGGTTTTCTTTGCGGCTAACCCAACGATGCAGCACATGGTTGCACAAGCGATCCCCAGCGTTTCCCCCGCACGGGCCGCTGAGTATTTTCACAAGACCGAGTGTTTTTGCTTTAACCAGCAACCTCTTGAAGGCCAAAGCGACACGCTGATGCCGCTTCAGTTTATTGTGGATCAGGACCTTCCCAAGGACATTAAGACAATTACGTTGTCTTACACGTTGTTTGATGTAACAGATCGCGTGAGCGAGCGAATCGCGTCACGATAAGTTGGCAGGGCAAAGCGCCAACCAAAACGAAACGGAGATAGAAATGGCAACCACCGAACAAGCGCCGGCAGGCTACGAAAAATATTATGTGCCGGAGAGCTCAAGCCTTGCGGTGCGCGCAACAATTGGCTTGTTGACCACGGTTTTTGGCGCCGGTCTTCTGCTCAATGACATGACCTTTGGGGAGCCGGGTGCAGTAAGTTCAGCAAAGTGGGTGTTTATTGCGGGCCTCGTCTTTTTCGTTTTTACCTTGGCGTCGTGGTTCGCAACCGCTATCCGCGAAAACCTCCAGGGAATGAACAGCGCACAGCTGGGGCAAAGCTATGTGTTGGGCATGTTCTGGTTCATCTTCTCAGAGGTGATGTTCTTTGCGGCGTTCTTCGGCACGCTTTTTTACGTCAGACAGCTGGCTGGGCCCTGGCTTGCTGGCGAGGGCGAGGCGGGTCGAATGAACGACTTGCTGTGGCCCGGGTTTGAATTCACTTGGCCGCCAATGATTACCCCTCAAGAGGCAGTTGGTGGGGTCGATAGCCAGCCGATAGCAAATAATGGCGCATTTCTTACTCAGGATCGCTCCATGAGTTTTGCCGATGCTCATCATTGGTATCAGTGGCTGCCTATGTGGAACACCATTATTCTCCTTTCTTCCAGCTTTACCGTGCACGTGGCTCACACGGCACTGCTCAATGATCAGCGCGCTAAATTCAACCTGTGGCTTGGCATCACCGTCGCTCTTGGGATTATTTTTCTGGGCTTGCAGGCCGCGGAATACCATGAGGCCTATGCGCTATTCGGCCTGACATTGAACTCAGGTATTTATGGTTCCACTTTTTTCATGCTGACGGGTTTTCATGGTTTCCACGTGGCCATGGGTATGACGATGCTGTTGATCCAGCTCATTCGATCAGCAAAAAATCATCACTTCACGGCCACCGACCACTTCGGTTTCGAGGCTTCCACCTGGTACTGGCACTTTGTCGACGTGGTGTGGGTGTTCCTGTTTCTCTTCGTCTATATTCTCTAGGCGTCGCTGAAGAGCAGCCGGGGCGCAGAGGCGCCCCTTTTTGTTATGTCGGTGCGGCCAGAGGGCAGCCGGGTTAGTCACGCCGGTGACGTCGAATGGATTTAGTTGGTGGTGTTACGGTCTTTGTATTCTTGCGATTGAACGGTGCCGGCGTCCCAGGGATTTCGGTTGCCGAGCTGCCCGGTTGCCACGCCAAAGATGATGACGGTGATCAGGCCGCTTGCGAGGGCCAGCCTAATGCCCAATGAGGTAAACAGGCGCTTTTTGTTTGGATCGCCCTGATCGGTCATCAGAAAGAATAGTCCGGAGCCAAGGCTGGCAACGAGAGCAACCATGAAAAATCCGATCAACACTTTTAGCACAATAGGCGTCCTTTTCGTCTGGATCCATGGGTGACTCGGCTGTGAGTGGTAGAGAGTTTAACGTGAAGCTGGGCATTCTGGTTTTTTCTCTGGAATGGCGCATAACGCTTTTCACCTTGTTGCTGGTGCCCGCATTGCTGTGGCTTGGATTTTGGCAGCTAGATCGGGCCGACGAGAAGCGCCAGCTATCAGAACAATTTGATAGGCGTATAGCCTTACCCCCTCTGTCGCTTTCGGACGCTTTGGTATTAGCGGATGACCGCTTAGATCACTTGCGCGATCGCCGAATCCGGTTTCAGGGCACCACGAGCAGTGAAGATTATCTGCTACTTGATAACAGGCTCCACCGGGGGCAATTTGGTTACGAGGTCATCACTTATGTGGATACCGGCGCTTACCGCGTGCCTGTCAATGTCGGGTGGCTCGCCGGAGACCCCGCCAGACGTTCTCTTCCTGACGTTGCCTTACCAAGCGATCCAATCATGTGGACAGGCAGGGTGTATGCACCACAAGAGAGAGCGTATACCCTTGAAGACCAACGGATACCTGAAACCCTGCCCGCCGTCATTCAATCCTATGAGGCGCCAGAATACGCTGAGACGTTGAGCGCATTGTTTGACAAGCCGGTGCCCGACTTTATGGTCCGGATTGACCCGTCCCATCCGGCGGCATTGGTCGCTGACTGGCCGGTTGTGAACCAAAGCCCTCAAAAACATAGGGGCTATGCAGTCCAGTGGTTTGCCATGGCCGGAGTTTTGGTCTGCGCGTTTGTACTCAGATCGTCAAATATAGGGTTGTTGCTCTTGGGTCGACGCCGGCCAGAATGACTTTGAGGAATTGTTATGGCACCACCTTCTGAGCCGGGCAATAGCCGACTGCCGCTGGCGCTGATCGTTGGCACTCCGCTGATTATGCTGCTTGCGGCCTCCTGGTTGTGGTACTTCGTTGTTCACGGAAATCTCGATTTGGTGGGGGCCATAGGAACCGCCAATAACGGCACGCTGGTGACGCCACCCCGTCAAATCCGTGGGGCATCTTTTATGGACGACGCAGGAGCTGCGGTCGAATGGGCCGATCTTGATCCTCGTTGGACCATGGTTGTAGTGAACCGCGGATCTGCGTGTGAGGATGCTTGCGCGGAAAGACTCTACGTTACCCGTCAAATTCATATTGCGTTGGGCAAGGAATTCAACCGGGTGCAGCGTGTGATGCTGAGTGATACAGCCGTCGCTGGCATGACGATAGTCAAGGAGGGTGTTGCCCGTGATTTGCTCGGCTTTTTGGGGGAAAGTGACAGGGGATTAGTCCCCCTTGCCTTTGAGCCGGGCATGTTGGAAACCAGCTTTCCTGAGATCTTCACGCAGCCAAACCAGTGGTTTCTGGTCGATCCCTCTGGGTGGGTCATGATGCGCTTTGAAGATGATCTGGACTTCAAGGCGGTTATTTCTGATCTTAAGTTTCTCCTGAAAAATTCAGGGGCGTGATTGTGGACTCAAGGGAGAACACGCAACGAGCCACCTGGCGGGACTATCTGGAACTCACCAAGCCCCGTGTCGTGGCGCTAATGATCCTCACTGCGCTGATCGGTATGTGTATGGCAGTCCCCGGTTTTGTCCCCTGGCAGCCACTGCTTTTGGGCAATCTGGGAATTGCTCTGTGTGCGGGTGCGGCTGCCGCGATCAACCACTTGGTTGATGAGCGCATTGATCAGCAGATGTCGCGGACCCGATCGCGCCCGGTGGCAACAGGGAAGGTTAGCCAGCGTGCTGCGGCACTGTTTGCTGCTATTCTTGCTCTCGTGGGCATTGGCGTGCTGGTGATATGGGTCAATACGCTGACCGCGGTGTTAACTGTTGCCAGCCTTATAGGTTATGCCTTTGTCTACACCATGTTTTTGAAACGGGCGACACCGCAAAATATTGTGATCGGCGGTCTGGCGGGCGCCGCCCCTCCGCTGCTCGGTTGGACGGCTGTGACTGGCGAAGTTCATGGTCACGCCCTGCTACTGGTCTTGATTATATTCGCATGGACCCCCCCGCATTTTTGGGCGCTGGCCATCCACCGGCGTGAAGAATATGCGTCGGTGGGCATACCGATGCTGCCGGTTACCCATGGGGTCAGGTTTACGGCGCTTCATATTTTTCTGTATACGGTCATTATGATCCTCATTACCTTGCTGCCTTTTGCAACCCTATTAAGCGGCTGGCTATATCTTGTTGGTGCAGCGATCCTTGGAGCGGTTTTTCTTTACTGGTCGGTTGAAATCCTGCGCGATAAAAACCCCAAGGCGCCGATGGAGACGTTCAAGTTTTCGATCACCTATTTGCTGCTGTTGTTTATCATCATGCTCGCAGACCACTGGTTAATTGAGTTACGCGTATGAACATGGCGGGCGCAAAGGAACGGCAGGAATGGTACTGACATCTAGAACTAAGGTTTGGATAACGGTTGCGGCCATCGTGCTTTTCATGGCGTTTATTGTGGCCAGTTTTGTTCATCGTATTCAGCAGCCCCGAGTGATGTCCACCGCGGAGATGCAGGTCAACGGACTGTATCTTTTTGAAATACCGCGGGACCCGGGTCCCTTTCTTTTGCAGAATCATCTGGGTGAAGCTTTTACGCCATCTGACCTGACTGGCAAATGGACCATGATTTTTTTTGGTTTTACCCATTGCCCCGATGTGTGCCCGACAACGCTTGCATTTTTGGCCCAGCTAATGGAGCAGCTGGAGTCCACTGAGGTACGTGACACAGCTGTGGTGATGGTGTCTGTGGACCCCGCTCGAGACACTATCGATGTTCTCGCGGAGTATGTGCCTTATTTCAATCCGGGGTTTACCGGCGTCACCGGAGAGTTTGTCGACATCCTCAAGTTCGCCCGAACGTTCAACGCCCCGTTTCGCAAAGTGACCGCTGAAGACGGAAGCTATCAGGTCGATCACAGCGCGAATATTATTCTGGTGAACCCGAGGGGGCATTACCATGGATTTTTCAAGGCGCCACTCGATCTTGCCAAGATGAAGGTGACCTATCGGTCGGCACGCTATTTGTGGGAGCATTGAGGCAATGACTAGCTCACTCATTCTTGTCGACGGTTCTTCTTATCTGTTCAGGGCTTATCACGCGCTGCCCGCACTGACTAATTCCAAGGGCCTCAATACCGGCGCCGTCAAAGGCGTGATCGGGATGATAAAAAAACTCATTGCCGATTATCCTGATGGCGAGGTAGTGGTTGTGTTTGACGCCAAGGGCCCAACATTCAGAAATGATATGTACGCCGACTACAAGGCGAATCGGCCCCCGATGCCCGAGGAGTTGCGTGAGCAGATTGAACCGATCCACGAGATTATTCGCGCCATGGGATTGCCGCTTTTATGTGTGCCTGGCGTAGAGGCTGATGACGTTATCGGCACCCTCGCCAAGGAGGCGTCGGATCGTGGTGAGCCGGTGCTTATTTCCACCGGCGACAAGGATATGGCTCAACTGGTCAATGATCATGTGACACTGGTTAACACCATGACGAATACCCTGATGGACCGGGACGGTGTGGTGGCGAAGTTTGGTATACCACCTGAGCTCATCATTGATCTGCTAGCGCTTCAGGGAGACAAGGTCGATAACATTCCCGGTGTGGCGGGGGTTGGGGAAAAAACGGCGCTGGCGCTGCTAACGGCACTGGGAGGTATCGACTCGATTTATTCCAATCTCGAAAAGGTTGCAGATCTGGAGGTTAGGGGTGCTAAAAGTCTGGGTGCCAAACTCGAGGCAAGCCGGGGTGATGCCGAGCTTTCCTATCGGCTAGCGACGATTAAAACAGACTGCGATTTGTCGTTAGCTCCCAATCAGTTAAAGACTGTCCCCGCAAACGAGGAGGCTTTGGTTCAGTGGTTCAAGGAGCTGGAGTTCAAGAGCTGGTTGTCCGATGCGCTTGCAGAAGAATCGTCATCAACATCTACAGAGGAGTCCCAGTTAGCTCCGGAGCGACCTCTTGAGATAGACACAGTTTTGGACGAGGCGTCGTGGCAGCAGTGGCTTGAAGCGCTTACCCGAGCTGACCTTTTTGCTTTTGATACCGAAACGACCAGCCTAAATTACATAGAAGCCGAAATTGTGGGCGTGTCGTTTGCGGTCGCCCCGGAAAGGGCTGCCTATGTGCCTTTGGCACATGATTACCCGGGTGCGCCTGCGCAGCTCGATCGCCAGCGGGTACTCGCTGAATTAAAACCGCTTCTTGAAAACCCGGATGTCCGGAAGCTGGGGCAGAACCTTAAATACGATGCCAATGTGCTGGCAAACTACGGAATAAGCCTTGCTGGTATCGCCCATGATTCGATGCTCGAGTCGTATGTTTTGGATTCCACCGGCACCCGGCACGACATGGACTCCCTCGCGCTGAAATATCTAGGGGAGAAAACCATTACCTTTGAAGAGGTTGCAGGTAAAGGCGCCAAGCAGCTTACATTCAATCAGGTTGCCATTGAGCAGGCGGCGCCCTACGCCGCTGAAGATGCCGCGATTACCCTTCGGTTGCATGAAAGCCTTTGGCCGAAACTTCAGGCGGTGCCATCCCTGTCGGGTCTTTATGAGTCCCTTGAGCTCCCGTTGATACCCGTTCTGTCGAGAATCGAGCGTAATGGTGCACAAGTCGATCGTCAGAAGCTGGCTGATCAAAGTCATGAGTTGAGCCAACGCCTGGACGCTCTTGAGACCCAAGCTCACGAAATGGCGGGCGAAACATTCAATCTGGGCTCGCCCAAGCAGCTGGGGCATATCCTGTTCGAAAAGCTTGAGCTGCCGGTTCTCAAGAAAACTCCCAAAGGTGCGCCGTCGACTGCTGAGGACGTGCTCGCAGAGCTGGCACTGGACTACCCACTACCCGCGGTGCTGATGGAATACAGAAGTCTTTCAAAGCTCAAGTCCACTTATACCGACAAGCTCCCCGAGATGATCAGTGCCGTCAGCGGTCGAGTTCACACGTCTTATCATCAAGCGGTGACGGCGACCGGCCGTCTCTCCTCTTCTGATCCCAACTTGCAGAATATTCCGATTCGAACTGAGGAAGGTCGCCGTATTCGACAGGCGTTCTGTGCGCCGAAGGGTTTCAAGATAGTCGCGGCGGACTACTCCCAGATTGAACTACGTATCATGGCGCACCTCTCTCAGGATGCGGGTCTTTTACACGCTTTCAGTGAAGACCTTGATGTTCACAGCGCTACCGCCGCTGAGGTGTTTGGCACGCCTCTTGAGAAAGTCTCCGGGGATCAGCGTCGCAAAGCCAAGGCGATTAACTTTGGATTGATCTACGGGATGTCAGCCTTTGGGTTAGCAAAGCAGCTTAATCTCGGCCGTCACGAGGCTCAGGAATACATAGACCGATACTTCGATCGCTATCCCGGCGTGGCTCGATACATGGATGAAACCCGGGCTTTAGCCCATGAGCAGGGATACGTTGAGACCCTTTATGGGAGGCGCTTATACCTTCCCGAAATTAACGCCCGCAATAAGCAACGTCAGCAGGCGGCTGAGCGTACAGCCATCAACGCGCCGATGCAGGGCACGGCAGCCGATGTCATCAAGCGGGCCATGATCTCCGTTGATGACTGGCTGTCGACCGACGGCATCGATGCCAAAATGATCATGCAGGTACACGATGAATTGGTCTTTGAGGTCAGTGAATCTGAGGCAGATCGTCTGATGATCACCCTACCGGATATCATGGCGGGAGTGGCAACTCTCGATGTGCCCTTGTTGGTTGAAGCCGGCATGGGTGATAACTGGGATGAAGCCCACTAATGACTGGGTGAACCCCGACACGTATCCGTTCTAGAGCTCGGGCCCTTCCTCTGGCCTGGTTTCGGGAGTCAGGACCGAGTCGTCGGTGAGCCATGCGGTCAGCTTTTTTTCTAGTTCTCTCAAGCCGTCACGTTTTAGCGACGAGAATAACTGGGCGCTGGCAAGTTCGCCGAACTCCATGAGTCGGGCCTGAACACTCAGCAGGCTGCTTTTTGCAGGGCCTTTTTTTAATTTGTCCGCTTTGGTGAGAAGAACGTGAACCGGCATGGCTGCGGCGGACGCCCAGGCGATCATCTGCTCGTCCTGTTCCGTCAGTGGGTGGCGCACATCCATCAGTAAAATCAAGCCACGCAAACTCTGGCGGTGCTGGAGGTAGCTCTCCATATGCCTGTTCCACTCCCGCTTCATTTTGAGGGGCACTTTTGCATAGCCGTAGCCCGGCAGATCCACCAGCCGCTGGTGCTCGCTGAGGCTAAAAAAATTGATGAGCTGGGTTCGCCCGGGGGTCCGGCTGGTGCGAGCAAGCTTTGAGTTCTCGGTTAAGGTATTGATAGCACTGGATTTTCCTGCATTTGAGCGGCCGGCAAAGGCCACTTCCGACCCGGCGTCCAAAGGGGCATTGCTGATTTTGCTTGCGCTTTGAAGAAAAGTTGCCCGCCTGAAATTAAGGGTCGGCAGGTGCGGTATTTGTTCATCTTCTGTAGGCATACTCGGGTTTTGTGCTCAGCGCCGGATTGACTATAATACCGCGCGTTTTGGCGGGGGCGAGGCCCTTGCTGGAAATTAACCTATCGCTGGGCTGAGAAGCCGGCATAAAGGAATTCACATGATTAAATCAATCGCCGCCAGCGTCGCTCTGGCCAGTTTTATGGTTGCCGCTCCTGCGTTCGCAGAGCCCAACATGGATAAATACAACCGTGCCTGTGCCGCCTGCCATGTCAGTGGTGTCGCGGGCGCTCCCAAGAGCCATGATGTCGCCGCTTGGGAGACCCGAATGGCAAAAGGAATGGACGCACTTGTAGCCTCGGTAAAAAATGGCCTTAACGCCATGCCACCGACTGGCCTGTGCGCAGATTGTAGCGATGAAGAGTATCAAGAGCTCATCACCTATATGTCATCAGCGAAGTAGCCTCGGTAGCGGGAACACATCATGTTGTTAAGAAACATTACACGGACGCTTGTTTTCATTTTGGGTTCTGCCCTGATGATTACAGTTCAGGCTGCAGGGGTCATCGAGGGTGATGCTGTTGCAGGAGAAGGCAAAGCCGTGACATGCGGAGCATGCCACGGCGTCGACGGCAACAGTGCGGTTCCCAATTTCCCCAAGTTGGCGGGACTAGGGGAGAAGTATTTGCTCAAGCAAATGAAGGACATTCGCGATGGTCGCCGCCCGGTTGCCGCGATGGCGGGTCAGGTGGATAACATGACCGATCAGGATCTTGCGGATATCGCAGCGTTTTATGACGCAAAGGAGCGGACCAGCGAGATGGCTGACGAGGATCTCGTTGCTTTGGGCCGCAAGGTATACATGTCGGGCATCATGGAGCGTAAAGTCGCGGCTTGTTCCGGCTGTCACAGCCCCTCCGGTAAGGGTAACGGACCTGCCGGCTTCCCAGGCTTGGCGGGCCAGCACGCGGACTACATTGCAGCGCAACTCAAGATGTTCCGAACAGGCTACGAGAGCCCAGAGGGACGCACAAATGACGGTGATTCAAAGATCATGCGGACCACCGCTTTCGAGCTGAGCGATCTCGAGATCAAAGCTGTCGCTAGCTACGCTTCTGGACTCAAGCAGTAGCAGCCGGTTCCGGGCGGGGGAACCCCCGTCCTTTAAGAAGGTCACAAAGAGTGGCAACCCCTAAAGGCCGCAAACCTCTTCATGCTATGGTTGCCACCGATATCACCCCAGCAAGATGGAGGTTGCTTTGAACGCTCTCTTAAACCGTTTCGTTTTCTTTCTTATCACTTCGTTGGCTATTACGTCTTATTCTGCAACGGCGCAAGAAAACTGGGAAGTGGGCACTCACTACACGGCCATAAGCCCAGCAGTAAGGGTTGGCGCTTCGGACGAAGTCATTGTTACAGAGTTTTTCTGGTATGGCTGTGGCCATTGCTACACCTTCGAGCCTATGCTCGAGACTTGGAAAAAAACCCTCCCCGAGGGCGCTCGGTTTCAGCCTTCTCCGGCAGTGTGGAACGACACCATGAAGCTGCACGCAAAAGCTTATTTTGTGGCGGATACCCTTGGGGTAATCGATGTGATGCACAGCGCCATCTTCAAGGCGATGCATGTGGATAGAAATCGCCTTGGATCGGTGTCGGCCGTGCGAGATTTGTTCGTGGCTAATGGAGTATCGGGCCCCGATTTTGACAAAGCCTTCAACGCTTTTGGCGTCAACAGTCTGGTCAATCAGGCTGAAGCACGTGCTCGATCAGCAAAGATATCCGGCACTCCTTCGGTGATGGTGAACGGAAAGTATCTCGTCGAAGCGAGAAAGGCCGGCAGCCAAGCTAACATGCTTAAAATAGCCGACTTCCTCGTGCAAAAGGAGCTTGGAGGGGGCACCTAGGCCGGGCCGGTGAAGCCGGCACCTCCGCCCAGAGGTAAAGCCGTACGAGATACTACTTTTCGAAGTTCAAAACTTGAGTGAACCCCGGTCACGCCGGGAATCCGCGTAAGCTTTCCCAGCAGAAATTGCTCGTAATGAGCCATGTCTTTTACCACTGCCTTGATCAGGTAGTCGGCACTTTGTCCGGTCACCACACAACAATCGATGATTTCAGGGTAGGCAATGACCGCTGCTTCAAAGGCTTCGAAGCGCTCGGGGGTGTGCCGGTCCATGGTGACGCCGATGTGAGCGGTCAAGGTAAGACCCAGTCTTGACTGTTCCAATAATGTCACTCTGGATTTAATGACCCCCTCGGCTTCGAGTCGTTTCACCCGCCGGGCGCAGGGGGTTGGGCTTAGGCCAACCCGTTCGGCCAACTCCAAATTGCTCAGGCCACCATGCTCCTGGAGCTGGGCCAGAATCTTAAGGTCTGTTCGGTCTAACTCCATAACCAGCCTAATTTAGTGATAAAAGCCAATATTATAATAAAAATAGCAAAAAATGAGCGTTTAATAGCAAAAAATTGGGGTTTTTGGTGAAAAACCATCAGGTCGTTTGGATACACTACACAGCTCAATAATCTGGAGATAGCCCCCATGAGCCAGACAGCGAAGCCACAGGCTTTCAGTCACCGCAAGTACCAACCATTTGCACCGGTGGTGAAGCCCGATCGGCGCTGGCCGGATCAGGTCATCAACAAGGCGCCCCAGTGGTGCTCGGTGGATTTGCGCGATGGCAATCAGGCCCTTGTTGAGCCAATGAATGCTGCACAGAAGCTGAGGCTTTGGGAGCAACTGGTTGCGGTGGGCTTTAAAACCATTGAGGTGGGCTTTCCGTCGGCATCTAGCCACGATTTCGATTTTCTGCGGAAGCTTATTGAAGAAGACCGGATACCGGAGGACGTGACCGTCCAGGTGTTAGTTCAGGCCAGAGCCGAACTGATTACCAAAACATTTGAGGCGCTGAAAGGCGCCAAGAAGGCGGTGGTTCACTTTTATAACTCGACCTCCACCGTTCAGCGCCGGGATGTTTTTAAACTCGATCGTCAGGGCATTATTGACATTGCCGTCTCCGGAGCCGAGCTTGTAAAGGCCGAAGCTGAGCGTCATCCGGAGACCGAGTGGGTATTTGAATACAGTCCCGAGAGCTTTACTGGTACCGAGCTGGATTTCGCGGTTGAAATATGTGACGCGGTGAACCGGGTGCTCGAGCCAACCCCGGAAGCGCCGGTCATCATCAACTTGCCAGCGACCGTAGAGATGAGCACCCCTAACGTGTACGCAGATCAGATAGAGTGGTTTTGCGATCACGTAGCGAACAGGGAGTCATTGCTCATCTCACTGCACACCCATAACGACCGCGGATGCGCTGTCGCCGCGGGTGAGCTCGGTGTAATGGCTGGTGCAGACCGGGTGGAGGGGACGCTCATGGGTAACGGCGAGCGAACCGGCAACATGGACATCGTT
>CAJXMD010000002.1 GCA_913056165.1 uncultured Halieaceae bacterium
GTGAGGCCATGCGCGACGTGATGACCACGGTGATGTCTGGAGAGGCCACACCGGCTCAAATAGGCGCGCTCCTGATCGCCCTTCGCATCAAGGGCGAGACCATCGATGAGATCGCGGGTGCAGCTGAGGTCATGCGCAATCTGGCTACCAGGGTGCGGGTAAGTCAGGATAATCTCATCGATCTCGTAGGCACCGGGGGTGATGGTGCCAACCTCTTTAATGTATCAACGGCATCCACCTTTGTTGTCGCCGCTGCCGGAGGGCGCGTTGCGAAGCATGGTAACCGCTCCGTCTCAAGCTCAAGCGGATCATCGGACGTGCTCGAGGTGCTCGGGGTGCCTCTCGATCTGGCGCCAGAGCAGATCGGGCGTTGCGTCGACGAGGTTGGGGTTGGCTTCATGTTTGCTCCTGCCCACCACGGTGCGATGAGGCACGCGGTGGGCCCCCGTAAAGATCTTGGGATGCGGACCTTGTTTAATATTTTGGGACCCATGACCAATCCCGCTCACGTGGAACGTCAGGTCATGGGCGTATTCAGCGCCGATTTGTGTCAGCCGATTGCCGAGGCCCTTGGTAAGCTCGGGAGCCGGCACGCGCTGGTGGTACACAGTGATGACGGGCTTGACGAGATTTCCATTACGGCGCCGACCGGGGTGTGGGAAATGCGAGACGGGGTGGTGGAGCAATTCAAAATTGATCCCGCCGACTATGGTCACGGTCATGACTCATTACGCGGACTGACCGTTGAGACCGCGCAGGAGTCTGCCGATTTGATCAAGCAGGCGCTGGGCGCCAAATCCAAGGACAAAAGCGCCGAAAGAGATGTTGCGGTTGAAAAAGCAAGGTCTATCATCGCGCTTAATGCGGGGGCAGGTATTTACGTCTCTGGCGTCTGCAGCTCCCTGCGCGAGGGTATAGCACTGGCCGATGATGTCATTGCCTCTGGCCAGGCCCTCGATAAGCTCGAGACCTTCGCCGCCTTTGCTTACGGTCTCAAGGCAGCACCATTATGAGCGGTAAGCTGAGCACCCCCACGGTGTTGAAGAAGATCATCGATCGAAAGGTCGAGGAAGTGGCCGCGCGAAAGGCGCAGAGGTCGATCAGCGATTTGCGGGCTCGGGCGGCCGAGGCCAATCCAGTGCGTGGATTTGTGGCATCTCTCGGCAGCAAAGTGGGGCAGGGCCAGCCTGCAGTGATAGCCGAGGTGAAGAAAGCAAGCCCGAGCAAGGGCGTCATCCGTGAGCAGTTTGATCCCGCGGCCATTGCAGAGAGTTACGAAGCCGGGGGCGCGGCCTGTCTGTCCGTTCTTACCGATGTCGACTTTTTTCAGGGGGCGGATAGTTATTTAGGCGAGGCGCGTGAGGTCTGTTCGCTCCCTGTCATTCGCAAGGACTTTACGATCGACCCCTATCAGATATGGGAGGCGCGGGCCCTCAATGCCGACGCGGTCTTGCTTATTGTTGCCTGCCTGGAGTTACCGCATTTAAAAGAGCTCTACAGCGTGGCAAAAGAAGCGGGGCTTGACGCCCTCATTGAAGTGCACGACCAGCAGGAGCTTGAGGAGGCTTTACAACTAGAACCATCGCTGATCGGCATTAACAATCGGGATCTCCACACCTTTGATACCTCTCTCGATACCACGCTCGATTTACTCGACCACATTCCAGAGGGTATTCAGGTCGTGACCGAGAGTGGCATTCATGGGCCTGAGGATGTGGCGAGAATGCGGGCAGCCGGGGTTCACACTTTTTTAGTGGGTGAAGCCCTTATGCGTGCCGAAGACCCGGGGTCAGAGTTAACACGTTTATTTGACCTCGCCTTATCGCCACAATAATTTCTGCGTGGCGTATTCGCGGACTTTAATCAGACATCACTAGCCTTAGTTACGATCAATCGGGGCAGCGCCTTTCAGAATGAGCGGGTGAATCACGGGGTTCACCCCAACGGAACATAACTTTGTGAGGACTTCAGCATGCATGGAACAGTAAAGTGGCTCGATGGTGCCATGTTTATCGGTGAATCCGGGAGTGGCCACAGTGTCGTTATGGACGGTCCTGAAGATTTAGGGGGCCGCAACCAATCCCTTCGGCCGATGGAAATGTTGTTACTCGGCACAGGTGGTTGTGCTATCTACGATGTGATCTCAATGCTCAAAAAATCCCGGCAGCAGGTCACTGATTGTCGGGTGGAGTTGCAGGCCACTCGTGCGGATGCGGTGCCCGCTGTCTTCGAGTCAATGAACCTGCATTTTGTGGTCACCGGTAACGGTGTAAAAGAGTCACAGGTGAAGCGTGCTGTAGAGCTCTCGGCTGAAAAATACTGCTCAGCCTCAATCATGCTAGCGGCTGCAGGTGTAACCGTTACCCATAGTTTTGCGGTAGAGGATGCCTCTGCCTAGATGTAGTAACTGGTTTCGGTCATCACTTTTGACAGCCGGGTCATGGCATCTTTCACCGGCTGAGGAAAGGCAGCGCCGCCGGCTTTCAGGGCGTTTTCACCGTGACGTTCCTCATCGCTCAACATCTGCTGAAGAATGAGTTGCGACTTTCGGTCTTGAGCCGGCAGGGATTTGAGGTGGCTGCGAAGATGGCTTGCCACCCGCTCCTCGGTAGCATGAACAAACCCGAGGCTGACCTTGTCACTGATAACGCCGGCGGCTGCGCCCATGGCCAGTGACAATCCATACCACAGCGGATTGAGGGCACTGGGTTTGGCGCCAAGCTCGTCCAAACGTTCTTCACACCACACCAAATGATCGATCTCTTCCTGCGCGGCTTCTTCCATTTCCACCCGAGTACCGGCGGTTTTGGCAGTCAATGCCTGCCCTTGATAAAGAGCCTGAGCACACACTTCCCCGGTATGATTGACCCGCATTAAGCCAGCAATATGTCGCCTTTCTCTCTCGGATAGCACGGCTTCTTCGTGGTGCTTCGCCGGGGATTCACGCTTCGCCGTTGCCCCCTTGCCGGCCAGGGTCCGGACAATGCCATCAGCCTCAACGATGAGACGGTCCATCAAGGTCAGATCCCGCCCGATAGCGCGACTGCTCGTTGTCAGCGCGCCGGAGTGGGTAGTGTCGTCGAGGGATGAGTCGGACATGGGACAGGCTCAGATTAACTATTTGTTGGGCGTTTGCTTGTTGGGTTATCGGTTTATCGGAGGCTCAAAGCGCTCCTTCCTGCGGGCTACTTTAGCGGTCTACAGCGCGCCAGCCAATATCTCGTCTAAGGGTTTTCCCTGCCCAGTCGATGGCTTCGCAGCCCCGATAGGCTCCCCTTTGGGCGGCCTTAATGTCCTCACCCAGTGACGTTACACACAGCACGCGCCCACCGCTGGTGACAATCTGGCCATCTATCACTTGGGTTCCCGCGTGAAAGACCTTGGCATTTTCGCCAAGGGAGGTGTCGAGGCCCGAGATCGGATCGCCCTTTCGATAACTGCCGGGGTATCCCTCGGAGGCCAATACCACTCCAAGAGCGGGGCGGGGGTCCCAGTCGGCAGTCATGCCTGACAGTGCGCCATCGATAGCGGCATTACACAGAGCGTCGAGATCACTTTGCAGCCGCATCATGATGGGCTGGGTCTCGGGATCTCCAAAGCGACAGTTGAATTCGATTACTTTGGGATTGCCCTGATCATCAATCATGAGTCCCGCATAAAGAAACCCGGTGTATGGCATGCCATCAGCCGCCATGCCAGCTAGAGTGGGATTGATGACTTCGGCCATGATGCGATCGTGGATTTCGGGGGTGACAACTGGCGCAGGGGAGTAGGCGCCCATGCCGCCCGTGTTGGGTCCGGTATCACCTTCACCGATCCGCTTGTGGTCCTGACTGCTCGCCATGGGCAGCGCAACGGCACCGTCGGCGATCACAATAAAGCTCGCCTCTTCGCCGCTGAGAAACTCCTCGATAACGACGCGGCAGCCCGCATCGCCAAAGGCATTACCCGATAACATATCGATCACGGCCGCTTCCGCCTCTGCCTCGGTTTCGGCAACGATGACTCCTTTGCCCGCTGCAAGACCATCTGCCTTCACAACGATGGGGGCGCCGTGTTCTCGGATGTAGGCGAGCGCAGGTTCCACTTCGGTGAAGTTGGCGTAGGCCCCTGTGGGGATGTTGTGGCGTGCCAGAAAATCTTTGGTGAAGGCCTTGGAGCCCTCGAGTTGTGCAGCCGCCCGAGTGGGGCCAAAACAGCGGAGTTTCTGCTCGCTAAAGAAATCAACGATGCCGGCTACCAGAGGTGCCTCGGGCCCCACGACGGTAAGGGCGCAATCCTGGTCTTGGGCGAAGTGCGCAAGGCCTTCGAAGTCCATCACATCAAGCGCGACATTCTCGATGCCTGCTTCCCCATGGGTACCCGCATTGCCCGGCGCAACAAACACGCGACTTACGTGTTCTGCCTGCGCTAACTTCCAGGCCAGCGCGTGCTCGCGCCCACCACTGCCCACAACTAGGATATTCATCAAAGGTTCGAGTCCTCTAGAGATCAATCAGTGTCGGAAGTGACGCATGCCGGTGAAAACCATTGCCATGCCTGCTTCATCTGCCGCCGCTATGACTTCTTCGTCACGGATCGAACCGCCCGGTTGGATGACAGCAGCGATGCCTCGCTCAGCGGCGTTGTCGATGCCATCCCGGAAAGGGAAGAACGCATCCGACGCCATGACGGCGCCCCGTACCTCGAGTTTGGCATGCTCGGCTTTTATCGCGGCAATACGCGCGGAATTTACCCGGGACATCTGCCCTGCACCAACGCCAATCGTGCGGCCATCAGCGGCATAAACAATAGCGTTGGATTTTACAAACTTGGCCACCTTCCAGGCGAACAGAAGATCAAGCCATTCCTGTTCGGTGGGTCTCCGCTGACTCACTACATTGAGATCTTCGCGGGATACCATGCCGTCATCTCTATCCTGCACCAACAAGCCACCATTAACGCGTTTGTAGTCTCTGGCAGGCGTGGGCTCGCTCCACATCCCAGTGCGCAGCAGGCGGACATTTTTCTTCTCCGCGACCACTGCGATGGCCTCGTCCTCAACATCAGGTGCAATGATCACCTCAACAAATTGCCTATCCACGATGGTCTTCGCGGTGTGTGTGTCGAGGGTGCGGTTAAACGCGATAATGCCCCCGAAGGCCGATTCCGGATCGGTCTCAAACGCCAGGTCATACGCGGCGCCTAGCGAGTCAGCCACTGCCACACCGCATGGGTTGGCGTGCTTGACGATCACGCAGGCGGGGTCCGCGAAGTTCTTGACGCACTCGAGTGCCGCATCGGTGTCGGCAACGTTGTTGTAGGAGAGCTCTTTCCCCTGTAATTGCACAGCCGAGGAGATGCCCACTTCCGCCGGATTTTTTTCTTTGTAAAAGGCAGCCTGCTGATGGGGATTTTCCCCGTAGCGCATTTCCTGTGCCTTGGTGAGCTGCATATTGAGGGTGCGGGGGAAGTGATCACTGCCATCGCCCACCAGACGGCCGAAATAGTTAGCGATTGCACCATCATAGTGGGCGGTGTGCTCATAGGCTTTGATCGCCAGGTCGAACCGTGTTTTGTACCGCGTGTGGCCGTCATTGGCATCCAGTTCTTCGATCAGGCAGCCATAGTCGCCGGCATCGACGACGATGGTCACGTCCCGATGGTTTTTGGCCGCTGCCCGGACCATGGTCGGCCCGCCAATATCGATGTTCTCAATCGCGTCCTCCAGGCTGCAATCCGGATTGGCGACCGTGGCCTCGAAGGGGTAGAGATTAACCACCACCATATCGATGGCGCTGATACCGTGCTCCTCCATCACCGCATCATCGGTGCCCCGACGGCCCAGAACGCCGCCATGTATTTTCGGGTGCAGTGTTTTGACTCGCCCGTCCATCATCTCGGGAAAGCCGGTGTAATCAGAGACCTCGATTACCGGCACCCCAGCGTCGCGCAGTAATTTACAGGTGCCACCCGTGGAGAGCAGCTCAACGCCGCGGTTACTCAGCGCCTGAGCGAACTCAAGCAGACCGGTTTTATCAGAGACACTAAGGAGTGCGCGGCGAACCGGTGCAAGGGCGTTGTCTGTCATGGGGCTAGGGGTCCTGTTTAGCAATGAATCAATGGGCGGGTAATCTCTACTGCATCACCTATTTGGTTAGCAGCTTGTGCTCGCGCAGTTTCTTGCGCAGGGTGCCGCGGTTGAGGCCCAGCATTTCAGAGGCCTTACTTTGGTTGCCTCGGGTATAGGACATGACCGCTGTTAGCAGTGGCTCCTCCACCTGCGCGATGACCATGGCGTAAAGGTCGCGACAGGGTTCACCATCGAGGGTATCAAGAAAATTCTGGATACTGTCGTTGGCGCTCTCCTTGAGAGGCTTTGGCTTAAGTGGCTTTGATTGAAGTGCCTTGGGCTTAGCAACTTTGGGCTTGTCCTTCTCGGTTTTTTTCGCGGTCTTCGCCTTGGTACTCATGCAGCTAGCTCGCCAACAGGCCCATCAGTCATGAACTGTTCCATTCGGGATTCGATCTCCTCTAAATACCTGAGCTGCGTTCGCGGCTCGCTCAAGCGATTAAATTCCTGCTTCCATTGCGTTAGTTGCGTTGTCATGGTGGTCCACTGGTGTTCGCGTGCATGGCCTGCGTGCGACGGCAGCAATGACTCCAAGCACCAGCCCACATGTTTTCGGGCGATGCGAGTGCCTAGAAACTCCTCATAAAACTCATGCAGCATCGTGACATGTCGATGCAGCAGTTGGAGCTGCTCCCGCGCACTCGGCGGGTGGCGATCAAGGCCCGCAAGCTGATCTGCAATCAGGCCGGGAAGCCATAGCCTCCCTTGTGCAGCCCGTCCAATCATGACGCCAGCAGCGCCTGTGTAAGCCAGTATCTGACGCGCTTTTTCGGTAGAGGTAATGTCGCCGTTAGCTAGTACGGGCAGTCGCGTCTGCTGAACAACAGCAGCGATGGTGTCGTACTCTGCCTCTCCTTTGAAGCGATCAGCCCGGGTGCGTCCGTGAACGCTCAGCAACTGAATACCGGCTTCTTCGGCAATTCGCGCAATCGTAACTGCGTTACGGGATTCCGGATCAACACCCGTTCTTATTTTGAGTGTGACCGGGACCGGTACCGCATTGACTACCGCCTCAAGAATTTGGCCGACCAGAGGTTCGTCCGCGAGCAGGGCGGAGCCCGCAGCCTTTCGACAGACTTTTTTCGCCGGACATCCCATGTTGATATCAATGATGTCGGCACCCTCATCAACGTGGCGGCGCGCGGCCTCTGCAAGTACGCCCGGTTCTCGCCCAACCAACTGGATCGATCTAGGCTTTTCCAAAGTGCTTGCTCGTCGACGCTGAATGGACTTCCGGGAATCCACCAGCGATGGATCGGCGGTAACCATCTCGCCCACGGTTAACCCAACGCCCAGCTCAAGACACAGCTCCCGCATGGGCAGATCCGTCACGCCTGCCATGGGGGCCAGAACGACGTTGTTTCTCAGAACGTGCTTGCCGATGCGAAGTGGAGTAGCAATGGGCATGGGCGAGTTCTGCGTCGACTGTTCAGGCGATGCGTTGGACAAGGGAAATACGCCTTCGGGAAAGGGTCGGTGATCATACTACCGTCAGGTAAATTGATGAAGTGACTTTGGTTAAAAAGTAAGCACCTTGTTGGTGCGTTGGGTGGTAAAAATTTTATGAGTCGGCTATCGGGTGTCTTCTGCGAGGCTCGTCGGCAGTTGGATTGGGAGTGTGAATCGGGGGGAGGGCGGTGGTTGGTCGCCAGCAGTCAATTAACTCAGTCAATGCTTGCGGAAGAAAATGGCACACCCTCTTTTAGCCGAATTGGAGGTGGGTGACCGGGTTTGAAATTGGGCTCGAGTCCCTAGGCCTTAGTCCCGAGCCCTCTGACCAGTAGCTTCGAAGTTGGTTACCGCGCTTCCGGGAGCCCCATCATTCCCCTTTATCGGGTTCAGCCTTCGCTTATCGCTACCGGGTGATGTGCATCAGCCAATTGCATACTCCTGAGTATGGGCTTGAGGAAGGACTCCGGGCCGAGCTTGGGCTTGGAGGGGCCTCAGATTCATGTTTTTGGGGGTTCTTCGGTGAAGTTGCCGACAAAATGGGCGAAACCTAGACAAAACAGTGACGAATCGAAGGATTTTTGGGGAAATGCCGCATCCCGTTAGACAGCACGGCCGGCTTGGTCCATTATCCGCAATCTTGCTGAAAACTGGCGGCTAAAATACGGGAACTCGACGAGATGTCCGAAATATTAGTGCTTCATGGGCCCAACCTGAATCTACTGGGCGACCGAGAACCCGAGGTGTACGGGTCTGAAACCCTTGAGGACATTAATAGCCGTTTAGGTGATCAGGCCGCGGCAGCAGGCGTGTCCCTGCAGTGTGCACAAAGCAACGCGGAAAATGATCTCGTCGACTTGGTGCAGGGTGCAAAGAAGGCCAACACCCGCTTTATCATTATTAATCCCGCGGCGTATACCCACACCAGTGTAGCCCTGCGCGATGCGTTGCTTGCAGTAGCCATTCCATTTATCGAAGTGCACTTATCCAATGTGCACGCCAGAGAGTCTTTCCGGCAACACAGTTATTTTTCCGATGTGGCCGTTGGGGTGATATGCGGGTTGGGTAGTCGGGGTTATGACTACGCACTTGCCGCCGCCATCAACGCCATTCAATCCGACACCTGAACGAGGAGCATGTCATGGACATCCGCAAGGTGAAAAAACTCATTGAGCTACTCGAAGAGTCAAATATCGATGAGATTGAGATCCACGAAGGCGAGGAGTCGGTTCGCATTAGCCGCAATAAAAGCGGTGGTGCACCGGTGAATTACGTAGCGGCTCCCGCACCAGCGGCAAGTGCACCAGCCCCTGCGGCTTCGCCCACGCCTGCAAGTAGTGCCAGTGAACCTGCGGCCGCATCGGAGCCGGTATCCACTGATAACGCCGTGCTTTCGCCCATGGTTGGAACGTTTTATCGCTCCCCCAGCCCAGATGCGGCAGCTTTCGTTGAAGTGGGCCAGACGGTTCGAGTCGGCGACGTGCTGTGCATCGTTGAGGCCATGAAGATGATGAATCAGATTGAGGCAGACCGGGCCGGCACGGTCACTGCGATTCATGTCGCTGACGGTGAGCCAGTGGAATTCGATCAACCCCTGATTACGATTGCCTGACACCCTTCGGGGTGATCAAGGTATCGCCTCCCAACGAGGAATTGTTTGATGTTAGAACGAGTACTGATCGCCAATCGTGGTGAAATAGCACTTCGTGTGTTGCGAGCTTGCAGGGAGCTGGGCATCGAGACGGTCGCCGTACACTCCACGGCTGATCGTGAATTGAAGCATGTCCGGCTTGCAGATCAAGCAGTTTGCATAGGCCCGCCGCCCTCGGCAAAGAGCTATCTCAATGTCCCTGCCATCATCAGTGTTGCAGAGGTCACTAATGCCGACGGTATCCACCCCGGCTATGGTTTCCTGTCGGAGAACGCGGACTTTGCAGAACAGGTCGAAAACAGCGGCTTTGTGTTTATTGGTCCCACGGCAGAGACGATTCGGTTGATGGGGGATAAGGTATCCGCCAAACAACAAATGACTCGCTCAGGCGTACCGACAGTACCCGGTTCCGAGGGTGCGATACCTGATGACCCGGATGAAATTCTGAAGATAGCTAGAGACATTGGCTTCCCCGTGATCGTCAAGGCGGCCGCTGGGGGCGGCGGCCGTGGCATGCGTGTCGTTCACAACGAGGAGGTGCTACTCAGCTCGATCAAAGTCACTCAGTCGGAAGCGCAGGCTGCCTTCGGTTCGCCGGTGGTGTACATGGAGAAGTTCCTCCAGCGGCCTCGCCATGTGGAGGTGCAGGTACTGGCTGATGGCCAGGGCAATGCGGTGCACTTGGGGGATCGTGATTGTTCGTTGCAGCGTCGGCATCAGAAGGTAATTGAGGAAGCGCCAGCGCCGGGCATCGATGACAAGCTGCGTCAGGAAATCGGTGAAGCCTGTGTTAAAGCCTGTATTGATATGGGGTACCGCGGCGCGGGGACCTTCGAATTTCTCTATGAGGATGGTGGCTTCTACTTTATTGAAATGAATACCCGTGTTCAGGTGGAGCATCCAGTGACTGAGATGATCACCGGTATCGACATTGTCCGCGAACAGTTACTGATTGCCTCGGGTGAAAAACTTTCCTTCAAGCAAGAGGACATCAAATTCCACGGCCATGCCCTCGAGTGCCGTATTAATGCAGAAGACCCCCGCAACTTCTTGCCATCGCCCGGTACCATCAATACCTTTCACGCGCCGGGAGGCCCCGGGGTTCGTGTCGATTCCCACGTCTATAACGGCTATACCGTGCCCCCGCACTACGACAGTTTGATTGGCAAGTTGATTACCCACGGTGACACCCGAACCGCTGCCCTCGCCAAAATGCGACAGGCACTCGACGAGCTTATTGTGGAGGGTATCCGGACCAATGCGGCACTCCACCGTGAGCTCGTGGTGGATACCTCCTTTATGGCCGGGGGCGTCAGTATTCATTACCTCGAGAGCAAGCTGGAACACGAGCATTGAGCCATCCCGGTTGGCAGGAGCTGACCTTTGAGACCACTCAACCCCGGGTCGAGGCCTTGGAGGACTGGCTTTTTGCGCAGGGGGCGGTCGCGGTCACCCTTGAAGACAACGCCGATGAACCTTTGCTGGAACCGGGCCCCGGAGAGACGCCGCTGTGGCAGCAGGTGAAGGTTGTCGCTCTCTTCAACGAGGGGATAGATCTGGACCCAGTCATCGAGGCAGTTCCGGCTGAACTTATTGATACCGGAACTCCTGCGCCAGCGCACATTCCCGATCAGGACTGGGAGCGCGCATGGATGGATAACTTTCATCCCATGCAGATGGGTGAGCGGCTCTGGATCTGCCCGAGTTGGACCACCCCTCCGCAACCTGAGGCGGTCAACATCATCCTCGATCCCGGCTTGGCTTTTGGGACGGGCACTCACCCCACCACAGCCATGTGTCTGAGATCTCTGGATCGCTATATCACGACGGGTATGCAGGTGATCGACTTTGGTTGTGGCACCGGCATTCTTGCTATTGCTGCCCTTAAACTCGGCGCACAGCAGGCGCTGGCGGTGGATAACGACCCACAGGCGATCACCGCAACCAAGCAAAATGCGGAACGCAATCAGGTCGCTTCTGCACAACTGGAGATTGCTCTCCCCGAGGATGTGGCCTGGGCACCCATTCAGGAGAGCGCTGATATTGTCGTCGCCAATATTTTGGCGGGTCCGTTAGAGGCACTGGCCCCCCAGTTAAAAAGCCTGGTCAAATCAGGGGGTCGACTCATTCTTGCCGGTTTGTTGACTAATCAGGCAGAAAGCCTAATCGATGCCTACGCGCCCGAAATTGAACTCACGATCGAGCAGGAAATCGAAGGATGGGTATTGCTTGGTGGCAAGCGGTGCTGACCTCTTAGATTGTGATCGTCAGCCCTGAGCAAGCAGTTCCCTGAGGTCGATAAGCGCGGCATTGGCTCGGGAGATGTAGTTCGCCATGACCAGCGAATGATTGGCCCACAAACCAAACCCGGACCCGTTCAGTATCATCGGGCTCCATAGGGTGTGCTGGGTCGCTTCAAGCTCGCGAATAATCTGTCGCAAGCTGACGCCGGCGTTCTTTTTATCGAGGACGTCAGCAAAATCAATCTCCGCCGCTTTCAGGAAATGAATCAGCGCCCAGGCAGCACCGCGGGTCTCATAGAAAACGTCGTCGATTTCGCTCCAGGGTGTTTGGACATCTATTTCCAGTGCATCGGCGGTCGATGCCGCAGCGACAGGATCTCCCGCCAAGTCTGTGTTAATACGCCGCTGTCCGACGCTCGCTGACAAACGTTGAGACAGACTGCCGAGTCGTTTCTCCACCATACTTAACCAGTAGCTCAGGTTGTCAGCACGAGCATAGAACTGAGCGCCCCCCTCATTTTTGACAGGAAGTCGGACGATGTAGGCTTGAAGGTAGCGAAGGGCGGCTCGGTACTCTCGCTCGGTCGACGGCAGTACCCAGCTGTTTGACTGAAAGTTGATTCGCGGTTCGGCGAGAGTCAGGTCCACATCTTCCTTGGACTGGGACTGGGACCGGCTTAATACTTCCCGTAATGCTCTCGCAAGGTCCCTGGATTGGATCAGCGCGCCGTATTCCCAGTTTGGCATGTTGTCGAGAAACACGCCGGGCGGAAAAATATCATTGTGCAGGTAACCCCCCGTTTTTGACAGCAGGGTATCGATAACACCAATAAGTGAAGCAGTGGTCGCAGTCCCTCGAACTACCGGCTGATTTTTTCGGGCTGCTTGAGCTTCTGCCTGTTGTCGGACGTCAAAGAGATCGGGTTCAATACTCCACCACATCCCGACGCCACTGAGAATCAGCGCAAGCACAAGCACTGCGCCGCCAACCGCTCTCAAGGGGACTCTGCCCTCTCGTAGACCCGTTAATAACAGAGTGTCCCTGAGTTGTTGAACGAAACTTCCTGTCTTATCGCTCAATGCCATACCGAGGCGCTCCTTGCTCTCTTAATGGGCGTGATGATGATGCATATCCATTGCGGCCGGGGCCTGTCTAACGACGGGCGCCTCCACACATGTCTCTTCGGCACCGGTTTGAACACAGAGGGCTACGTCTGAGCCTTCGCTCGGCATGGCGGCCACGCCCATGATCATCAGGTGGGCCCCGCCGGGTGTCAGGGTGAGGGACTCTCCGGCCTCGAGGGTGAGATTTTCCATGGGCTGCATGCGCACGGCGTCATCAACCGTGACGGTCTCGTGGAACTCAACCTTATCCGCGAAGGTCACGCTAGCACCGAGGATCGTAGTAGGCTCACCGCTATTGTTAGTTATTTTTCCGTAGCCGGCGGTCATGGGTTGGCCGGGAGGCATTGCCCGTATCCACAAGCCCTCAAGATCTAACTGGGCCTGAGCCGATAGGGCGATGCCTGCACCCAAAGTGATACCCAATAGCCAGCTCAGGACGCTGCTGGGAGTAGTGCTGACTTTTGGGTTTGAGCAAGACATAACATTTCCATTTTCAATCGGTATTGGTTGAGCGAAGCGCGTTCGGTCGAGCCCCGAACTGGCAAAGGTGTCTCAGGAACCCCCTGCCACGCGGTCCAGCGCTTCTCGCATCATAGCAGTCGTGAGCAATTGGGGCAGGATAAAGGGGTCGCCTTTTCCGACCGCTGGGTACATCACGTAGAGGGGAATGCCATTGCGGCGGTGACTCCGCACAAATTTCCCAATGTCTTCATCGTAGTCGGTCCAGTCAGCGACCATGTAAATCACGCCGCTGGCTTGAAACTCTGCGGTCATCTCTTTAGTGAAGAGAACGGCCTGTTCATTGGCGATGCAGGTAATGCACCAGTCCGCGGTGACATCGACAAACACTGGCGTGCCGGCATTTCTTAACTCGGCCAATGCTGCGGGTGACCAGGCCACCGTGCCCTCGCGCAAATCAGTGTCGGCGTTTGTATCTTGACCGCGAATGGTGGCCAATCCAAGGGCCAGCGCGATACTCGTAATGGCAAAGGTTTTTCGAAGCGCCGATCCGCGGTAAAGCCACAGGCCCAGGGCCAGCAGGACCAATCCTGCGAGCGCTGCGGCCATGGTATCCACACCACTCTGCTTACCCGCGACCCACAGCAACCACACCGCGGTGGCGTAGAGGGGAAAGGCCAGCACCTCTTTGAGGGTTTCCATCCAGGGACCCGGTTTCGGCAGGGCTTCACGGGCAAGATGGCTGTAGCTCAGCAACACCATGGGCGCTGCCATCCCCACACCGAGGGCCACAAACACCAGAAGCGCAATGGTCGTGGGTTGAGTCAGTGCAAAGCCCAGAGCGCTCCCCATAAACGGTGCGGTACAGGGACTTGCTACCACCACTGCCAGCACCCCAGTAAAAAAGCTGCTGCGGGCACCCTGTCCGCTGGTAAGGGCATTGCCCACATTCATCAACCCCGAGCCCAGCTGCACCACCCCCGATAGCCCCAGTCCCATGGCAGTGAAGAGATAGGCGAGGGCGATGACAAAGCCCGTGGACTGCAGTTGAAATCCCCATCCGATCAGTTGCCCCATGGATTGGAGGCTGATCAGCGCGACGGCAATACCCACAAAACTCGCGACCACCCCCGTCAGGTACCACCAGGCATGACGGTGCTGGGAGGCTGAGTCACCGGTGGCAAAGCTCAGGACCTTTAATGACAGGATTGGGAAAACGCAGGGCATCGCGTTCAAGATGACGCCACCGAGAAAAGCGAAGACAAGGGCGCTCAGCAGGGTGATGCTATTAACGGGGTCCCCTAGTGGTTGTGAGTCCTCATCGACTGTAGGGGACGCCGGGTTTGCGTCAATCTCGGGTTCGCCAGGATTTATTGGTCCGGTCGCGCCATCGACACTAAAGACTTCGGTGTGGGGTGGGTAGCACAGACCCGCATCGGCACATCCCTGGGATGTGACCGCAAGTCGGGTCAAGCCGAAAGGTCGATCCGCAGATACGCGCAGATCGGCGTAATCGTAGTAGACCTCCACGTCCCCAAAAAACTCATCAGTTTTTGCCAGTGCGGGGGAGTAGCTCAGCTCAGTCCCTATTTCCCCCTGAGCATCAGCCATGGTGACTTTGAAGCGGTGTTGATATAGATAGTAACCGGGCTCTATCTGCCAGTAGAGGCGGAGGGTGGTGGCGTCGACTTGTTCGATCTCAAGATGATAGGCCTGCTCGACAGGCAGAAATTCATTGGATTCCTGCACCAGTGCGCTGAGCCCCTGCCCCAGCGCAGTGAACGACCCGAACAGTCCCGCAACCGCGAGAAGCAGTGCCAAAGTGGAGCGGCGTAGTGCCGCGACGGGGGAACTGTAGACCATGGGTACTAATCGGTATTGCGATACCGAAGACGAGTACCGTGATCGAGTGACAAACGAATCTCCTCGGGGCTCAACTCGCTGGGGAAATAAACCCCGGATACTTTGGCATCCATCAAGCTTGCGCCTTCAAGGTTTGTCTCCCGGAAATCAATGCCGGAGAGATCGGCGTTTCGGAAGTAGGCATCCGCAAAGTTCAGGCCTCTGGCATTCATCTTCCGAAGATCTCGGCCCCGGTAGTCGCCGTTTTTGAGGTGGCTGGTATCCATGCTGTCGCGATTGGCATTGAAGGCATCCACGTCCTCATGCCTCAGCATCTGGTAAAGCGGGTCGGTTTTGACCGCGGGTTTGATGTCCTGTTCAGTGCTCATGATTGATCACCTGTTATGGTCGTAATGTATCTACGTAGATTTCTGGCCATCACGCTTCAATCACCAAAAAACGCGTGACGAAGGGATCGGTATTCGTCGGGCTTCAGCCGCGGGCCGAAGTATTTTACTACTTCACCCGCCGCTCGTACTGCAAACTGGGCGGCGCGCTCGTAATTCTCGCCTCGAGAGAGCCCGTACAAAAATGCCCCCGCAAACATATCCCCGGCACCGTTGGTGTTCACAGCCTCGACCGCGTGTGCCGGGACCTCGACCGACTTGTCGCCATCGAAAGCAAGGACCCCATCAGCGCCGCGGGTGATGACAAAGCTGCGGGCGACTTGTTTGATCGTTTCTGCGGCGTCAGCCAGGTTATCGGTTTCCGCCCACTCCAAGGCCTCCGCCTCATTGCAAAACACCAGATCAACTCGCTCGCCGACCAGCTGTTTCATGTTGTCGCGAAAGAACTGGACCATGCCCGGGTCGGAGAAGCTTACCGATGTTTTGACGCCGTTGGCTTCGGCAACAGCTCGGGTGTGTAGCGCCGCCGCCAGTCCGGTGGGTGAGCTGACCAAATAGCCCTCGAGGTAAACCCACTCAGATTCAACAATGGCGCTATCGTCGACTTCATTGACTGACAGTGTTTCCGATACCCCAAGAAACGTGTTCATGCTGCGCTCGGCGTCGGGGGTAATGAGGACCAGGCACTTACCGGTGGTCCCTGCGCCCCGGTTGTCAGCGAGGCAGTGGGCAACCCCGGAGGCTTCCAGATCGGCGAGATAGATATCCCCATCCGCATCGGCAGCGACCTTACAGCTCATAAACGTGGGCGCGCCAAATAGGGCGGTCGCAATCATACTGTTACCGGCACTGCCTCCTGAAGCGTGACTGGCGCGAATCAAGTGCCCTTCCAAATGCCCCAGCAGTTCCTCCTGACGGGCTTCATCCACCAGCGTCATCATGCCCTTTTCTACTTTCATGTCACCAAGCTCGGCATCCGAGACCTGAATTTCGGTGTCGACGAGGGCGGCACCGATGGCATAGGCGGCGTATTTCTTCACGCGGGGAGTCCTTCTACTGACGTGGGAGAAGTCGAATGATACCCGAATCCAGCGGCGAGGGATTTACGTTTACGTTACATAATGCTGTCCGCTCCCAAGCCATGTAGACTGCCCTCCCGCCGGTGACAGGCAAAGACCCGTAATCTCAAGGTTCACTATGATAGAGGACGCTTAGTGCTAGCCAATGACATCATTCCCCACCTTCGGGATTTCCAGCGACCGGAACTCAATCAGGGTTCAACTGATCGTAAGGCGGCCGTGGCAATTGCCCTTCACGAGGGTAGCGGTGGAGTCGAGATGCTCATGATCAAACGCGCGGTGCGGGAAGGCGATCCCTGGTCGGGTCATATGGGCTTTCCCGGCGGCCGGCGGGATCCCGATGATGCGAGCTGTCTGGCTTGCGCTATCCGCGAGACCCGTGAAGAGATCGGTCTCGATCTGGATGAACATGCTTCGCTGCTTTGTGAACTGAGTGACGTTAATACCGGCTGGCGCCCGGATCGCCCCGAGATGCTTATCGCGCCCTACGTATACTGGCTGGAGAGAATGCCATCGCTCACGCTAAATCATGAGGTGGATGATGTGGTGTGGGTGCCCATGGCTTTTCTACGAGATGCCAGCAACCGACAGGCTCTCAAATGGGAATGGCGGGGTCGGGCGATCGAGTCCGATGCCTACTACTATCAGGACAATCAAATCTGGGGGCTGTCCTTGATGATGATCGACGAACTGCTGAGCATTTTGCCCAAATCTTAGCTGTCCAAGGCTTAGTCTCCCAGATAGGGGTCCTGACCCCGCAAAAAGCTTTTGGTATCGAGCAGAAGCTCACGCGCGGCGGGGTCTTCCCGAGAAGCTTTCTGCAAACTCTCGATGGAGAGACTGCCATCAAGGTAGCTGGTGATGAGATCAATCACCACGGGATTCATCTTGGGATCGTAGGCCCAGCGCGGCATGTCGGGCAACAGATTGCCTGTGGCGGTATTGCCGTAGACCTCGAGAAAGTAGCCGCCGCAGGCAGATAAGGCGTAGTCACCAACCCGGCCAAAGCTCTGATTGGGGGTTGAGGGATCAAACCCTCCCTCGGGCAGGTCGCTGATCTTTTCAAGCGCCAGCATCCAGCGGCTTCCCGGGGTAAAACCATCAGGTGGTGGCCGGCAGTAGTCTCCGGTCTTGGTCCATACCCGGATGTCAGTGAGCCAGTCGGGCCCGCGCGAGATTTCCTCAATGCTCATGTCCACCGCATTGCCCCGAACGGCAGCGACTTCACCCACGACCACGAGATCGGAGGTGGGTGCCACGTCGGTGAAGCTGCCTTGCCAGAGACACTCACAGGATTCTGGTGCTTCGTTGGCGACAACGTCAACCGAGGGTGCTGCAAGGGCAAGGCCCGTGAAGAGCGTTAATACGATGTAAAGACGAAAACACCTCCGCAAGTTCGTTTCCATTGGTGTCGTCTCCAGTGGCTCTGTGTGCCGCGTATCGGTCTGCCGAGGGCACTGTTGCAGAGAGTCAGGCTGCCGGCTTGATGAGAAGGAACCCGCCACGGGGTGCTAGCGATTGAGCACTCGGGCAGCAGCCAGCGCGAAGTAGGTCAGAATGCCGTCGGCCCCTGCGCGCTTGAACGCGAGCAGGGATTCCATCATAACCGCTTCTTCATCTAACCACCCGTTGGCGAAGGCGGCCTGATGCATCGCGTACTCGCCGCTAACCTGATAGGCGAAGGTCGGCGCCTGCAAGCTGTCTTTGACCCGACGCACGACATCCAGATAGGGCATCCCTGGTTTCACCATGATCATATCGGCGCCCTCCTGCAAGTCGAGCGCGCATTCATGCACCGCTTCATCGAGGTTGGCTGGGTCCATCTGGTAGGTTTTTTTGTCACCGCCTTTTAGATTTCCAGAAGAACCTACCGCATCCCTGAAAGGGCCGTAATAGCTTGAGGCGTATTTGGCGGCATAGGCCATGATCAGGGTGTTCACGTGCCCTGCAGATTCCAGCGCACTCCGGATGGCACCAATGCGGCCATCCATCATATCCGAGGGAGCGACGCAGTCGGCCCCTGCCTCGGCGTGGGACAGGGCCTGCTTGACCAGCGTCTCCGTGGTGACGTCATTCAATACATAGCCGCTGTCGTCGATAATGCCGTCCTGGCCGTGGGTGGTGTAGGGGTCCAGCGCCACGTCGGTCATAACGCCGAGATCAGGCACGGCGTCTTTTAGTGCCGACACGGTTCGCTGCACCAGACCATCGGGTGAATAGGCCGCCTCTGCGAGCAGCGATTTGTGCTCCTGACCGACCACTGGAAAGAGAGCAAATGCCGGCACCCCAAGGTCTACCGCCTCTTTGGCCTGCTCGATTAACAAATCGATGGACAGCCTCTCAATGCCCGGCATCGACGCGACCGTTTCCCGTTCACCAGACCCTTCCAGCACGAACACCGGGTAGATCAGGTCAGCAGCAGATAGCTTATTCTCTGACACCAGCGCGCGGGAAAATCCCTTCGCGCGTAAGCGACGCATGCGAGTTGTCGGAAAGGGACCTCGAGGTGTGCTCATGATGCAGTCCTTATAAAGAGGCGAATGCCTTTGTAGCGGCGTCGATCGTTGCCTCGATATCGGCGTCCGTGTGTGCGCTCGACATAAAACCCGCTTCGAAAGAGGCCGGCGCCAGATAAACGCCTCCGTCCAGCATGTGGTGGAAGAAGCGACTAAAGGCTTCGGTGTCGCTATTGATAACCTGATGGTAGTTGGTCACCTTTTTGTCTTCGGTAAAAAAGCCGCCAAACATGGTGCCCGCGTGATTGGTGGTGAAGGGGATGCCGGCCTTGTCAGCTGCCGCTTGCATGCCCTCTACCAACATCGTGGTGTGCCGGAACGGTTCGTCGTAGAAACCCTCGCGCCCGACGATGGTCAGGCAGGTGAGCCCTGCGGCCATGGCCACCGGGTTACCGGACAGGGTGCCCGCCTGATAAACCGGCCCTAAAGGGGAGATGTGCTCCATCAGATCACGTCGGCCACCAAAGGCGCCAACCGGCATGCCGCCACCGATGACCTTGCCGAAGCAGGTTAAGTCAGGGGTGATGCCCAGCCAGCCTTGGGCGCACTGGGTCCCAAAGCGAAAGCCGGTCATGACCTCATCGAAAATCAGTACCGAGCCGTGTTTCGTGCAGAGTTCCCGCAGGGTTTCCATAAATCCGGGCTCGGGGAGAATGCAGTTCATGTTGCCGGTGACCGGCTCGATGATGACGCAGGCGAGTTCATCGCCAATCTCAGCAAAGGCTTGTTCCAGCGCTTCCGTGTCGTTGTAGGGGAGGGTAATGGTGTGTTGTGCCAGCACATCGGGTACCCCCGGCGAGCTTGGCACGCCAAAGGTCAGCGCCCCGGATCCCGCCTTGATTAGCAGCGAATCTGAGTGTCCGTGGTAACAGCCCTCGAACTTGATGATCTTGTCCCGTCCGGTCGCACCCCTCGCCAGTCGCAGGGCGCTCATGGTGGCTTCGGTGCCCGAGCTGCACATCCGTACCAGTTCGACACTCGGTACATAACGACAGATAAGTTCTGCGACCTCGCACTCGATCTCGGTAGGACAGCCAAAGCTGAGCCCGGTCTCGGCGGCTTTGATGACCGCTTCGCGAACCTCGGGATGGTTGTGCCCCATGATCATCGGGCCCCAGCTGAGCACATAGTCAATGTAGCGCTGTCCGTCAGCATCCCAGATATAGGCACCCTCGGAGCGGGTCATGAAGCGGGGTGTTCCGCCAACAGCCTTGAAGGCGCGGACCGGGGAATTGACGCCACCGGGGATGGTTTGCTTGGCCCGTTCGAACAGGTCTTCTGATCGGCTCATGTCGCGCTTGCTCTTGGTCTAAGGGTGTAACAGTCAAAGGGTGAACAGTGGCCCCATTATCGCAGGGCTTTAGCCGCTCAGAAAGGCCTCGTGTAGACCAGCAGCACAATCCCAAACAAAAACAAGACCGGCACTTCATTGAAAAACCGGTAAAACACGTGGGTCTTGTCGTCCTCTGCGTTGCCGATGCGGCGCATATAAACACCACACTGCAGGTGATAGCCGACGAGGAACGCTACTCCCGCCAGTTTCGCCTGCATCCAGTGGGCCGTGAGGTAATACTCCCATTGATAGCTCAATCGCCACAGCCCAAAGCCGATGGTCAACAGCATAAAAGGGGTCACAAAGCGGTAGAGCTTTCGCGCCATGACGGCGAGGGTCTGACGGGTCTCGGGATCGGTGGACTGGGCGTAATAAACGAAGATCCGGGGCAAATAAAACAGCCCCGCGAACCAACAAACCATAAAAATGACATGAAACGCCTTAATCCAGAGCATGACGACCTCGCCGTAACATGAGAAAGTTTGGCTTTGGAACCATATCAGAAAAAGTGAGACTCCCCATGATTAAGGTTGGGATCGTTGGCGGCACCGGATACACGGGTGTTGAGCTGCTGCGCCTGCTGTTGCGTCACCCCGAGGTGTCGGTCGAGATTATCTCTTCACGGGGAGAGGCGGGGCGGCGTCTGGACGATTTGTTTCCAACGCTGAGGTCTCACGCCGACCTGGTTTTTACTGATCCTGCCGATGCCGGCTGGGAGACTTGTGATGCGGTGTTCTTTGCCACGCCCCACAATGTCGCCATGAAGACCGCGCCAGCCCTGCTCGATAAAGGAGTGCGCGTTATCGATCTGTCGGCGGATTATCGGTTGAAGGACGTTGGGTTATGGGAGTCCTGGTATGGCGAGGCCCACGCCAGCCCGGTCCTGTGCGCCGAGGCCGTGTACGGTCTGCCCGAGATGAACCGGGCGGCGATCCCCAAAGCGCAACTGGTGGCCTGCGCCGGCTGCTACCCCACCTCGGTGCAGCTGGGATTTATGCCTCTTTTGGAAGCTGGCCTCATAGACCCCTCGTCACTCATTGCCAGTAGTGCATCGGGTGTCAGCGGTGCGGGTCGTCAGGCGAAGGTTGCCAATTTACTGACCGAGGCGGGGGAGAGTTTCAAGGCCTATGGTGTGGCCGGACATCGGCACCTGCCCGAAATCGAGCAGGGGCTCAATACGATGAGCGAGGATTCGGTTTCGCTCACCTTTGTGCCCCATTTAGTCCCCATGAGTCGAGGCATTCATTCGACCCTTTTTGGCCGACTGACGAGGCCCGATACGGATCTTCATCAGGTGTTCAGTGAGCGCTATGCCAATGAACCCTTTGTCGATGTGCTGCCTGTGGGCCAGACCCCTGAGACGGGTCATGTTAAGGGCGGCAACCGCTGTCAGATCGGGGTCACCGTACCGCAGGAGAGGGATACTGCAGTGGTGACTGTCGCCATCGATAATCTGGTGAAGGGTGCTTCGGGGCAGGCGGTGCAGGTCATGAATTTGATGTTTGGACTGCCGGAGACCTGCGGACTCGATGGCATTGCCATCTCTCCCTGAGCCCAAACCATGCCAAGACAGCAGTATCGAACCGTTATCAAGCGGGAACATCCTCAACGGCGGAGAATGCTGTGGGCTGTCTCGATTCTTCTGGTGGCAGCGGCGATTAGCTTGGCCTATTTGGCTGGTGAGCAACATGGTAGCCGAGAGCCGGTGCCATGGACTGGCGAAGCCGATCAGCTTCGCGACGAGTTGGCACAGGCGGAGACCAGCGCTGTTATCGACGCTCAAGCGACTCGGGAACTAACGGAGTCATTGGCAGAAGCCAGGGGAATCATTGAGGAGCGGGAGCGGGAACTCGCCTTTTATAAGGAAGTGCTGGCACCCGAGGAGTTGAGCCGGGGCCCGCGCCTCCGCCAGCCGGTCTTCAGCGCCACGGATCAGCCCCGGGTCTGGCGGTATCAGCTTGTGGTGCAGCAAGGGGGCAAAACGTCGAGTGGCTATCGCGGAGACATGGACGTCAGTTTTATGGGCTTTCTGGCCGGAGAAATCACGACGCTCCGCCTCAGCGAACTCGATCAACGCTTGAAAGGCGCCCCCATCACCCTCAATTTTCGGTATTTCCAGCGTGCAGAGGGAGAGATCGAGTTCCCCTTGGGCTTTTCGCCCGATCAGGTGGAAGTTGTGGTCGATATTTCAAAGCCAGCCTTAGAAGATATTCGAACTGGTTATATTTGGAATGAATTAGTGTTACGTTAGGAGGTTCCGCTGCTGATTAAGCAGTCAAAACGGTACGGAGAGACTGATGATGGGACGTAAAGACAAGCCGCTGACAACCGTTCAGGGCTCGACCACACTGATCGCGCGAGACGCGGTGGTCACGGGGGACATCCAGTTTTCTGGCAATTTGGATGTCGAAGGAAAGGTTAACGGGTCTATCGTTGCCCAAGAAGGCAAAGAAGCCATGTTGCGTATCATGGAAGGGGGCGAAGTCTCTGGAGAGATCAGGGTACCTTCTGCGGTGATCAACGGTGCCGTCAAAGGCGATATCCATTCCAGCGAGCGACTCGAGCTTGCGGAGAAAGCAGAGGTCGATGGGGATGTTTACTACCACCTCATCGAGATGGCCGTTGGCTGTCGCGCCAATGGTGGTCTGCGTCATGTGTCGGCCAAGATTGACGACCTTGCGAGTCAACGCGAGAAGCGCCAGGCCGAGGAAAGCGCCCAGTCCGAGTTGGGCTGAAAAAAGCGTGGTGAGGAAGTCGGCAGTAGTGCCGCTCCTCACGCGATCCCTTTGCGTTACACTATCGCTAACTAATACTCAATACAGCTAGCATCATGACAGTTGTCGAAGCCTTTGATCCCAACGAAATTCGTTTAACCGACAATGCGGTGAAAAAGGTGTCCGCGTTGGTGGCGGATGAGGGTAACCCAAATCTCAAGCTGCGCATCTACATCACTGGCGGCGGCTGTTCGGGATTTCAGTACGGGTTTACTTTTGATGAAGCCTCTGCCGAAGACGATTGGGTCGTCGAGCGTGACGGTGTGACAGCTCTGGTAGACGCCATGTCGTATCAGTATTTGATGGGGTCTGAAGTGGATTACACCGAGGGGCTTGAAGGCGCTCGCTTCGTGGTCAACAACCCCAATGCCGTTACTACCTGTGGGTGCGGCGCTTCCTTCTCTATCTAGCGCGCTTTATCCAGTCCGGGATCTACCCCCGGTAAATACCCCCAAGCACTCGATACCCTGAGGCACCGGTAACGGCAGGTTCGTTACCAGGCAGATCATCGAGTGTTCTTGCGGCGAGCCAGGCAAAACAGAACGCTTCCACCCAATCGGGGTCAATACCCAGTGACGCGGTTGTGATTACCTCGGTCTCAGGGAGCAGTTCCGTGAATCGAGCCATGAGTGCGCTGTTGTGAACACCACCACCGCACACGGCGAGTCGTTTGGGCGGGGTGCCGGCCAGATCACGGTCGTTAAGTGATAGCGCCACCGAGCATGCTGTCAGCTCCAGCAAGGTTCGTTGTACGTTCTCCGCTGGAGGGATGTCGGCCACGCCCTGTATATGGGTTTCCAGCCAATCGCGGCAAAAATAGTCTGGGCCTGTGCTCTTTGGCGGGGCGGCGGTAAAAAAGGGATCAGAGAGCATGCTACTCAGCAGTGCCTCATCGACGGCACCACTCATTGCCCAACTGCCATCGGCATCAAACGGCCGCTGTTGATGGGTCTGAACCCACCCATCCATCAGCGTATTGCCGGGCCCTGTATCAAACCCGATCACCGAGTCGTCGCTACCCAACAATGAAATATTCGCAATGCCCCCAACATTGAGTACGGCGGTGTTAGTACCTGTCTGGCCAAACATCGCTCGATGGAATCCCGGAGCGAGGGGCGCCCCTTGACCTCCTGCGGCCATATCCCTGCGTCGAAAATCAGCCACGGTGGTGATGCCGGTGAGCTCCGCGATTTTATTGGCGTCGCCGATCTGCAGAGTAAAGGGATATTCGCCCTCGGGCTGGTGACGGATTGTCTGCCCGTGACTACCGATGGCGCGGACATCGTCACGACTGATGCCCGCTTTCTCAATGACCTTCAATGCCGCCTTGGCAAAGGCAACCGCCATCACCTGATCGAGATGCCCCATGCGCATCAGTTCGTCTCGGCCCGATACGGTTAACGCATGGATGGATGCTTTGGTGTCTGCATCGATCGGTTCATTATGGGTCGCCACCAGTTGCGGTGCGCTACCCGAAAAGTCGGCGATACAGGCATCAATGCTGTCGGCGCTTGTGCCCGACATGAGGCCGATAAAGAAGGGGGGATGGGTCACTGTCCCGACGACTCGCCCCGGCTGCCGGCGCTGGCGAGATTCTGGGTATTTTTGAGCGCCGCCAATTGCTGCCCCGGGCGTGCTACTTCCCGCTCAAAGCGCGGTAGCTCGGCCTCAGGCAATGACTTTGCCTTGGGCAGGGACTTGTGAACCCGACGGGGGTTTCGGTGGACTCCATTCACAAGAAACTCGTAGTGGAGATGAGGGCCGGTTGCCGAGCCGGTTGATCCCACCGTGCCGATAATGTCTCCCTGTTTAACTCGCGTCCCTTTTTTCACACGCCGCTTGTGGAGGTGCAGATAGTGGGTCTTGTAGGTTTCCCCATGCTGGATAAAGACGTAGTTGCCGTTGGGCCGCGTGTAGCCGGCTTCGACCACACGACCGTCTCCGGCTGCATAGACTGGCGTGCCGGTCGGGGCCGCATAATCCGTGCCCCGATGGGGTCGCTTGGTTTTGTAGATCGGATGGAGGCGATTTGGGTTGAAATTCGAGCTGACCCGAGTGAAGTCCAAAGGCGCTTTTAAAAAGGCCTTGCGCATACTCACCCCGTCTTCGTTGTAATAGCTGGTATCTCCCAAGGAGTCGGTGTAGCGGTAGGCTTGAAAGGTCTCGCCCTTGTTGGTGAAGGCGGCGGCGACGATGTCACCATCCGCATACTTGTCTCCATCAATCCAGGCTTCCTCGTAGACCAGCTCAATAGTGTCGCCGACACGAGGATCCAGGGCGAAGTCAATGACTCCCCCAAAAATACCGGCAAGATCCATGATCACCTTGCTGGACAACCCCGCTGCTTGCCCGGCGAGAAACAGTGATGAACTGATGCGCATGGTGGCGCTCTGTTCAAAAATTTCCGGCTCGCGGACGGTAACCTCGGTGCGATAGGTATTGCCGTCGCGAGTAAAGGTCGACCACTTTAAAGCCGATTCCTTGTGCTTGACCCGATGAAGCCTACCCTCTGGGGAGGTCTGGAAACTGAGGGTCTCTCCTGGATAAATTTTTCGCAGGGCCCGCCCGCCATCGGCTTTGGTCACCTCGTAGACATCACGGTCAGAAAATCCCGCTCTGGCGAAAATGAGGGAGAGGTTATCGCCGTTTCTAACAACTTCCTCGCGCCAGGGGGGCTCTGCCGGTGGCGGAGATGGCCGGGCGGCGTTATGGTCCGGTGCTTGCTCGGAGGAGAGTCCACCAGTCGCTTGCTCTGGGGATGTGAAGTCAGCATTGGAGGGCGCGGTTCCGGCCACATCGGCTGGAGAGAGGTCAGTTGTTTCATTGCCACTAATGCCAAATACCAGAAGCAGGGAGCCAAGCAACAGGCTAGTCACTGCAAGCTTCGAGCGCAGGGTGCTCAGAGGTGACCCGCTGGCGGGCGCCTCGAGGGGCGTCGCGCCTCTTGGACGCGTTGTCGATCGAATCTTTGGCAGTCCCATGATCCTGCAGGCGTCGCTGACATTAGCTCGTATTATACGCGTTAGGTTGCCCTTCAACATCGTCAACGTTGTGATTGCCGGCTGAGGGTCATTCACCCTCGATATCTTACCGATCCACCGGCACGGGAAGCGGCCTGCAATCCCTGCTTGAGCAGGAAAACTGCGGGCTCCTGAGCTACACTTGGATCTCCGATCACCAACAACTATCCGCTATATGTCCAACGCCCTGTTGCAAGACCTGAGAGATCGAGGTCTGGTTTTCCAAATCGCCGGTGAAGAGGCTTTCGAGGCCTGGCTCGAGGGGGGTCCCAGAACCCTCTACTGCGGGTTTGATCCCACAGCTGATAGCTTGCATATTGGGTCGCTTGTGCCCCTGTTAATGTTGCGACGGTTTCAGCTTGCGGGGCATCGGCCGCTGGCCCTTGTGGGCGGTGCGACGGGGTTGATCGGCGATCCCAGTTTCAAGTCGGCAGAACGGCAGTTAAATACACCGGATGTGGTCGCAGGATGGGTCGACAAGTTGAAAGCCCAGGTTAGTCAGTTCATTGATTTTGAGGGTGATCATCTGCAAGAGGGCACCGCGGCACTGGTAGTGAATAACCTGGACTGGACTCAGGATGTGGATGTGCTGACGTTCCTTCGTGACGTTGGTAAGCATTTCTCGATCAACGCGATGATTCAGAAGGAGTCCGTGAAACAGCGAATCGAGCGTGAAGGCGCGGGTATTAGCTTCACCGAATTCACGTACATGATTCTCCAGTCCTACGATTTTTCCGAGCTCTATCGACAATATGAGTGTGGCCTGCAGATCGGTGGTTCCGATCAGTGGGGCAACATTACCGGAGGTATTGACCTCACCCGTCGTTTGCACGGTGGCCAGACATTTGGTCTGACGATGCCCTTGGTGACCAAGGCTGATGGCACCAAGTTTGGTAAGACCGAGTCGGGCACCATCTGGCTTGATGCGAGAAAGACCTCGCCTTATGCCTTTTATCAGTTCTGGTTGAGCACCGCGGATGCGGATGTGTATAAATTTTTGCGTTACTTCACCTTCCTGCCTGTCGAGGAGATTGCGCGGATTGAGGAGGAAGACAACGCGAGGGAGGGGCGGCCAGAAGCCCAGCGGATTCTTGCGAAAGAGGTAACGTCGCTGGTTCACGGTGCTGAGGGCCTCGCCGCTGCAGAAAGAATCACCGAGGCGCTGTTTGCTGGAGAAGCCTCTGCCTTAAGCGCGGATGACTTGAATCAGCTTGCTCTCGACGGCTTGCCGACTTCCACGCTTGATCTCAATACCGCGCCACCGACCCTGACTCAGTTGCTGAGTGAGTCCGGTATGGTCTCCTCTGGTAAGCAGGTAAAAGATGCCCTCAAAAATAATGCTGTGACGATTAACGGTGTGGCGGTGCAGGGAGAAGCTTCGATTGCGGTGGAGGCTTGTTTTTCACCTGACCATGCGCTGCATGGTCGGTACTGGATCGTGCGCTTGGGTAAAAAGAAGTACCACCTTTTTACAACAGCCTAGATAAGCCGCGCGATCATAGGTCGTAGCGTGGATTTGGTCTCCGGAAATTAAGAGAGCCGTTGTGACAGTGAATTTGCGATCAGGATGTGTGGCGTTGGGGAAAGAATATGCCACGGCCAATGGTCTGGTCATCGGACGAGATAGTGACTGTGACATCGTTTATGACTCTTCGGAGATATCCCGACCTCATGCGCGACTCAATGCGGCGGGTTTCAACGTCAATGTCGTTCCCTGAGGCTCCGACAGGCGTGTATCCCGAGGATAACGACACCTTTAATCGGCTGCATGAAGAGCTTGTGGCTGCTGCTGAGGTGCTGGACGGAATCGATCCCGCTGTTACGGTATTTGGCAGCGCTCGCCTCAAAGAGCAGGAACCTGAATTTGAAGTGGCTCGCGAGATCGCGCTGGGTCTTGCCCGCGCAGGGGTGCCGGTCATTACTGGCGGCGGCCCCGGCATCATGGAGGCAGCTAACCGGGGAGCAAAGGAAGGTGGCGGGGTCTCTGTTGGCCTCAAAATAGCGTTGCCTCGTGAGCAGCATGAAAATCCCTATCTGGATCGTCGTGCACACTTTCGCTATTTCATGTCACGAAAGTTCATGCTCACCCGCTACAGCTATGGCTTTGTTGTTTTCCCTGGAGGCTTCGGCACGTTGGACGAGTTGTTCGAACTGCTGGTGCTTTACAACACCGACCGGGCGGAGCGTCGCCCCATTGTGCTGGTGGGCAAGGCCTTCTGGCAGGATCTGCTTACCTGGATGATGGATTTTCAGGGGGGGCGAGAGTTTATCGATCCGGAGGATCTGGGCGAGCTCACTGTAGTAGATAGTGCTGATGAGGCACTCGCGGTTCTCCTCAACCCCGATAGGCGCGGAGCGCTGGACGTCCAGGTATCTGAATCTCATATTGTCGATGCCTCAGATGCTCTCGATCGCGAGAAGACACCCTAGTGCTGCCGGTTATTTTCGGTTTGGCTGGCCCAGTAGTCTCCACGGAGGAGCGCAGTCTTTTTCAGCGAACGAACCCTCTTGGGTTTATTTTGTTTGGTCGCAATGTGGAGAATCGCGATCAGTTGAGCGCGCTCACCGACTCGCTACGCGAGGCCACCGGGAGAGATAATCTTCCTATCCTCATCGACCAGGAAGGGGGACGTGTTGCCCGCTTGGGTCCTCCCGAATGGCTGTCTTGGCCATCGGCAGCAACCTTCGCTGCTGCCTACACCAAAGATCCTGATAAGGCTCGCCAAGCGGCACGTTGTAATTTCGAGGCGCTGGGTCTGGAGCTTGCCGAGGTTGGTATCACCGTAGATTGTGCTCCGGTGTTGGATGTCCCCCAGCCTGGCGCTCATGACATTATTGGGGATCGCGCCTTTGGTGACGGTGTAAATAGCATTGTCCAGCTCGGTGCCACCGTGCTGGATGGACTAGCCAAGGCGGGCGTTGTTGGCGTCATTAAACATATTCCCGGCCATGGTCGCGCAGCTGCGGATAGTCATTTGGCCTTGCCGGAAGTTTCCGCCAGCGCGGAGGAACTCGCCACTGATCTCGCACCGTTTAAGGCACTGGCTTACGCGCCGATGGCGATGACCGCCCACATCCGATATCCAGCGTGGGACGACGTTCACTGCGCGACGCTTTCGCCCACAATCATTCGGTCGGTCATTCGCGAACACATCGGCTTTGACGGCTTGTTAATGTCCGATGATCTCGACATGAAAGCACTCGAGGGATCAATACCCGAGCTTGGTTTACAGGCAGTACAGGCGGGCTGTGACGTCGCCCTTAACTGCTGGGGAAGATTTGACGATATGTGTGGCCTTGCGGACCTGTTGCCGCCGGCCAGCGGCGATTGTCGACGGCGTCTTGAGGCCGCGATGGCGGCCCGAACCCCTTTTACCGGTAGTGCCGCTGAGTTACAGGAACGAAAGCAGGCCGTGATTGATGAGCGGGATACCTTGATCGGACAGCCCTGATTGTCTTGATTGATTCCCGCTTAACTCGCTCCTTGGTTGGTGATTGATCCGGGATTGTCGTACTGTCGGGGCTCACTAGCGTGGTAAGCATTGGAAACACGGAAGAACCACAAGCGAAATAAACTGTCAGGCGAAACAAAGCGCCGGGCGAAACAAAGAGTCCAGGCAGAGAGAGTAAGTTAAAGGTGATGGGAAAAGATTCAGGACGGCTCACTCAGGCTGTTATCGTTCAGCTGGTTATTGTGGTTGGCATGTTGACGATGGCAGGGTGTGGCACTTCGACACTCGCGCCAGATAACGCTGCTGACGCCACCCTTTGCGAGGACCCGCGTCCCATGGTCTGCACCATGGAATACATGCCCGTATGTGCCAATTTAGCGGCCGGCGGAACGGCCACTTATCCCTCCGGCTGTAATGCCTGCGCTGATATCGCCGTGGCAAGCTGGGTCGACTCCCCCTGTGAGGAAGAATAAATGTCATTAACCAATCGTATTTTGCTCGCGATGGCCGCGGGCATTGTTGTGGGGTCAGGCCTCGAGCTGTTGCTGTCTGCCCAACCGGAAGACAGCGCTGTCGCGGGCTTTATCAATGACTATCTTGTTTACGGGTTGTTCGATGTGCTCGGACGAATATTTATCGCGTCGCTGAAACTGCTGGTGGTGCCACTGGTCATGGTCTCCCTGATCTGCGGGATGACGTCTTTGGGTAGCAGCGCGCGGATGGGGGCCATTGCCGGTCGGACGATCGGGCTGTATCTGCTGACCACGGGTGTCGCCGTGTCGCTTGGATTACTGGGAGCGACCTTGTTGGGGCCTGGCAAGGGGCTTTCGATCGAGGCTGCATCGACTTTTGAGGCGAAGACCTCGCCGCCCCTTGGGGATGTGTTGGTCAATATTTTTCCCTCGAACCCGTTCGCGGCGATGGCTGAGGGGGAAATGCTTCAGGTCATCGTATTTGCCTTGCTGGTGGGATTTGCTCTGACCCGCGCCGGGGAGGCGGGACAGCGGCTCGCCGGTTGGTTCCGCGATATGGAAGTGGTGGTCATGAAGATGGTGGGCGTCATGATTGAGCTGGCACCATACGGGGTGTTTGCCTTGCTGGTGAAGCTGTTTGCCACCATGGGCTTCGGCACCATCGCCAACCTCGCTGCGTACTTCCTGACCCTGTCGGGACTACTGATCTTCCACGGTCTCGTGGTCTACTCCCTGTTGCTGAAAACGACCACCGGCCTCAATCCCGGATTGCTGCGCGCCAAAATGCGTCGGGTGTGGGCGTTTGCTTTCTCGACGGCCTCGTCTGGTGCAACCCTGCCTATTACCTTGCGAACGGTAGAGAGCCGGTTGGGTGTTCCCAAGAGTGTTGCGGGTTTTGCAGTCCCCTTGGGGGCAACCATCAACATGGATGGCACGGCGATTATGCAGGGCGTCGCGACTGTCTTTATTGCGCAGGTCTACGGTATTGATCTGACCGCGTCGCAGCTATTGATGGTGATACTCACGGCGACACTGGCTTCCATTGGCGCCGCGGCGGTGCCCGGTGTGGGATTGATTACCTTGTCTCTTGTGCTGCAACAAGCTGGCCTGCCCGTTGAAGGGATTGCGCTGATTATCGGTGTCGATCGATTGCTCGACATGATCAGAACCGCTGTGAACGTGACCGGCGATGCCACCGTCGCCACCATTGTTGCGTACAAGGAGGGCCAGCTTGATCAAGCCGTTTATAATGACCCCCATGCGGATCACGATGCAGACGAACCTGCGCCGCAAGATCAGTCATCCTCACCCATGGAGAATCCATGACTCTCGCCGTCACCGTCGTACCGGTCACTCCCTACCAGCAAAACTGTTCCGTGGTGAAGTGTGAAACCACGGGCAAGGCGGCAATCGTCGATCCCGGCGGAGATATTGATCGCATTCTGGCAGCGGTTGAAAAAATGAGCGCAACGGTAGAGAAGATTCTCTTGACCCACGGTCATATGGATCACTGTGCTGCCAGCGATGTGCTTCGTCAGCGTCTGTCTGTCCCCATTGAGGGGCCCGAAGAGGGGGACCGCTTCTGGATCGACAAGCTGCCCGAGTGGTGCCAGATGGCCAACTTTCCCCACGCAGATGCGTTTGAGCCGGATCGTTGGCTCAAGGATGGCGAAACCGTCACTGTGGGCGACGCCACGCTTCAGGTTGTTCACTGTCCGGGGCACACCCCAGGCCATGTCGTGTTTGTCCATGCGCCTCACAAGATCGCTTGGGTTGGGGACGTCATCTTTGCCGGCTCCATAGGGCGCACAGACTTTCCCATGGGAGATCATGACACCTTGATTAGCTCCATACGGGACAAGCTGTTTCCCCTCGGCGATGACATGCAGTTCATTCCCGGACATGGCCCGAACTCCACGTTTGGTCGCGAGCGAGCATCGAATCCCTTCGTTGCCGATACCCGTTTCGGCTGAGACTGTTTTATGGATCGAGATCAGGTCGCGCTTATTCGCGGGGCATACGTAACGCTCTTTGATCAGATCGCCCATCCCGATGGCGCCAATTACCCCAGGACTCGTGAGTGGATCTGGCAAGTGCTCGAGCATCCCGAGGAGCCACTCGATAAACGTCAGCAAAGCAGAGGCCTGTCGCTACTGACCGATACCCTGCTAGTGGCAAGTCTTGTGGGAGTAAGTAGCACGGCTCTTGTTGGGGAAGAGCAGAGAGCCGTTGCCGAGGCCAACGGGCCTGACCGAGTTTCGGTCAGCGTTGGGTTTCTCTATGCACTGGCTCTGGTGCATCCGCCTGAGCCGGCACCCGACAGCGCGCTTGATCAATTAGGCGAGGAGGTCTTACAGCAGTTGATGCGCGCTCCATTGCCCGCTCCTGAGGAAAAGGGTTTCTGGGGTGAGGTTCGCGTATTGGGAGAAGCACTTTATCGCCGTATTTTTTCGGACCAGAGCATCTCCCTCGACACCCCCGAGCCTTTGCTCTACGCGATGGGCGTTGGTCTCGGTCCCTGCTCCCGACGTGAGCTATGGCTGAGGGCGGAGCTCATTCGACGCGTTATTGCCCAGAGTGCTCAACCGGCGGGGTAGTTCTCAGACGGACCCTGCGGCTGTCGGCTAATCCGCAACAAACCCTTCCCAGCTGGCCATGTAGTCGATGAAGGCAGGACCGAGACCCTGTGCTTTTAAATAGTCGCGAGTGACCGGTAGGCCTTGCATGGTGAACTGGGGGTCGGCGATAGCTCGCTGGGGAAAGTCGTGGTGCAAAATGGCGCCACGGCCAACAATGACAAAGTCGAGACCCCGATCAAGGGCGTCCTGGCACTGAGCCGCGCTGTATAACTTCCCAGCCCCTCCAAGGGCGACGCCATCGCGGGGTAGGTCGGTAAAAATCTCGAGTAGGGATTTTCCGCCAAAGGCTTCCTCGTGCGCTGGTTTGGTCACGTCCCATAGGGACATATCAAGGTAATCAACGCGTTTGTCGGTGAGCAAGGCGGCGGCGAGGTCCCTGATCTCGGCAGTTTGTTGACCAAAACGCTCCGGAGAGAGGCGGATGCCCAGACTGAAAGCGCGGCCGCACCGTGCGTTGATGCCTTCGATAATGTCAAACAGGATGCGCGCCCGATTTTCTGCACTACCGCCGTATTGGTCCTCCCGGCGGTTGTACTGGGGGCTTAAGAATTCCGAGAGCAAATAACCGTGGGCACCATGCAGCTCCACCCCGTCAAACCCAGCCTGCTGGCAGCGCCCGGCGGCGTTAACAAAATCCTGAACGAGCTGCTGAACTTGTTCAGAGGTCATGGCTTTTGAGCCAGTCTTTTCGTCATCTGAGGGACACTGGGGGACACCGTCACAGTAATCCGGTTGGGATCGCATGCCGCTGTGTTGCAGTTGAACCACGGCGTGGCTTCCGTGAGCCTTGATGCCAGCGGCGAGCCGGGTCAGCCCGGGAATATGCCGGTCGTCATGGGCGCCAAGCTGGCCCGGAAAACCCACACCGCTATGCTGCACCGACGCGGCACAGGTCATCGTCAGACTAAAGCCACCCTCTGCCCGCATGCACAGCCAGTGGTACTCGTCGTCACCCAGAGTCCCGTCGGCGGCACTTTGGAGGTTGGTTAGGGGTGCCAATACGAGTCGGTTGGATAGAGTCGACCCGTTCGCGAGGATCAGAGGTTCTGAAAGAGAGGGCATGGATAAAATCTCGTGGGCCTGGGTGGCCCGAGAGTGTATCAAACAGCGGGCCTAGCCGACCCGGGCCATGCTCAAGTTCACGCCTTTGACGCGGGTTTTTTTGAGGTGCCTGAGAATTTGCTTGGGCATCCCCTCGGGCAAATCAATGGTTGAGCACTCGTCCAGAATATTGATGGTGCCAATATAATCCCCTTCGATCCCCGCTTCATTGGCAATAGCACCAACGAGCTCACCGGGTTTGACACCGTGCTTGCGTCCAACGGCTACCCGAAAGCGCTCCATCGGCATGTCCGGATGGTTTTTAAGGGGTCGGGCCTGTCCGAGATCTGCCTCTTGTTGCTGAGAAGACTTGGCTTGCAAGGCTTTTCGACGCTCCCGCCGGTTTGGTGGGCGAGACTCTTCAGAACTCGTTTTAGCCGAATCCTGATCTGCAAAAAGGGGCGTGACCTTACGATTTTTCTTGTCAGGTGACTCCTTTGTTCGGGCCGACTTGGTGTGACCCGAAGAGGCCGGCTGAAGAAGACCCGCCAGGGCAATGGCGACCGCACGTGCGTCTCCGCCCGCCTCGGCACACAAGGTATCGACAACCGCTGCGATCGCTTGATCGGTCTCTCCGGCCATTGCCGCCCGTACCCTGTTGGCAAATTCCTCTCGGCGCTTCTCATCAATAGCCAAAGGTGAGGGCAGCCGTATTTCGGGGATCTCCTGGCGGGTTAGCCGCTCAATGTTGCGCAGCATACGGCGCTCTCTTGGCACGACGAACAGGATCGCTTTTCCTTTACGGCCCGCGCGCCCTGTGCGCCCGATGCGATGGACGTAGGCCTCTTCATCAAAGGGTACGTCGAAGTTTATGACGTGACTGATGCGATCCACATCAAGCCCTCTGGCAGCCACATCGGTGGCGACCACAATATTGATTGCCCCAGACTTGAGTTGATCAATCGTACGTACCCGGGCTTTCTGGTCCATGTCACCATTTAGGGGTGCTGCCTGAAAACCGCGCTGCCGCAGCAGTTCGGCGACCGCCGCGGTGCTCTCGCGAGTGCGGGTAAAAACGATAACGCCATCGGTATCTTCAAAGGCTAATAAGCGGGTCAGCGCTTCGACCTTGCTGGCGCCTTTGGCGAGCCAGTAACACTGTTCGATATTTTCGTTGGTGGTAGCGGCCGCCGCGACCGAAATTTCTTGCGCATCATGCAGATGTTTGTTGGCAATCGCGCGAACCTTCGGTGGCATGGTGGCAGAGAATAAAGCGACCTGACGCTGGGAGGGTGTCTTGGCAAGGATGGTATCGACATCATCGATAAATCCCATGCGGAGCATCTCATCGGCCTCATCGAGGACAACGGTTTTTATCGTAGAAAAATCAGCACTACCGCGCTCAAGGTGATCGAGCATTCGACCCGGCGTCGCAACCACGATGTGCACACCTTCTTTGAGCGCCCTCAGCTGCTGGCGCATATCGGCGCCGCCGCAGAGCGCCGCCACCTTCAGGCCCTTCATATTTGATCCGTACTGTCGGAAGGCATCGCCGACTTGTAGGGCGAGTTCCCGGGTTGGGCACAGCACGAGTGCCTGAGGCTTTCGCTCTGCGAGCTCAATGCGGGTCAGGGCAGGGAGCGCAAAAGCCGCAGTTTTTCCAGTGCCGGTTTGGGCGAGCCCTACGATGTCATGGCCTTCAAGTAGCTGGGGAATCGTGGCCGCTTGAATAGGCGTAGCCGTGTCATAGCCGCGATGAGTCAGGCTCTCCAGCAAAAAAATGGGTAGGCCCAGCGCCTCAAAGCGTTGGGTGACAGGTTCGGTCGATGACATGGTGGGGATCCTCTCGAAGGGCGCCACACTACGCGCTGTCGTCCTTCCGTACAACAGGATTAACAGGGCTTATTGCCATTAATGGCGGTGATCTTTTCCAGAGACCGGGTTGGCAGGGTGTGATGCTACGTGGAGACCCTGTCTTTAGCGGCTATATACACGAAGTTAAGGCTGGCTATTCACAGGGTAAGGCTGACCAGCAAAGACGGTCGCGACGACCTTGATATCCCGAAGCGCATCTGCAGGAACGGCGAGGGGATCTGTATCGAGCACTGTGAAATCAGCAATTTTGCCCGCACGGATGGATCCGAGATTATTTTCCTCGCCCAGTATCCATGCCGCGTCGATGGTCACTGCGCGTAACGCCGCTTCTGGGGACAGTGCTTCACTGGCGATGCCTTGTTTTCCGCTAATGGTTTCCCTGGCAGTCGCCGCCCACATCAAAGTCAGTGGCGACAGAGGAGCCATTGGGCTATCTGAGTGCAGGCCGATGGGGATACCGGCCCGCTCGAGGCTACCGAGTCGCACCATTTGCTCGGCCCGGTCGGGTCCCAGCCAGGTCTCGGCGTAAAGCTCAGAGAGGATGAAGTGGTAATAGGGGTTTGCCGACACCAGAGCCCCCAGGGCTTTGAGCTGACGGGTTTGGTCTTCGGTGCTGTAGGCAAAGTGCTCTAGGGTCATGCGATGATCGACCCGGGGTGATTCCCGCAACAGTTCCTCGAGAAGCTCGATGAACCAGCCCGCCGCCGCGTCACCGTTGGCATGGGCGTGTAGCTGAAAACCTGCATCCCAAAAGGTTTGGGCGTAGTCCGCTGTCAGGTCTCGCGGCGCCATCCACACGCCGTTGTGGCCATCCAGATAGCCCGGCGGGCCGAACTGACTGAGGCCAGAAAAAATGGCGCCATCGAGCATCAGTTTGAAATGGTTTCCGACGCTAACCCGATCCGTGTTTTGGGCTTGCCAGGATCTGACTTGCTCCAGTGCGTCCTCTGGCGCTACACCGCGATTAATGAAATCCACAATGATCGGGGTCAAGATAATCCGCGCCGGCACCGGGTAGGCCTCTGCAACCGCGCGGATACCTGCTATCTCCTGCTCGGGGTTACCAAAAATCCCGGTTCCCATATCGAGGGCGGTAGTCACCCCGCTCTGGTGCATCATGGCTAAAAAATTCTGCATGCCTTTGCCATAGCGCGCAGGCTCGAAGAGGAAGTTGAAGGAACCCATCACCGCCTTTAAGCCGTTCTCATAAAAGTGTCCGCGCTCCCAGGACGCATCGTGAACTCGAGCCGCATCTTCCGCGGAAATTCCCAGCATGTTCCACGCGGCATCGTTGCCGATGACCTCGTGAAAGGAGCGATGCCAGATGATGACCGGCTGATCCCCGAACCACTCATTGAGATCCTCACGCCAAATTTCCCCGTGCCACAGGGGGTGATAGCCCCAGGCAATAAAAGGAACCGCCTGATCGGTGTGTGCCGCGGCGAGAGCCGTGAGTTTTTCCTTGTATGCCTCTGGGGTTTTAGCACCAGGGAACTCCCCGGTGGGCAGGGACCAGTCGTCAGGGGCGAGAAACGGAAATTGGGTGAGCACCGCGGGCAGTGACGGATGAACATGGGGTTCGATAAAGCCGGGGATCAGAACCTCGTCCTCAAACTGGCGGTCAATACGCCCACCTTTGATCCTGAGGACGGGTTCCAGTGAGTCGACATCCCCCACCGCGACGATCCGACCGTCCTCGACGGCCACTGCTGTCGCCGTGGGCATCGCCGGTTCCATCGTTCGAATCAGCTTGGCGGTATAGACCGTCACCTCTGCAGCAGTGGGTGCTGTAAACGAGCAGAGTGCAAGCAGGGCGAGGCAGGCGCGGCGCAACATGGCGGGTCCCAAGTAAAAGCGTGCTCGAAGTGTTACTTATTGAATGGTTTTAATCCAGTCGCCGATACGGGGCTCGCCGCTGGGATAGTAGCCATTGATCAGCCGGAGCTGGTCCTCGGCGTCGGGGATGCGCGCGCTCGAAGAAAGGCTGTTTAGAGTCGCTCCGCGGGGCACTTGTACATAGTGCAGGTTGCGGCTCTCGCCTTTAACTTTTTCCCGTGCGGCGAGTGGTCTGAAGCTCTCAATGATGGTCAGCAGGTTGGCATCCCCCGATGCGATGTCGGGGGTTTCTCCAGTAAAGAGAAAACGATAGCGATGATCGATAACCGCCAGACGTTTACTGACCCCATTGCCCGACGCAATGGCCGTGCTTCCCTTCAAACCAAATTGGTCGAGCTCAGCCTGATTGGTGAGCTCACCAGTCGCTTGTGTTGTTAAAAAATCATTGGGCGCTACGGCAGGATCGACTTTGGACAGGGACAGGGTGACCTTTTCACTTCCATCAGCAGAAGTTGCGACGATCGAGCGGGACCCTTGCTGCACCGTCCAACCCTCGGGATAGCTAAAGGAAAAGTCGAGCTTGTTGTGATAGAAACGATTGGGTTCCGCTTGGGCTTGAGCACTGGCCCCAAAAACCAGGCCCTCTACCTGAGAGCGGAAGGCACCGGGTAATTCGGGGTCCTCGGGCTGATTGTCCAGATCAAGATTGTTGGCGGTTTTCACCACGGTTTGAAGTCGAAGGTCATTGCGGGGGTGGCTGGCATAGAGACCGTGATAGGTGCCCACCGGCTTACCCGATGATTTTGCCTGAACACGTCGAAACATCTCCTGGTCTTTCAGCACGCCAATGACCGAGAGCAGGGCGTCCGCATCGTAGCCGCTTCTATGCATAAACTCGGCACCGGCGGCATCCGCCTCCAGCTCCATATCGCGCCCAAAGCCGCTGATGACTTCGGCGCCGACCATGCGGGCAGCATCATAGACGTCGCCGCTCCCTGTCAAAATGTAGGCTGTTGTCGCGAGTATGGTGGAGGTGGTCGACTGAGTTTTGCGTCTGCTGTGATGCCGCTCGGTGATGTGACCAATTTCATGAGCAATGACGCCCGCCAGCTCGGCCTCGGTTTCCAGGTAGGCCAGCAACCCACGGTTGATGTAGATGTAGCCGCCAGGCAGGGCGAAGGCGTTGATATCGGGAGAGTCCAGTACGGTAAAACTAAAATGCGCATCGGGCATCGACGAATTGGCTACCAGTCGCTGGCCGATGTCGTTGATGTAGGCGGCGAGCTCGGGATCGTCATAGACACCAATGGCCTCGATCATTTCCCGATACTCTTCGGGGGTGTCCTCGGGAAGATCAACCTGTCTGCCACCGACGGTGACTGTGGGCGAGGCAGCGTTCGCCGCCAGCGAGCCAGTTAACAGCAGGCTTGCAATGAGACGACAGGCATGAAGTCGAGAAAACATGGCGAGGGGAGCGTGCTTACCGAGTGGCCGAGAGATAATCGAGCAACTGATCCCCGAGGCTGTCACAGGCGGTACCTTGCACGGGTGCAATGATCGGGATGGGTACTACGACTGCGGGCATATAACTCTGGCCGCTGGTGTTGGCGCTGATTCGGCCGACCTCGGTTTGATCGGTAAAATCCCAGATAGTTGCCTCGTAGTCGGACGCGTTGCCCCAGGTGCCAAAACCGAAGCAGCCAGCGCCACCGGGGCCGACGCCGCAGGTCATTGAGCCCGAGCTATTGGTTTCGATGGTCGAGCCATCTATCCAGATCATGTACTCCAATTTGATATCAGTGAACTGATTGGCCACCGGTTCCTGCATCAGCAGTCGATCGATGTCCTGAGGTCGCAGGGGCGCGGTACGTGGCTCAAACCAGGGGTACATCATGTTGATGAACTCAAGTTCGTGTAACACGGTGATGGAGTTGTCACCTCGACGAATGTGATCGCCTATGCATTCAATAAAATCGAACTCGGTTTCGTAATCGGGTGCATGGCGTCGGCCCAGTATGACGACCGAGGAATCTCCAATTCCCTCGGTGGGTTCAAGAAAGGTCATCTCATCGACAGTCGCGGTGACACAGCCTTGAAGAAACAGGAATAAAAGAACCAGCGCGGACCCGTAGCCTAGGGATCGCCTATTCCCTGTGGGGTGGCGGGATGTCGTGAGAGTGCGATTCACGAAGAAGCTCCCTCGGGTTCATCAGGGGTACCGCTACTGTCACCATTTAATGCTGCTGCGGGAACCTCCGTGATAGCGTTGCGTGTTTCCAGCCACTCGATCACCGCTGGGACCCGGTGAAAGGAAGTCGCGAAATTGGCGCCCGCATCTCGCAGTGCTACCACCGCAGCCAGGTTTACCGCCTCTTCATCCGACTGCAGGAATGCAGTGGGTGTTTTGCCGTAAGCGCTCAGTGTCCAGTCGGCGATGCTCTGATTCGGGTCGTAGGTCAGTTCGCCGTCGCTGTGCTCGTGAATGGCGTCAGTGGTGACCAGACGAAATCGGTACTTCATCCAGATTTCATACACCTTGACGTTGGTGTGTAGCGGAATGGTGTACTGCAGGTCTTCGACGTAGGGAATAATCACGGCGTCGATGTCCTGCTCGACAGCGTGCAGGGCGTCATGGCTATCGATATGGACGATGTTCGTGAACATGCCGCCTAACAGCGTGTCCCAGAATTCAACTTGGGCATCGCCAGTTTTCACCAGCCAGTCGGTTTCCTCGCGCCCGGCCGCTTCATCGTAAATCTCGTGGTTGGCGAAGCTCTCGGTATAGACCACGCCGAGGGTAAGCGGCGTTTGCTCCATGAGAGGTTTCGGAAAATTACCCTGAACCACCACCTGCTTTGCCCCGCAGGCAGCCAAAAAAAGAGCAACGGCTGCAGCAGCAGTGAGTCGGATGGTGCGATTAGGGCCTGAAATCATTGAGTCCAACGAAGGTGCCACCATTTCGATAGGTCAGTTCTCGCATCAGTGTAGCAAAACGAACCCCGGTAGTTTGTAGTTGGGGGGGGCGAATAAACTGGACAGGAAACCCGACAGCGTGGATTCGCACCCGTCTTTCACCGTCAAAATTGTCGGCATTGAGCTGATCTACTGTCTGAACCACGCTGCGAATGGAGTCGCCGGTGAATTCATCACCAAACACGTAAATAGATATTTTTTTGTTGGGGTCATAGAAGGTACGCACCGCTGCAGTAATACCCTCGACCGGGGAGCTATTGGAAAAGACGTTCCAGTTGGCGAGATTTCGCAAAATGAGACTGCGCCGGGCAGGGGTATCGGGTATCCACTGACTCCGATAGCGGGAAAACAGATAGTTCCCCATATCGTTTAATACCTGAATTCCTTTGACTTCCGGGTAAATGTTGAGCGTGGCCTCCATCTCTTTAAGCATGCGCTCCCAGGCGTAAGAAAACATCGAGCCGGAGGTGTCGATAATGAAAATGATGTACTCGCTGTCGACTGGAATCCCCCCAATCAATTGATTTTTCTTTTCACTGTTAATGCCCAGCAGTCGTTTTTCTTCTTCGCTTAACTGCTGTCGGGCGATGGCGAGTTGTTGCTGAACAATGCTGTTGGTGTTGCGCGTAGTCTCAAGGGCGTCAAAGCGTGACTGAGCTTTTGCCAGCGCTCCTTGGAGGATGGCTATGCGCTCTTTGTACTGTGATATTTGTTCCTGCTTGGCATCTAACTCACGATTTAAAATTGTGGTTTCTCCCCGAATCTCGAACAGTTGCTCGGTGAGTTCAGCGACTTTGCCGTCGGCCACGATCGTGGATTTCTCCAGAATCTGTGGTTGCACGGTTTTTGTGATCATTAAAAGCAGAATGACCGCGCCGAAACCACAGCAGATAACGTCCAGAAAGGAGATCGAAAATTCAGGAGTGCCCCGTCGCTGCCTCATGGCCAATCCCTCGAGGGCGACATAAATGAGCCGCCCGTTACTTGCGCCAACTGCCAGTATTCAGATGCCGCCATCGGATCACCTTCCATGGGGGCGAGGATAATATTAACCGGCACACCCGCCGGCAGCCGCCGAACCGCCGACCTGAATAGCTCGAGTCGGTCCCGTCCCGAGATCGTTGTTTTTCGTGGCGGGGCATCTCCCTGTGTGGGTAAACCATCGGTGATCAGAAAAATATTGTCCGGCCCTCCCGGTAGCGCCGCCACCGCATCAAAGGCCTTATGCAGGCTGGTTCCACCGGAGGGTAGCTGTTGGCGCAGGGCATCGGTCGCGCTTTTCAATAACTCCCCATCTGCGACGTCGAGCCAGCGGTTTTTCTTGTCTTCGAGAACTGAGTTGGCTTCGGTATTAAAGGCAATGATTTGAAACTGCGCATTGATGGGTAGCTGCGCAGTGAGCCAGTCGACCGTATTCAGCGTGCGAACCCACTTGGGGGCGGTTTGCTGAAGCTCGGCGTCCATGTTTCTAAGCCGGATGACATTGACAATACTGTCAGCAAGCATGCTCGCGGAGGCATCTACGAGAATAACGATGCGGCTACCTCCGAGGTTTAAGCCCGTCAGATACTGACGGTTGCCCACCCCCACGTACTCACGAGCACTTCGACCCGCCTGCGCTTCGGCGGCTTCCTTAAGTTTTTCCACTCGCTCCTCGAGTCGGTTAATTTCAGCTTTCAGAGCCTCCACATCCTGATCTTCACTCAGGCCGCTTTCTTCAAGGGACGCAATAAGCGCTTCGTAATTGTCGAGCTCTTCGGTCACCCGGGTTGCTAACCCCTGAGCTTCAACGATATCCAGATCAGCACTGGTGAGCGCGTTGCGAAGACGGACGAGACCGGCCTCGCCCTCCCGGATGTCCTCTTCCAGCAGGTCGATTTCCGCAAACACCTCGGCGTTGACGGTTCGACTCTCAATTTCCATCGAGTGATCGATGATAAGGAACACCAAGACCACCGCCCCGAAACCACAGGACATAATGTCCAGAAAACTGAGGTTGAAGGTCGATGTCTGCCGCTTACGTCGAGTCAACCATTACTCCTCGACGGCGATGAGCTGCGCGTTGAATCCCATGGCATCGGTGATGACATCACCGACAGTGAAAACATGGCCAGCCTCAGCTGCCCTGCCGTTGATGTTGAGGTCCTGAGGGATGGGTGCGGCAAGTATGATCGATGTGCCCTGCTGCTCGAGTTGAATCTCCTGTGGCGAGAGTGCGCCCGGTGTAAAGGCTTTGGCGATGCCGCCGCTCACCCAGTGGGTGGGTCGGGGGAGCGGGTTTGACTCGTGAGATTCTGTGGCGGGAGCAGGACTCTCGGTCTGGGGTGCCACCCGGGAGTTGGTGGATTCTGCGGGTACCCGACGCTGAAGCACCAGCGCATCCGGCGCTTGCCGCAGACTGTCGGCAAATTTTAGTGTGGTGGTGACGATAGCGCCGTTGTCGATGCCTGCCGCAGAGCTATCCATGACCAATCCGGGCAGCTGATCGAGGGGCGATTCCAGCAGTATCGGTGAGTCTGCATCCAGCAGCGGTTGAAGCGCGTTCGCGTAGGCGGCGCCAACGCAAGCCAGATCCTCCTGAGTTACCCGGACGTCATAGCCATTGATCGACATGTGCGCCTCACCTTGGGCTTTCAGGGTGGCGAGGAAGACCGGGAGTTGGTCGTACAGGGTCTGCTCTCCGTCCGCGGATCGAAGCGGATCAAAACGGGTTTGATCCACAAAAGCGCCAGCAATACTGTTGGCCAAGCGATCCTGCAGAGCGAGCAGTCCCTCACCCGGCAATGCCTGAGAGTTTGTTGCGGCCACGTGACCATCGGAGACCTGAAACTGGGTGACCAAGGTCTGGTGTAGCTGAAGTTCAACGTGCAGTCCCTGTCCCATGCCGCTGGCGCTACCGAGCAGCGCGGATCGGTGAATCAATCCGTCGATAGAAAAGGGGAGGTGTTCCACAATACCTAGCAGGAGTGACAGCTGCTCGCGCGTAAAGCTCCCGGGCACGGTGAGTAGGACACGATCGGGTCGATTGGCTTCCTCGTAAAGGGTCTGAAGATGTTCATGGGCTAGATCCGCTGTGTGTCGTGCCTTGCCGAGAGGGGGCGCCAGTGGCGCGGTGCCCAGCTGCGACCAAAAGCGCGTGTTGACCTCGCGAGGGGTGCGTCGTTGGGTGCGCAAGGCCGCTATCCCGAAACGAAATTGCTTGCCATCGAACCAGGCGTATCCCGGGGATTCGATGTCCGTGTCGCCTCGCCAGATTTTTAGCGCGGTGTCGTGGAGGTCTAGAACAGCCGTCATGATCTCGGTACTGCAAGGTGGCGAAGGAGTTTGCGATCGATGTACCGCTGGGTGCTAAGGACGAGGCGCTCTTGGGAGAGTTGCAGCTGGTGTAAGGCAAACATGATGATGATCGATAGAACCAGCGCGACAAAGGTGCTGTTGAAGGCAACCCCCAAACTCACGGTGACCCCCGAGATATCGCCTTCCACTGCCTTATAGGCTTGTCCCAGCGCGTCACCGATACCCCGTACGGTGCCGATAAACCCGATGGAGGGGATGGCCCAAGAGATATATCGCACCATGGAAAGTTCCGAATCCAGTCGGTCTGCTTCGATGTCGCACTGTTCTCGCACGGACTCGGATACCGCGGGGATCGACTGGGTCGTCGCAAAACGTTGGAGCGCATTCATAAGCGCTCGTGGCAGCAAAAAATCCTGCTCTTCTTCAGGGAGAGCTTCCAGAGCCCGCGCGTAGTCTCTTGAGTCTTGCGGCAGCAGGCTGGTGCCGGTGGGAACATCCATTAGATTGCGCCCCAGCATTCCCTGCTCAAGTCGGGTGCGATGGGCCTTGAGTCCCATGATCGCCAGAGCCCAAAACAGCAGGATAAAACATGCCTCCTGCTCAAAATCCCGGATGACGATGGCAAGTGTTCGCTGTGCTTCCACCGCCTCCCCGGCAGCCTGCAGGGCGGCCTGCGCGGCGAGTTGTGCTTCGGCGGTGGGGCGAATGAGTCCGATATAGACGCCGTGCACCACGATGACCGCAAGAAGCAGGGCAAAAACCTGATAGAGAAATTCGTTATTGATACGCAAAGGCATAGTAGAGATCCTGCTTATATATCAACGGGGAAGGATACCGAGCTGTCCTCGGAGATCGTCTCGCTGGGAATGTAGTCCAGAGTGGGTCGTGCGGTTGGGTTCACCTCAAGGGGCGCCTCTTCTTCCCGCTCCGGAGCAGCCACTTGAGAGGACTCGGATTCGGTAGCCGGTTCTGGGAGGGTTGATTCCTGTGCCTCGAGGCCAGCAGACACCAGCCCTGCGGCCAGGGCTAAACTACCTAGCATCACTGCCACAGGCGCTTTATAGCCGGCACGGCTTTCCTTGTCCTGTGACGCTATCTTTCTGGTGAGCTTATTCTGCATAGCGCGCTATCCTGAAACCCAAGTCGTCCCTGCCCGCGGCTCCATAATCACGGTAGGTGAGCCGAAGTTCCGCCAGTCGACTCAGCGCCCAGCTTGCGCCTCTGACGGTGTAGTTGTCTCCGTTCACACTGCCCAGCGGGTCGGTGGCGAGTTCTGCATTGGCAGATGGAATCACGTAAACATCGTGAACCCATTCCGCCACGTTACCCCCCATATCGTACAGGCCCCGGTGGTTGGGCGGAAAGCTCGCCACTGGCGCTGCCACGATATGACCGTCCGCGTACCCGTTGAGGATACGGCCGGTCACCAAGGCAGAGGTATTGTCTGCTACGTTCACCACGGGCGCACTGGGTGGGAATTCCTCACCCCAGGCAAATTTCCGATAGCCCTCGCCCTCGATCCGAGCCGCGTAAGACCATTCGGCCTCAGTGGGTAGGCGATAGCCGGTGCTGGATGCGTTGTAACCCCGGATAATGCCTTCGCTCTCTCGATAGAAAGGCGGTAGCCCCTCCTTAGCGCTCAGCCAGTTACAGAACCGGGCTGCCTGTTGCCAGCTGATCTGGGCCACTGGCTGATGCTCCCGATTGAGGCTATTGCCCTCAATTTGCCCGCTGCTATGGCTTTCCAGAAACTGTCTGAACTGGGCGTTAGTGGTCTCTGTTGTTGCCAAGTAAAAAGCGCGTTCGAGTTTTACCGTGTGCAGCACTTCATTGGAGCGCCGTCCCGGCTCTCGCCGCGATGCCCCCATGGAGAACTCATTCATGGGTTCGGCGATCGGATCGATGAGCACCAGCGTTTGTCCCAACGGCGACACAATCTCGGGTTTGATCGCTGCCTTGCGGGCTTCTGCCTCGGTAAGCAGAGCGATATCCACGACCTGCTCCAGGCCTTCGCGGGGCGTGACCTGCAACCGCTCGCTGGCATAGCCTGGTGCCCGAATTTCAACCCGCTGGGTTACCGCGGGGAGGGCGAGTGTCTGATCTCCACGACCCATCACCGTGCCATTCACCAGAAGCTCAGCGCTCGACGGCTGAACACGAAAAGTGACGTCACCCAGCCGGGGAGTCAGGGTGACGTCCCGGGTTGCGGTATCACCGCGTGCCAGTTCGAGGGTTAACCGGGCACGCTGATAGCCGGATTTTGTGAGTTGTATGCTGTGAGTCTCATCGGGTGTGAGTTCAATCTCCAGCGGTGTTCGTCCCTCGAAGGTGCCATCCACCGCCACCGCGGCGCCCGTCGGTGTAGACGTGAGTGAAAGCACACCGGCAGAGGGTTTCAGTTGGACGGGCCCGATCTCCTGCGGCACACCCGCCACTACAGTGAGTTCAACTGGGGCATCCACATACCCGTTGGCGCGAATAACCAGCTCGCGCTCGCCGCTCATGACTTCAATTGGCGTGCCGGCATTTCCTATCGGTTCTCCATCCAGCCATACGCTGGCGTCTTCTGGTGTCGAGGTAATCAGTATGTCAGCCCAGTCGGGTTCGAGGTCGACGCTAAGTGTCTGCTCGATCCCCCGGCCGGTAACATCGATGGTGGTGTCTCGCTCGATATAGCGGGGCAGCGAAAACCTCAATGTCCCGGACCCGGCGGGCAGCGAGAGACGCTGCAACGGTGTGACGCCGATAGCAACCTCGTCTAAAAAAACCTCGGCTCCAGCCGGCGCGGATTCGATCGTGACCCATCCCGGTTTGATGGCGGGACTGATATCCAGGCGCTGGCTCTCTGCGTCGCCAACGGTGATCGTGTCCTCGAAATCTTCGTAGCCGGCCACCTTTACTACCAGTTCGTACTCGCCGCTTCGAAGTAGGTATCTGGGACCGATAGGGATCGCGATGCCTGACAGGCTTATGTCAGCTGTTCCAATAGCATCCACGACGATGTCCAGTGAGCGGGCGGTGAGTAGAAAAAACAGCGCGTAGATAACGATGGCGCCGCCTACACCACCGACCAATAGAGGCCATCGTCGAACTCCCTCTGATGGACCGGTGGTGCTGAGAGGTTCAAAGGCCGTCGGACTGAGCGGCCCGTCTGACTGGCCGGGCTGCTGTGATGCGGGCATTGGGCTAAAACCATCCGCCTTCAGGGGCTTGTCGTCCTCGTTCATGGGCATCAGATACTCTCCGTGCAGCGGACGTCGACCGCGCCTTTTTGTCCCGGTTTCACGCTGAAGGAAACCCGAACATCACGGAAGCCTGTCCGCACCCCCATGGCGACGTAGTCACCCGGTCGGAGCGTTAAATTCTGTTCGCTGAATGCGCCAAGCCGGCGAACCCGCAGGAGAGTCACATCGGTCTGACCATCGGATGTCACGTTTACCTCCACGGGGGTGCGGGCATAGTTGAGTGCCGCCGAAATCGCCTGAATTTGCCCCGAGAGAACAGGGCCCGGTGCGCTAATGGCTTGCGCCTGTTGCAGGGTGGCTTCCGCCTCGGCCAGTACCCGTCGGTCTACTAACCGCTCTTGTTCATCGAGAATGGTTTGCAGCGCTGTTGCCAAGGCAGCCCGGGGCTTCACCCGGTCAAGTCCCTGTTGGGCGAATACCAGCGTAGGATCGGTGGCCAGTGCTTCCTCGTAAGTATCGAGAGCCCCTTGCCAGTCTTCCGCACGCTCTTTTTGTTCCCCTGTCTGAGCCAGTGCTCGCAAGGTGGCATCTGTCTTGGCCTCAGATAACTCGGTTTCGGCGGCTTGCACCTCGGCTGATGTGGGACGCAGCTGCCGAGCCTTCTGGAAGGCCGCCGCCGCCCCTTCAAAGTTTTCCTGATCAAGCAGGTCATAGCCCCTTGTCATCGCCTGGCGAAATCGTTGGTCTGCATCCTGCTGTTGGAAGGTCGCGAGCATGTCACCTGCTCGTTGATGATCCGGATCGGCACTGACCGCCCGTTTGGTTGCATCAATGGCAGCTGAGAGATCATTTTGATCGGCTGCTTCAATCGCCGCGTCCAGTGCTTTAGACACCTCGGGTATAACAGCCACTCTTGCGCGTAGCGTGTCCCGATCCAGATCATTTGGTGAGAGCAACACCAGCAAATCCAAATTTGCTGTGGCGTCGAGTTGGTTGCCCTCTTCAATGGCGTTCAGGGTGGCCGCTCGCGCGTCAGCGATTCGTGCTGGCACGCTGTCTTCAAGGGTGACCAGTGCATCTCCCGCATTTAAATAAGCGGTTGCTGCCTCGGTAAAATCCCCGTTCCGGTAGGCCTCATCCCCCGACATCGCCGTTGCTATAGTGGCCTGATAGGCATTGGGTGCCCAGCGCTCCACCCCAAGATCTTGCAGTATCTCCTGAAGTTCAAGCACCCGCTGCAAGGCATCCTGCGCGGCTTTGCGCGCCTGTTGCCGTTGTGCCTCGGCAAAGGGACTGCGCTCCACCGGCGCTTGCGCTGACGCCGCTGACCCGACGCTCCCCGATGCACTCGAATCGGTGGCGGGGGACATTGACGACTGTGTCTCAGGCGTTGATGGGTCACCCACCAACAGAGGGAGCAGTACGAAAACACAGACTGCGACAACGCCCAGCGTGAGAATACCGGGCACCAACCACGGGGGTCGTTGCCCGGCGTCCGTCGACTCATTAACGGTGTCGGTTTGTGGGGAGAAGGCGGTCGGGTTGAGGGGTTTGTCGGTGCTATCGCTCACGGAAGTGATGTCCTGAAAGTCGGTCAGTGCCCCAGTTGCCGGGGCTCTGGCCTCATTGTCCCGAATTTAACCCGTCGACGGAACTGTCAGGCTCGGTCTGCGCTGATTCAGGACTCGTTAGGCCGCCAGTACTGCTACCCCTCATATTGGGTTCTTCCCTCTGCAGCTCTCCCATCTCTGCGGCGTAGAGATCCGCCATCAACTCTCGCCACTGGCTGTACTGATCCTCGGCGCTACCCGACAGCCGCACGGTACGATCCTCAAGTTCAATGACCCGGGGTGTAATTTCAGCTTGCAGCGACTGCCCAAGCTCTTCGATAGCCAGGGAATGGATGCTGGACTCCGCCCGTTTTTCCAAGCCGCTCTTCAGCAAATAGCCACCGCCAGCAATGCCCACTGCCCCGGCGGTTCGGGCATAGCTGCTACTCGAGCCCTGAGCGGCAATACCTGCCACGACGGCCGCGGCGCCGGCAATTAATCGCTGGTTGGCTTCTTGTTGTAGCTCCCTTTGAGCAATCACTTCGTCATAACTCAGCTTGCGCCATTCTTGGTAGGGCGTATACATCTCTTCCGAGAAACCATCGTAGTGACCCTGCAAGGTGTCCACGAAGACGTAATTTCGCTGTCGAAGATTGCGCACACGCTCAAGCATGGGGTCATCCTCAGCTGGTAAACGCCTCAATTGATATTCGCCATCCTTGTCCTCTTGAAGATAATCGGCAAAGGCATTTTCAGCGAATGCTCTTGCGAACCTGAGTTCAGCGACCTGGCGAATCGTTACGCGCTCTTTTGAAGTGGATGCGTTGAACTTGTCGAGCATGTCATTGGCAATCAGTCGGTAAACCAGCAGGAAGGGGTCCTGATTCGTGGCAGCGCGTTGGTCATAGGCATAGCGACTGGTTGTGCCCTCGTAGGTCTTGTCAATCCAGACTGCTCCGGTGGCGTCTGTGACTATCACAGCTAATGCCAGTCGCTCACCATCACTGTGAGCGATACGCCCGGTGACTAACAGGTCAGTGAACTGCTTGTCGTCAGGGACGACTCGAACCGCACCCCAGGCGCCGACCCCCTCCAGCACCTGGGCAAGTTCTCTCGCGATAAAGGTAGCCTCCGCTCGACGAATTTCGGGATACACCTGATCATCATCAGTCAGGCTGTCGATGCCCGGGTCGAGAATCGCAACCCCCACGTCCAGCACTTCATTTTCTGGCACAAGTTGTTGGGGTTGCTCCAGCGCAGGCACCGAGGTGCTCTTGACGGTTTGACTGACGCAGCCAGCGAGGACGAGCGCACCGAGCAATATCGTAAGTGTGCGCATCATGACTGCGGGATCTCCAATCCTTTGTATTTACGGTATTCATTCCAAAGACGCTCCCGAACCTTGGGATCGGGTTCGCGCATGGCAGCCTCCCGCAGCTGACGGGCAACGACATCGTCATTGCTGCCATCGGGGATATCGTCAGGGGCCTTATAAATAGCAGGATTATCAGGCGGTGCGCCACCACCCCGTGATGCACCCCCCATGCCGCCACCTGTAGAGCTTCCACCCCCCATGGCCACGTCGTCGTTATAGGGATTACGACCGCTGGTGCCGGCGCCGGCGGGCTCGGGTTGCTCGCGCTGGGCATTTCGGTTGGCACGCTCTCGTGCCTCTTCGCGCTGGCGCTGTTGCTCCTCGAGGATCATCGCATCGAAATCACTGGTGCTTTGTTCCAGCTGGCGATCGAGAATGGCCACTTGCTCCGCCGTGGTCATAATGTCGCTACCGCTAGCCACCCCCTCCATGCCGCCATCCGCACGAGTGCCGGGACCGCTGGGGGATGCATTCTCAGTGCCGGCGGGGGATCCTCCACTCTCGCCATTGCCGCCGTCGGCATCCGCCACCCCGGAGGCTGAGTCGGTGCCATCACCACCGCCGTAGCTTTCTTCAAAAGTGGGTAGCTCGTCACGCATATCGGGCAGCGCATCAGCCCCCGCGATATCACCGAAACCCGGTTCGCTGCTGTCGCCCATGCTCTCTGAGCCACTCTCGCTACCAGAGTTCGCGGCTCCCGGATCTTGTGTGCTCGAGCCAGTATCCGCGGTCGGCATACCGCCCTCATCTTGAGTCGATTCCCCGGCCCCGGAACTTGCAGATGGGGAGGGGAAACCACCTCCGGTCGGCATGGATTGGCCACCGCTGGACCCGCCCGATGACGAAGCGCTTGACTGACTGCCAGATGCGCTCGAGGAACTGCTACTGGCGCTGCTGCTCGATGAGGAGGATGACGAACTTGAAGAAGGCGATGAGGATGAAGACGAAGACGAGGGCGTTGACGGCGTCGTCGGCATGCTCGGCGTCGTTGGCGTACTGGCGCTTGGACACCCTGACAACAAAATAAGCACGCCCAACAGAGCGATCATCTTGGTAATCCGGATGGTGAAGCGGCTATTCATAAAGTCTTCTTTCATGTCCTTTTCAGTCCAGTAACACAGTTTCCGGATCCCAGGCCGTTGCGCTAAAGGACCAGATCAGCCCCTCGGAAGCCACTGGCTGGGAGCCGTCAAAGCCGGGCCTGAAGCGCGTGTCTTTCAGCGTGCGTACCAGTCGGCGTACGGCTTTGTCGTCCTCAAGTTCGGGACGCAGCAATTCCTCAAACTCCTTCACCCGCCCCGTTTCGGTGACGCTGAATGACACTGCAAGCGGCCCCTGATCGCTGTTCATGTAGGGGGGTAGGGGATCGAGGCTCTCAATAGCTGGCAGTGGTACTGGTTGGGCAAAAAATCGCGCCATTAGTTCCGGTTGCTCGCCTCCCTCGATCAGTCCCATCGCGGTTGCGTAGTGAATTTCCGCCTCTGAAAACTTGCCAAACCACATCGCCCAGTCCCCGAGGGCGACGGTGTCCTGCGCGTGTTGCTCCAGAGATACCTCATTGGCTGTGTCCAGCTCGAGTAGTGCATTCAACACCGCTACTCCCCGTTTGTAGGCGGTGCTGGTAAGCCCGGCAAGCTGCGCATCACTATCCTTGGATGCCTTGTAATAGGGGTAGCCACGATGCCCTGCAAAGAGGTACTGGGAGGTCAGCATGCCCATGAGCGGGCGCCGCAACTGAGGCGCCGAGTTGCCGTGGATCTCGATCATCTCGGTGAGCGCCAAGCGGTAGAGGTCCCAGGTCACCATGAGTCGCCCCATCTGGGTTTCAGGATCCCCGACCCGCATGAGGAAAGCCTGCTGTTGCCACTGAGCTTGTCGCATCAGGGCCTCTGCGGAGTCTGACCGATTGGCGAGAGAGCGTCGCTCAACGCGGTAGAGATAACGTTGCCGTTCATCGACCTGATCAAATTGTCCCATCGCCATGTGACTTCTGATCTCGCTGCGCAGCAGCGCCAGCTGTTCCCCCGAATAAAGGCCATTATTGATGCGGGCGATATGCGCGCCGCGCTTGAGTACATCGATAGCTTCTTCATGACGATTGAGCTGTTGCAAGGCAGTGCCCAGTCCGAGCAGCTGTTCTGTCATGCCAGGAGAATAGGCACCACCCAGTCGCTCCTGCGCCTCAATCGCCGCCTGGTATTCGAGGACTAATGACGATTCGGCCACCGGCTCCGGCGAAGGCCTTGCGTCGAGGCTGTTGCGCATGTCGATCACGACGGCATCGGCGGGATTGTCAGCGGTGGTTTCCGGGGTGGGCCTTGCGGTTGGATCGGACTCAATCGGGTCGCTGTTCTCTACCTGTGCGACCGAGCCAATGCTAAGACTGCACAACAGCGCCAGAACAAGCCCGGGGAGGAGGTGTCTAGGTCCTTTTGTTAAGTGTGCGCGCATCCAAGCACCCTCATCGCTATCGCGGTGATCTCCCAGTATAGCCAGTAGTTGACCCATGAGACCAAGGGAGGTGCGTGGGATAACCCCCGCGCTTGCTATATGATGTCGCGTTTTGCATCAGGGCTCTGTCGATCAACACGGACCAGGCGGGGCCAAAACACCCAAATTAGTGGCAGCAACGCGTGTTTTTGGTCGTGCAGTGGCAGCTTTTCAGGGCTCTCGCAGGGCTTTTGCAGGATGCTTGCGTGACTTACATGGGCACGCGGGAGAGCGGCCCCAATCAAAGGATGGTGGTGAGTGGGACAGTTTGAGACAGATACGGCGGTCACAAAAATCGCGGACAACCGTTGGACGGCAACCTGTCAGCGAGGCTGGCGGATCGGCTCGACGATGAATGGGGGATATGTGCTTTCCTTGATGGCTCGCGCGCTACGGGAAGCACTGCCCCATCGGGACCCCCTTTCGATTAACGCCTTTTATTTTTCGCCCTGTGTCTTGGGTGAGTGCGAGATCGAGGTGGAGACTCTCAAGGAAAACCGGGGGACGAGTTTTGGTTCTGCGAGTTTGTTCCAAGATGGTGAGCTGAAGGTGCGAGCCACTGCCGCCTATACGGATATTGATCGACTTCAGGGCGAAACCTGGATTAACAACACGCCACCTGCGGTGCCTGCGTTTGAGGATTGTGCTCATAGCAGTGCCCATTCTCTGGAGATCCACGAGCGAGTGGACATGCGATTGATCGAGGGGCAGGGCGTATTCACCGGCGAGCCGCCCTCCAAATCGGGGGAGTTTGTCGCATGGTTGCAGCACCGCGATGGCGCTGCCAGTGACACTATCGACCTTGCGATGTGGGCTGACATCATGCCGCCACCACCCTTCACTCTGTTTGGTCCTTTCGGTTGGGTGCCGACCATCGAGCTGACGGTTCAGTGTCGCAAAAAGCCCGCGCCCGGCCCCGTTATCGGGCGACTGACCTCCCGCCATCTCACCAACGGGATTATCGAGTCAGACAGTGATCTTTGGGACAGCGACGGTCAGCTCATCGGGCTCGCTCGTCAGACCATGAAGGTGAAGTTACCGAGCAACCCTCAATCCCGGAGATGAGCTCTGTAAGCTGGTTTGTCAAAAGCTGCGGTACGCTCAGTGCGTGCTACTAGAGCCTGGAGTAGAGCCTGGAGCTATCACGGAAGCAATCGTGCCTTCTCGTCTTGGATCGACACCACCCAGATAATCGCCCGTTGGTTTTTGGACAACAACGCTGAGCCCTGAGTTTTCGCCCGAGGATTCTTTTACGTTAAACCCTCGCTGGCGCATGGTCTCCACGAGGGTGGGCGATGCTACCGAAGACTCAATTCGCACACTATCTCCTCGCGCGACGACGTTGGGCAGGTCAACAGCCTGCTGGGGTGTCAGACCCCAGTCAAGGACCCCAACCAGAGTCTTAAGCGTGTAGGCGAGGATGGAGTTACCGCCTGGCGACCCTGTTGCCATTAAAAAGTCGCCGTCCTCATCAAGCACGATGGTCGGTGACATGGATGAGCGAGGGTATTTGCCCGGCGCTGCATGATTCGCGACCAGCTTGCCGTCCTCATCGAGGGGGTCCCGGGCAAAGTCAGTCAGCTGATTGTTGAGGAACATCCCGCCCACCATGCGCGCCGAGCCAAAAATGCTTTCGACACTGGCGGTCATCGAGACCACATTACCCCGGTGATCGACCACTACAAAATGGGTAGTGCCCGCCTGATCGTCTGTGGTATCTGTCCCAAAAGTGGCACCGGCGGTTTTGGTCGGCTCGAAGGCCCAGGGGTCTCCCGGGGTTACGCTGTCGATCGCTTTTTTTGGATTGATCAGTTTGGCCCGAGTTGCGAGGTAGGTCTTATTGAGCATGCCCTCTAGCGGGACTGGGATCTGACTGACATCTGCAACGTATTGATCCCGGTCCGCATACGCCAGCTGCTGCGCTGCGATGATTATCGCCCAGTCGTCGTGACGGTTGCCGGAGGGAAGGGCGGTATGCTCCAGTAGCCCGAGCATCATGCCTACGCCAATCCAGGATGACGCGGGAGGGGGCCCGCAGACTTTTTGCTGGCGATAGTCGATACATAAGGGCCTTCTTTTTACGGCTTGATAGCCTGCCATGTCGTCGACGCTCAGGGTGCCGGCCCGGGGCGGCGTGTTGGCTGCCGCCACAATGGCTTGAGCCAGCGGGCCGCGATAAAAAATATCCGGGTCCTCGGCGATTGTCTCGAGAGTTTTGGCGTAGGCGGGATTGGTCAGTCGGGTACGAGGCTCGCCCGCTTGATCATAAAAATAGTGGTAGGCATCCATTGGCCCGTCCTCAGGCGTCAGAGGAATCAGGCGTCCGTTATAGCGGCTGACGAAACTCGCGAGCCGTGGTGATACCTCAAAGCCTTCGAGAGCAAGCTTACGGGCGGGCGCGAACAGCGATGACCAAGGCAGTGTTCCGTGTTCCTTGTGAGCCATTTTGAGCATGGCCAGCACGCCCGGCACGCCGATGGAGAGCCCACTGTTTTTTGCAGCAAGGAAAGGGAGTGGTGTGCCGGTGTCATCCAAAAACATGGTGGGCGAAGCACCCGCAGGTGCCACCTCGCGCCCGTCATAAACAGCGAGATCGTTAGTATCACCCGCCAGATGCATCATGAAGCCGCCCCCGCCGAGGCCGGAGCTCTGGGGCTCCACGAGGCTCAGCACCGCTTCAATGGCAACTGCCGCGTCCACCGATGATCCCCCTTGCTGTAACACCCACTCACCGGCGCGAGTTGCATGTGGGTTGGCGGTTACCACCATGGCCGAGGAAAGCGCCGGCGCTTCAGGGGCTCCGGCTGCCGTACAGGCTGTGAGTAGCAGGGTACTGCAGATCAGGGTCCGCGCGAGTTCGCGAATGGGATGTATCACGGCAGGCAGGATACCCTCAGAATTCAGCATTGCATTTATCCCTAGTGTTCAATGACGGTTGGCCCAGTCTCAACGCCGATCAATACGCGACGAATCCGCCGGGGAGACGCATATCCGCAAATCCTTCTCGCCAATCACTGTTCATGCGAATGGAGATGACGCGGCCAAGACTTTCATCGGCAGTTTTCAGGCGATGGCCCCGCGCTTCAAGTAATTTTATTGTGTCTGGACTGATACCCGCCTCGACTTTTACTTCATCGGGCATCCACTGATGGTGTACCCGCGGCGCGGCAATTGCCTCGGCCGCATTCATATCAAACACAATCGTATTGAGTATTGTCTGCAGAACACTGGTGATGATCACCGACCCGCCAGGGCTACCGGTGGCGAGTAGCGGGTAGCCGTTCTTGAGCACCATAGTGGGTGACATGGAAGACAGGGGCCGGCGACCCGGTGCTACTGCATTAGCCTCGCCCTGAAGAAGGCCATAGGCGTTGGGAAAGCCGGGGCGTGCGGCAAAGTCGTCCATTTCATTGTTCATAAGAATGCCCGTGCCGGGGATGACGATGTGGGATCCGTAGCTAAAGTTGAGGGTGTAGGTATTTGAGACAACGTTACCGTCCCTGTCGACCACGTTGAAGTGCGTGGTATCGGTGCTCTCTTTGCTGGTTACTTCCCCCGGCCCAATGACCGCTGAGGGCGTTGCGGTCTCGCTATCGATCAGCTGTCTCCGTTTGTCTGCGTATGTCTTGCTGATGAGTTCCTTAGCTGGGATAGGTGTTTGATCCGGGTCGCCAAGATGCTTGCTTCTGTCAGCGTAGGCTAGCTTCATGCTCTCAATAAGGTGGTGCAGGTAGCTTGCCGAGTTATGTCCCATGGCCTCCAGTGGATAGGGTGCCAGCAGATTGAGCATCTGGATGAGATGGATGCCACCGGATGAGGGCGGTGCCGCGGAGATGATGTCATGGCCGCGAAAACGGCCCCTGACAGGAGCACGTTCAACCGGTTGATAGGCGGCGAGATCGGCCGTAGTAATGAGCCCGCCATTCGCCGCCATATCGTCGGCGATAAGTGCCGCCGTTTCACCGCGATAGAAGCCGTCCCTTCCCTTATCCCGGATACGTCTTAGCGTGGCGGCGAGCTCGGGTTGTTTAAACAGGCTTCCCACTGGCGTGACAGTCTGCTCTGGGGTGAAAAACACCGCGCGGGTGGCGGGAACCTGCATCAGGTGATCGGCGGCGCTCATGATGTCGGCAAACAAATCTGCAGGCATGGGAAAGCCGTTTTCCGCAAGATCAATGGCGGGCTGTATCACCTGTTCTAGCGGTAGCGTGCCGTAGGCTTCCAGCGCATGGATGAGCCCGGCAACGGTTCCGGGAACCCCGGAGGCGGAATGGCTGAAATAAGCCATGTCTTCGTTGACCGACCCATCGTCGTTGAGAAACATATCGCGGGTAGCGCGCTGAGGGGCCATCTCCCGATAGTCGATAAAAACCTGACGATCTTCCGCTGCCAGGTGCAGTAGCATAAAACCACCGCCGCCGAGATTGCCTGCCCGCGGCAGTGTCACCGCGAGGGCAAAGCCAGTCGCGACCGCCGCGTCAACGGCGTTACCCCCGGCCTTAAGCATGCTGAGACCCGCTTCGCTGGCAAGCCTTTCCGGACCCACCACCATGTCTCCCACGGTGATAGGAGGGACAAAGCGCGAGCCCAAATCGATGACAGGAGCGCTTGCTGTGTTCAACCCGATCACAGACGGTTGAGCCCAGGGCAGCGGTGAAGTCAGGAGCAAAGAGACACAGAGTCCCTTTACAAAGAGTTCTCTTATAGAGAGTTCCTTTTCAGAGACTCCCTTAAAGAGTCCCTTGAGAGGTGCCGGGAGCCAGCACCAGCAGCTCGAAATCAGCGCGTTCACTTGATGGCGGAGAAAACAGGGGGGGAACATAAAAAAGTGGGGCCCGTTATCGACAGGGGCGCCAAAATACCTTGGCTTTGTATCCGGCGCCAGTGTTTATCGACCCTTTGTTATGGTTGGCAGTGGCAGCACCGCGTTACACTCCATCAACAGTAAGCGACGAGGGCACCAGCGGGTGAATTACGAGGATCATCGACGGCAGTACGTCCTTGGCGGGCTACGCAGCAGCATGCTCAGCGCCTCGCCCTTTGACCTATTTGCCGAGTGGCAGCAGCAGGCGATCGACGCTGGGCTCAAGGACCCGACCGCCGTGTCGTTGGCCACCGTGGATAGTCAGGGCGTGCCATGGCAGCGGTTGGTGCTTCTAAAAGGTATTTCGAACGGCGGGTTTGTTTTTTACACCAGCTACAGCAGCAATAAGGCGCAGGCATTGGCATCTGAGCCCCGAGCGTCCATGTTGTTCCCCTGGAATGAATTAGATCGTCAGGTGATTGCGTCGGGTCGGGTGGCGGCGATATCAGATGAAGAGAGCGACGCCTATTTCAGCAGCCGCCCCCGAGAGAGCCAGTTGGGGGCCTGGGCGTCGAGTCAAAGTCAGCCAATAGTAAATCGGGAGCAGTTGGAGAGTCAGTACGCTGAGGTATTGCAGCGCTTTGGAGATGGGGACATTCCTCGTCCTCCTCACTGGGGCGGCTATCGACTGGAGCCTGAGACAATTGAATTTTGGCAGGGGGGTCAAAACCGCCTGCACGATCGTTTTCGATTTAGCCGGGAGGGGGCTGACTGGGTCGCGCAGCGGCTTCAGCCATAGCACTTGGCTCAGACCAGAGTTTGCCTCGTGACAGCGCCTTTAAGATTCATTGCGCCTGACGGGTGAAGTAATGGGGTAGAGCCGGCAGTCCGAGCAGATGACGCCGGATGAGGTCGAGGGCTACCGCGGCTACCAACCCCTGAAACAGGGATCTTGAGCCGGGGATTTGGGCGCGGTGGGTCCTGAGATCCTCCCGGGTCCCCCAGGCGATCCAGACGGTGCCGACCGGTTTGTCCGCTGTCCCGCCATCGGGCCCGGCAATGCCCGATACGGCGACGCCAATATCTGCCCCTGCACGCTCTAACGCACCCAGTAGCATTTGCCGGACCACAGGCTCACTGACCGCCCCCTCGGTGTTCAGCACATTCTCTCCCACACCCAGCAACTGGTTTTTGGCGCTGTTGGCATAGGTGACGAGCCCAGCCTCAAAGACCGCGGAGGAGCCGGGTTCCCTTGTAACCATTGAGGCGATGAGTCCACCTGTGCAGGACTCAGCGGTTGTCATGGTCTTTTTCTGGTCTCTCAGAAGGGCTTGAACCACCTGAGCAAGCCGGGCGTCCTTCTCACCCAGAATATGGTCCCCGAAGCGGTTCACAAGCAGGTCATAGGCGCGTTTTTGGTCGGGCACATGCTCAGCATGCGCGACCGTAAGCTTGAGTTCCAGCTGTGGCAGCCCAGCTCGAAATCCAAGTGTGACCGATGAAGGCCAGCCGTCCCCCAATTCATTGGCCCACTGCTGAATGGTTGATTCACCCACTCCAAAGGTCTGAATGCGTTGGATATAGGTTTCACTTCCCCCAACAGCGGCGACCAGCATGGTGGTGACTGTCGGCAACATTGCTTCAAGTTCCGAGGGCACTCCCGGTGTTGTCAGCACCAGGCAGTTACCCAGTGATAAAGAAAACCCCACTGCGCTCCCGATTGGATTAGGAATGAGGTCGGCGTTTTCGGGGAGCCAGGCCTGCTTGAGATTTGCGCTGTTGGCTTGAATGCCTCGTCGCTCGCACCAGGCTTCTACGTGAGCCAGGGCTTCGGCATTTTCGACCAATGGTGCTCCGCATAGATCCCCAATGATGCTCGCCGTGAGGTCATCTTCCGTCGGCCCAAGGCCCCCGTTGACGATGACGCCATCGTATTCTTGGCTGAGTCGCAGCAGGGATTTTTTCAGGGCGTCGGGCTCATCGCCGACGGTGCATTTCTCGGCGACTAAAATTCCTGTTTCAAGCAAGTGGCGCGAGATCATCGCGGAATTGGTATCCACGGTGTCCCCAGTCATAAGCTCATGGCCGGTGAGGAGCAGCGCGATAGCGGGTGACGGCATGGTGAATTCTCTGTGGCAAAGATCTTTTGAAAGGTTGCTGGGAAAGGTTGCTGGAGAAGGTCGCTAGGATAGCCCGTTATCGGACTGTTTGGTGGGGACCGAGAGGATCTCCGACTGAACTGAATATTCTATAAGGTAATAAAAAATAATTATTTATTTCTTTTTTATTTCGCTTGTACGATTTGACCTCATTTTATTAAGCCTATGGAACTGAACCATGTCCCAACGATCGAGGGAGCAATCCGAAACCTCGCTTCAGAGCTTTGCTGCGGAAACTCTCCCTCAGGCTAATCGGAAATTGCGACATGCCGACCCTGTTGCGATTATCGACTGGTCCATCGAGACCGCCCGAGCCTTGGCAGAAGAGAGCAGGCAAACTGCGGGCCGTTTAGGTCATCTGCCCCCCATCATGATGACTACGAGTATGGGGGTGAACGCAGCGGTCATGCTTCATGCGGTTACGTCGAGGTTACCCAACATTCCCGTGGTGTGGGTGGATACCGGTTTCAATCTCGCCGACACCTATCGGGTGGCTCATCAACTGGAGCATGATTTAAATCTCAACTTGAGGGTGTACAGCCCGCGGATGACTCCGGAGCGGATCCGAACCTTGATGGGCGGCGTTCCAATGACTGAGGATGAGGAGCAACATCGTCGATTCACCGAGCTGGTAAAGCTGGAACCGTTTGATCGCGCGATTCAGGAATTGCAGCCACGGGTGTGGTTGACGGGAATCCGACGGGAGGAAACTGCCTATCGGCGAGGCTTGGAGTGTGTGACGTATGATTCTCGAGGCCTGATTAAAGTAGCCCCGTTTTTTCACGCCACCGAAGCCGATCTTGAGGCCTACCGTCGCCGGTATACACTGCCGACCACGAAGCATTATTTTGACCCCACCAAGGTCGATGCAAGTCGTGAGTGTGGCTTGCACACGGCGTCCTCCGCAGCTTGAGTTGATTCAACAGGGCTGCCGTAAGCCGAGGTCAGTCTGCCCGGATGTCAGAAGTCCGCGTGACCAGGGGTGCGTGGAAAGGGGATGACGTCCCGCACGTTTTCCATGCCGGTGACATAGGCGAGAAGGCGCTCGAAGCCCAAGCCAAATCCTGCGTGGGGGACTGTGCCATAGCGTCGCAGATCGCGGTACCACCAGAGGTCTTCCTTGAGTTCTGCATCCATACGTGCATCCAGAACCTCCAGTCTCTCCTCGCGCTGGGAGCCACCAATGATCTCTCCGATTCCCGGTGCAAGCACGTCCATTGCGGCGACGGTTTTGTCGTCATCGTTCAAGCGCATGTAAAAAGCTTTTATCTCTTTGGGGTAATCGGTGACCACGACCGGACGCCCGATATGTGTCTCGGCCAAATAGCGTTCGTGTTCGGACGCGAGATCCATACCCCAACTCACCGGGAACTCAAATGTTCGGCCACTGGATTCGAGAATGCCGATAGCCTCACTGTAGCTGATGCGTTCGAAGGTGGCGTTGACGATACCCTCGAGGCGCTCGATCACGGTGGTATCAATGCGCTGCTGGAAAAACCTCATGTCCTCCTCGCAGCTGTTGAGCACCTCGGAGATCGCGGCTTGCAAAAGCCGTTCGGCCAGATTGGCGTTGTCGTTTAAGTCAGCAAAGGCGATTTCTGGTTCGACCATCCAGAATTCGGCGAGGTGTCTTGAGGTATTGGAGTTTTCTGCGCGAAAGGTCGGTCCGAAGGTGTACACCTTGCCCATGGAAAGGCAGTGTGACTCTACAGCCAGTTGACCCGATACCGTGAGGAAGGCGTCGCGACCAAAAAAATCCTGACTGGTATCTACGGATCCATCCGCGTGTCGAGGCAGGTTGGCAAAATCCAGAGTGCTGACTTTGAATAGTTCTCCAGCGCCCTCGCAGTCACTGGCGGTGACGATGGGCGTATTGACCCAATAAAAGCCCTCCCGATGAAAAAAATTGTGGATGGCATTTGCCAGTACATGGCGCACCCGGGTTATCGCGCCAAAGGTGTTGGTGCGGGTGCGCAAATGCGCTTGAGTGCGAAGATATTCAAAAGTATGTCGTTTCTTTGCAATGGGATAGCTCTCGGGGTCATCAACCGTTCCAACGACCACCACCTCGGATGCCTGTATCTCCACTGACTGCCCTTTGCCCTCCGACGCAACCAGCTCGCCGCTCACTTCAACCGCACAGCCAGTACCCAGCGCCAGTACCTCTGACTCGTAGTTCGCAAGGGTGTTTGGTACCACGGCCTGAATCGGATCGAAACAGGTGCCATCGTGGATGGCAAGGAACGAGATGCCTGCTTTTGAATCTCGCTTACTTCTGAGCCAGCCTTTAACCGTTACTGACTGGCCAAGTGTTGTATCGGGTTCAAAAAGGGCTCTAATGGGTTTCCAGGCTGACATGGTGTGCTTCCGGGCTAGGTAAGATAGCGTATTAACGTAGTGGGTTGTTCTGCTCGAGGCTGCGGAAAAAGGTCTTGCTGTTGGCGTCTCAAATCAGCCTTCCGAACCTTCTTTGGGAGGCTTGAGGCCGCTGTGTTCGTCCAGAGTAAATACCACCACGTGGTCTCCCCCAGCCGCAACACCACCGTAGTTTACGTGAACGGCTTGGTTTAATTGAAAGCGGCGGGTTGTCGAGGTGAGGCTCGCGGTCCATTTATCAAAACTGAATTTTTCCGGGTCTTGTCGCAAATCAACCACCCCTTCAAGCCCGGTTTCATCGAGTCGAACCGTAAACCCGGCGCTCGTGATGTGACAGACAACACCACTAAAGTGCAGCTTGCCGTCGCCCTTGAGTTTCTCGAGGTAGTTGTGGGTAAGCCAGCGTTCAGCCGCCTGACTTGCCTCCCGGCTTCGCGCAATCATCTCGCTGGTTTTGGATAGCATGCCCCCCGCCACTTTATCCGCGGTGCTTTTTTCCAACACTGCCTTTATTTGCCGGTGGGCCATAAAGTCCAGATATTTACGCAAGGGCGATGTTGCATTGGTATAGGCTGGCAGTCCCATCCCCATGTGCTCTCTTGACTGAATGCTGAAAGCGGCGCGGGTAAGAAGCCTGTTCACCATCCCGCGGAGGGGCTGCGGATGGGGCTGGCTCAATGTCGTCAGTACTTGGCGGTAACCCTCGAGGGTCTCCAGCTTCACATCGACCAATTCCGGTTGGTAGCGGGACAGAAACTCTCTCGCTTCATCGAGTCGATCTTTCCTGAAGCCCGAGTGAATGACGAAGGGACCAGTTGCATTGGCACTTGTCAGCAACGACGCAGCGCTTCGATTTGTGGCGATCATGCATTCTTCCACCAAGTGCTGTGAAGCAAGCTTTTCGCCTTTGTCGATGGTCTCTATCTGCTTGTTTTCATTTAAGTGCCATCGGTATTCCTGCCGATCCTCCATCACCAGCTCATGCTCTTCCCGATAGCGTCGCAGTGCGCGATACGCCTGTACCAGAGCCTCTAATGGGTTTGACCAGGCGATGAGCTCGTCGTTGTGACCAGTCACGTAGCGGTCGACCGCGGCGTAGGTCAGTTTGGCACGTGATCGTACTGACGCCTTCATGAACTCGTACTCGGCAACGCGGCCATCATCGGTTACCAACATTTTGCATACCAATGCCGGACGGATCGTATCCTCACTCAGGGCACACAGGTCTCGACTAATGCCCTCGGGCAGCATCGGGATAACATCGCCATGAAAGTAGACCGACGTTCCCCGGGCCAAGAGCGCTTTTTCCACCTCGTCGTTACCGTCCAGATAGGCGGTCGGGTCAGCGATTGCGACATAAAGGGTCCAGCCGCTGCTGGTTACCTCTGCATACAGGGCATCATCGATGTCTACGGTGCGGGCTGAGTCAATTGACACAAAGGAGAGGTGAGTCAAATCAACCCGATCCTGCTCGTCGAGCGGCGATCGGCTGGCTGCGTAGTCCGTCAGAATTTTTGCCTCTTTGTCAGACCACTCCCAGGGAATACCGACCCGAGTCGCGCAGTAGCGGTTTTCGATGCCAGGTGTTTGTTCATTGCCGAGAAGCTGCAGGACTTTTGCTGAGGGTTTTCCATCTTTTATCGGATGACGGAGAACTGCGCACTCAACAAGATCGCCGGCTTTTGCGCCGTTGCGTGCGTGAGGCGGAATAAAAAGCCACCGACTTAGATTGTGCAAATCGGGCTCGACGAAAACTGCTTTACCCTTGGTTACGATTTTCCCGACAAAGCGATCCAGAGGTGATTCAACGAGGCGTTCTATCTCAGCGACAGTTCGGCCCTCTTTGGCCTTTCCTTTTGCTTTTCTGTCTCTGTTGGGTGCGGGTCGAATGCAGATGCCGACCCGGTCTCCTGGCAGCACCTTTAACATTTCGTCCGGGGGAATAAAGATTTCACGGCCATCATCAACCACCGCAAACCCATAGCGATTCTGCGTGCCTTTGACGGTGGCTTCAGCCTGCTCTTTTTGGGCTTCGATCTCTTGTTTGAGCCCCTGCAACTGAGCCATTGCATCGTTGTTCAGCATGGCCGCGTGGAACTCCTGACAACCTGTGACTGGCGAGGCGATCGAAGAGTTAACCTGATCGCTTCTTTTTAATGTGGGCATACATGCTAGCGAAAAAGACATCGGCTGTCAGCGACAACTTGTCCTGCTTGGCAGATTTTGCCAACCGCATTGACAGCCGCGAAGCTGAGAGGTTTACTGGAAGCAGAGCCGAAAAGGATTGAGTAGGACATACGTCGTTGACGAAGCGAGCTAATCCGGAAGGATTTTTGCCGACAAGTATCAAGCTGCTGTGCGCCAACAGTTCTTTGAGGCGGTCACCGGCGTCGATCAAGCTCCCCCCAGAATCCAGGTCGACATCCCTGCGACTTCATAACGCCCTGTTATTTCACGTAAAACCCAGAGGTCCTGTGTATGGAAGCTAGCGCTGCTGTTCGTCTTGATATGCCAGCTGCAAACCCCGCTAACAAGAAAATCTACGTGTTGGATACCAATGTGCTCCTTCACGACCCAACGGCTGTTGCGGCCTTTGCCGAGCACCATGTGGTGATTCCGATGACGGTCCTTGAAGAGCTTGATCACATCAAAGATCGGCGGGATAAAACGGTGAGTCGTGAAGCGCGGATTGCCATCCAGATGATCGACAAGGTCGTTGGTTCATCAGGCCCTGCTGAAATTCAGTCGGGCGTCGACATTCCCGGCTCAAATCTCAACGGCCCCCTGGGCACCTTGGCGATCTATCCGGATCAATTGCTGCAGGACGAGGGTGAAATTCCCTTTCTCGACGCGACTCAGGATCAAGCCAATGACAACCGTATTATCAATGTAGCACTCCGCTTGCAGTCCGAGTGCGCCGAGTCTGTCGTGTGCCTCGTTACCAAAGATATCAACATGCGGATCAAGGCCAAGGGTTCAGGTCTCAATAATGTCGAGGATTATCTCCACGATCGGGTCCTCGATGACATTGACCTGCTGGCGACGGGCTATGAGCATGTGGAAGGCGACTTTTGGGCTACCGTTTCCGAGGTGGATACCATTCGGGAAGACAATGTGACGCTTCACCGTGTGCCGCGAGAATCCCTTCCTGCGAGTTACCCCAATCAATTTGTTTATGACGATCAGGACTTTCTGGCTTATGTAAAACGCCTGGATGATGACTACGCGTATCTTCGCGTCGACAGCCGTGACAATCTTCTCAATCAGCGTTTCTGGGGTCTTGCGCCGCGTAATCTAGAGCAGGCCATGGCGATGCGGTTGCTCGATGACGACGATATAGACATGACGGTCATGACCGGCCCGGCCGGTTCCGGTAAAACCCTCCTTGCCCTAGCTTACGGATTGCACGCCATCCTCGAGCAGAAGAAATACTCAAAGCTTATCGTGGCAAGATCGACGCCGCCAATTGCCGAGGACATCGGCTTTCTCCCCGGAACTGAAGAGGAAAAGATGGCGCCTTGGCTGGCAGCATTCGACGATAATCTGGAAATACTTCACGGGGGTGATGAGTGTGCCGGGGGCAGCATTGACTACGTGAAGGAGCGCGCCAACATCCAGTTTAAGTCCCTCAATTTCATGCGGGGACGTTCCTTCAACAATGCCTACATCATCATCGATGAAGCGCAGGGACTGACTCAGTTCCAGCTCAAGTCAATCATCAGCCGTGTAGGCGCAGATTCAAAAATCGTCGTGCTGGGCAATTTGGCTCAAATCGATAACAAGTATATCTCGCCACTAACATCGGGTTTGACCTACCTGGTTGAGCGGGTCAAGGCCTACCCCCACGCAGGCATTATGTTTATCAATGGCATTGTTCGCTCTCGCCTCGCAGCCTTCGCGGAGGAAAACCTGTAACTGGCGTTTGAAGCCTAATAGGCGAGGGCGGCGTTTACCTTTATAGGGTCGCCCGACTCCACTGCCCAGGAGACGTCCTGTTGATCCGAGAGCATCACCACGGTCGAGCCGAGAAAGAAACGTCCGATCTCATCCCCCGCTGCAAAAGCGGGTCCCTGTCCGTCTTCCCAACCTCGATCGCGAATGGTTTTCGGCGCGGGGGATTCCACGCCACCCCATACGGTTTCGATCCCCGCAACGATGATTGCACCGACGAGCACCAGCACAATTGGGCCCTCCTCGGTGGAGAAATAGCACACCAGGCGTTCGTTGCGTGCAAACAAGTTGTTCACACCGTTGGTGGTGGATTGATTGACTGCAAATAAGTCCCCCGGAACATAGCGGGTCCACTGTAGCTGCCCAGCGATCGGCATGTGAATGCGATGGTAGTCTCGCGGAGATAGATAGACGGTCGCGAAGCTGCCGTCGGCAAAAGTGGCTGCTTCTTCCTCAGTGCCGGCGAGAAGTGACTGAACGTTGAACCAGCGGCCTTTCGCCTGAATCATCGCGCCCGATTCGATGTTGCCTCGCTGGCTGAGCGCTCCATCAGCGGGGCTTACCCAGCGGGATGTCGCCAGAGGACGCGCGTCAGCTTCCAAAGCCCGTGTAAAAAAATGGTTAAAGTGATCAAAGGCAGCGGGATCTTTCACCTGTGCTTCGTCGAGACTGATGCCATAGCTCCACATAAAAATCTTGATCAGCAGTGTCTTCAACCAGGCGGGATATTGCATAAAGGCCAAAACGCCAATTGCTCTGGAGATCAGGTGTTGTGGTAAGAGCGCCTGTAAGGCAGTGAAAAGTGTCATGAATTGCGCCGTTGCCAAAGAAGTTTGTCTGGTAGTGTAATGGCTGGAGCGCGCGTTGTGGTCAATGATCTAGGGGGAGCGGTTTGGCGCTAATGCCATCCAATGACAAAGATGACGGGGAACCAACAGAAGAGGACCGAAGTCTGGAGATGGGTGATGGAATCTAACGGAGTCTTTTCAAATGTGGTGCGATGGCTCTGTGTGGCTATCGTTTTCGGGGCAGGCAGTGCCCATGCCAATGCCGCCACCAATCAGGCATTGTCAGCAGAACGCCCAAGCCTTGAGCACCAAGAGCTTATTGTTGAATCCTTTGGGCCCTCCAGCCAAGCGCCTTTATTGCAGCTCGCTCAGGCCGGCGAAGAGTCTGGCTCTGAGGCATCAGGGATAGCCGACACCAGTGTTCCCGGGACTGACTCTGATGAGGGACAGGTAGCGGGTGACGTTGACGTTCCCCCAGATGGACAGACAGTAAGTCAACAGGAGGAAGAAGGAGAGACATGGCTGGACTCGGGGCACGGCTACGTGACAGCAAAAGCAGACGATTTAACGCGCTGGTTTGATAGTTATTTTGGCAGTACCGAGGCGGATCAGAATGTCGCATCTTCTCGTCTAAGGGTTCGGGTGACGGCGGAAGAGGATGAGCGTGAGGGCACTAATTTCAGGGTTTCGTTAGGGGGTAAGGTAAACCTGCCTCAGATTTCCAAGCGGCTCGACCTCGTGTTCAGGGGGGATGACCCCGCCGATGATATTAATGGTCAAGAGGACCTGTCACAGTCTCCGGTGGCCCTGCAGCTGCAGGTAGGTAAGCGCAAGGAAACACGCCATCGGTTTGACTTAACGCTGGGTGTCGGCTCTGGTGGACCCAAGCCGGGAGCACGCTATCGGTACGCGATTGACTTCAACGACAGGAACAGCCTGCAATTTACCGAGCGGGTACAGTATGAGTTCGACGACGGTGTGATCAGCACTTCTCGTCTGGTACTAGACCATCAGTTGGCCAACGACGCCTTGCTACGGAGCTACAGTCGTGTGCTTTGGGGAGAGGCTACCGACGGCGTTGAGGCCAGCTCGTCGCTGCAGTGGATCAAGTTTTGGCAACGGCGGCCGCCAACTTCACGCGGCACAGACGAGAGAGGCCTGATGGTCTACGGCGAAGTGTCCGGGCAAACGGAGCCCTATGAGTATGTATCCAATTATCGGGTGGGGTTTCGTTATCGCCGGCAAACTTATCGAAGGTATTTGTTCCTCGAATTTGAACCCAGTTACAACTGGCGGGTTGACGAGCCCTATGACGAGCGGGCCGGGGCATGGAGGATCGAGCTGCGCTTCGAGTTTTTGCTCTTCGATGACCTCCGGCGGGACAAAGGCTGATTCTGTCGCTACCGCGATATTTGTGGTTACAGCGCCTGTTGTTCGGTGATCAGCCTGAAACTGTCAAATCGCTCCCGGCTGATCATCCCTCCATCCAATGCTTTCAAAATCGCACAGTCGGTCTCGTGCTCGTGACGGCAATCCCGGAAGCGGCACTGACCCAAAAATGGTCTGAATTCAATGAAAGCGTTGGCGATTTCTGCCGCGGGTAGGTGGGCGAGCTGAAACTCGCGTATACCCGGGCTGTCGATCAGCTTTGCCCCATTGGGCAGGTGGTACAGCTCCGCAGTAGTGGTTGTGTGACGGCCCTTGTCCGCGCCCAACGATAGCGCACCGACGCGGATATCCTCGCTTCGGCTGTCTGCGGATGGCAGTAGGCGTTTCACCAGTGACGACTTGCCGACCCCCGACTGCCCTACAAGGACAGCGGTTTGTTCGGCCATAAGCGGGTGGAGTTGGCGCGCGTCGGGATCGGACTCTCTATCGGTGTGAGTGACCGAGTACCCAAGGTTTTCATAGGTCCTGGCAAGCTGCCCAAGTGCATTTCTTTCAGTGTCCAAATCCCCTTTGTTCACCACCAGCACGGGTCGAATGCCCGCGTGTTCTGCGGCCACCAGATAGCGATCAATCAAATTGGTATGAGGCGGAGGGACCACGGCGATAACGATCAGCATCACGTCCACGTTAGCGGCGATGGGCTTTAGATCACCGCGGGGGTTGGCTCGGGTGAGCACCGTGTGGCGCGCCTCAACGGCCGCTATTACACCTTCGTGTTCGCTGGTTTGCCAGGCAACTCGATCTCCGGCCACCACATTATCAATGTGCGGCCGGATAAAGCACTGCCGGTGCTCGCCGGAAAGGCTGTCCTCAACAAGCGCTCGTTGGCCGTAGCGGGCGATGACGAGTCCTCCATTCAGTTCGCCGGAGAGGTCGCCGGTATTTTCGAGCCGCCTCTCCTGGGCGGCGGAAATTCGCCGCGACTGCTGCTGACTGATTCGTCTTTTTGCCATCGCCCCAGTGTACTCCGCTCCGACAATCGATGGGTGATTTCTGTGACTCAGGCTTTGGTAGACTGCAGGCCACGGCGAGGAGAAGCGAATGGTAGATGAGCGCAACTTGATCTGGGTTGATATGGAAATGACCGGACTGATCCCTGAGCAGCATCGCGTTATCGAGATCGCGACGATTGTGACCGATGGTGACCTGAATGAACTGGCGCAAGGACCAGTCATCGCGATCCATCAGGCGGACGCGGCGCTCGACATTATGGATGAATGGAATACCACTCATCATAACGCGTCGGGGTTGGTCTCCCGGGTCCGAGAGAGTCGGGTTGACGAAGCCGAGGCTGCACGCCAGACACTCGACTTTCTCGCCGACTGGGTGCCCGCGGGCGTGTCTCCCATGTGTGGCAACTCGATTTGTCAGGATCGGCGATTCATGGCTCGGCACTTGCCGACCCTTGAGGCTTATTTCCACTATCGGAATCTTGACGTTTCAACACTGAAAATACTTGCTCAACGCTGGCGACCCGACCTGCCTGGCTTGAACAAAAAAACCGCGCACCTAGCGCTCGATGACATCAAGGAGTCAATCGAGGAGCTTCGCTACTATCGCGAGTACTTTTTACGCACCACCGCCCAGACGTGACTGCTGTTGGTCAAGGGCCCATGCAACGTGCTCGCGAACCAGCGCTGAAGGATCGTCATGCCGAGCCTTCAGGGCCGCGATAGCGCTCGCGCTGTCTTCGGAATTACCGAGAGCGATAGCAATATTGCGTAACCATCGCTCATAGCCGATACGGCGAATTGGTGATCCTTCGGTTCGCTGGTCGAAGTCCTCTGAGGTCCAGGCGAAAAGGTCGACGAGGGTGCTGTTATCGAGATCATGCCTCGGGGCAAAGTCGGTCTCTCTACTGAGCTGGGCGAATTTGTTCCAAGGACAAACCAGCTGGCAGTCATCGCAACCGTAAATCCGGTTGCCCATCAGAGGTCTGAGTTCCGGGTCGATGCTTCCCTTGTGTTCGATGGTGAGATAGGAAATGCAGCGCCGGGCATCGAGAACGAAGGGGGCGACAAAGGCATTGGTAGGGCAGACCTCGAGGCAGGCTGAGCAGCTCCCACAGTGCTTTTCCGTCTTTGGGGCATCTGTGGGGAAGGGAAGGTCAGTGTAAATCTCGCCGAGGAAAAACCACGAACCGGCCTTTTCATTGATAAGCATGGTGTTTTTGGCGATCCAGCCCAGTCCGCCGTTCTCGGCAAGGGCCCGTTCCAGAACCGGGGCACTGTCGACAAAGGCCCGATACTGACCGCCAGCAAGTTCCCTTTCAATCCGCTTGGCCAAGTCAGCGAGCCTACGCCTGACAAGCTTGTGGTAATCCCTACCCAGTGCATAGCGTGACACATAGCCACGCGTTGAATCCTGGAGGACGGCGTCGGGGTCTGAGGATGCTGGGTAGTAGTCCATGCGCAGGGTCAATACGCTACAGGTTCCGGGGATAAGCTCCTCGGGTCGCGAGCGAGCCGTGCCATGACGGGCCATATATTCCATTTCGCCGTGATAGCCAGCGTCAAGCCATTTTTGCAGGTAGCTCTCGTGTTGGCTCAGATCGATCCCGGTTATGCCAAGCTGCTGGAAGCCAAGTTCTTCTGCCCAGCCCTGAAGGGTATCTCTCAGGGCAGCGAGGTCGCGGTCTTGGATGGAATCTGAACGTGCCATGAGGCCATTGTGACAGACTCGCGTGCCGAGTTCTTACAGGCATTCTCTGTCAGCGAGTCACCCGCGCGTTTCGAGAGGAGGTCAACAAAATGGGAGGGGCGTGCGGGTTAAAATCGGCGCGCTGATCTGACTCGCCCGCCTTCAGTCGAGGTAAACTAGATTCATGGAGCCCGACACTGACTTTACACAGACCCGGTATCTGTCCAACGAGGAGGCAACCCTCACATTAGGGGCGGAGATGTCGGGAGTGCTGGAAAAACCGGCACTGGTGTTTCTGGAGGGGGACCTCGGTGCCGGTAAAACAACCCTGAGCCGCGGTTTGCTGCGAGGTCTGGGCCACGAGGGTGGTGTGAAAAGCCCGACTTACACACTGGTGGAGCCTTACGCCCTAGATGGGGTGACCGTATTTCATTTTGATCTCTATCGCCTCTCGGATGGGGCCGAGCTAGCGTATCTCGGCCTGGATGATTACTTCGCTACACCGTCAATCTTGTTGGTTGAGTGGCCCGAGCGGGGGGCGGGTTGGCTGGGGAGACCCGACTGGCGGGTGACCCTGTCACCTGACGGCGAAGGTCGGCAGGTGACTCTGAGGGCGATGAGCTCGCGAGGGCGTGACTGGCTTAATCGATTAGAGCAGCGGTCTAATCGTGACGGTTGAGCACCGGCTGGCCCGAAAGGTGGCGAGCAAGAGTGGCGTCGCGTCGACGGTCACTTGCGGGATGGTGCGCCAGACCGCAACATAGTCCGGCATACCATCGGTTTCGACGAGGGATACATATTGCAGGCCTCAACAATCACTGTTGGTAACGTGATAGCAATAGTGTTGCTTGGTCTGGTTGCCCTCGTCCCGCCGCCATCTCTGGCGACTGAGGTCATTGATGTGCGGTTGTGGCGGGCACCTGACCATACCCGGGTGGTATTTGATCTCTCTGACGCTATCAAACACTCAATTATACAGCTCGATAACCCGACACGTGTTGTTGTGGATATCAACGACGTTCGATTGAGAGGCGCACTCAGCGACCTGCCATTGGAAAATACGCCGATAGACCGGGTGAGGTCGGGAATCCGAAAGGGCAACGACCTTCGCATTGTGTTTGATCTGCGTGCCAAGGTGACGCCGAAAAGTTTTGCTCTTGATCCCAACGAGCGAACGGGTCATCGACTGGTGCTCGATCTTTTTGATGATGCCCCCACAAAAACTGAACAGTCCGAGATCCAGAAGGGCCAGACGCCTGCGACAAAAAGCGTGGAGGAATTAGACGACAGGCGAGACATTATCGTTGCTATCGATGCCGGTCACGGTGGCGAGGATCCGGGAGCCTCGGGCCCAAAGAAGCTGCGTGAGAAAGATGTGGTTCTCAATATCGCGCGCAAGCTGCATACCCGTCTCGCCAAGACGCCCGGTTTCAAGCCCGTCATGATTCGTGATGGAGATTATTATGTGAGTCTTCGTGGCCGCCGGGATTTGGCACGTAAGGCCCAGGCCGATCTTTTTGTGTCGATTCACGCCGATGCCTTCAATCAGGCATCGGCCAATGGCGCCTCGGTCTACGTGCTATCGACCCGGGGGGCTACTTCAACAGCGGCGCAGTATCTGGCAGACCGCGAAAACGCGGCCGACCTGGTGGGTGGGGTACGACTCTCCGACAAGGATGACGTGCTGGCTGGGGTGCTGACTGACTTGTCGATGACCGCCACGCTGGATACCAGCTTAAGTCTGGGACGGGATGTGCTCCGGGAGGTCGATAAGATTGCGAAGCTGCACAAGCGTAAAGTCGAGCAAGCGGGATTTGCCGTGCTGAAGAGTCCCGATATCCCGTCGATTTTGGTTGAGACGGGGTTTATCTCTAACCCCGGTGAGGCGCAGAAGCTGGCGACCAGTGCCTATCAGGACAAAATGGCACGGGCAATACAGGTGGGCATAGAGGACTGGTTCATGACCCATCCCCCCGCGGGAACCCTGTTGGCCTGGCAGCGGAGTCAGCGTACCCGCGAATATGTCATCGTAAGCGGTGATACCCTGTCGGAAATAGCAGAGCGCCACAGAGTGAGTGTAAGTTCCTTAAAGGCTAGCAATGGGCTCAAAAGCAATACGATCCGAGTCGGTCAAAAACTGATCATTCCAGACGCCTGATGCCAGTCAACAGAATCAAATCCCTGGATGCCAGACTGGCCAATCAAATTGCGGCTGGTGAGGTGGTTGAACGCCCCGCGTCGGTGGTTAAAGAGGCGCTTGAAAACAGCATTGACGCTGGCGCCACCCGCATCGAGATCGATATTGATGCCGGCGGTTCAAAGCTCATTCGTATTCGCGACAACGGTGCGGGTATTCAGTCTGATGACCTCAGTCTCGCGCTTGCACGCCACGCCACGTCCAAAATCCTGTCGATTGATGATCTCGAGGCGGTTGCGACGCTCGGTTTTAGAGGAGAGGCTCTGGCATCAATCGCGTCAGTGGCTCGCCTGTCGCTGACATCCAATAGCGACACCAATCCAAGTGACGGGATGTCTGCCACCAGCGAGGGGCGAGACATGACGGTCTCCCTGAAACCGGCACCCCATCCCAGGGGCACGTCCCTAGAGGTGCGTGATCTTTTCTACAACACCCCCGCACGGCGCAAGTTTTTACGGACCGAAAAAACCGAATTTGGGCATATTGAAGAAGTTGTCAAACGACAGGCACTGTCTCGGCCCGATATCGCTTTTCAGCTTCGCCACAACGGTCGGTCAATTCTGAATCTGGTGGCCTGCTCCGAGGGGCAAAGCGTCGCCCATCGGGTGGTCGGCGTGTGCGGCCAGCCCTTTATGGAGCAAGCGGTGTCGGTGGAGCGTGTCGCCGGAGACCTGGCACTTCGAGGCTGGGTCGGATTACCGACCTTTTCTCGCAGTCAGACTGACCTCCAGTATTTCTTCGTCAATGGCCGCGTCATCCGCGACAAGCTCGTCGCGCACGCCATTAAGCAGGCCTACAGGGATGTTCTCTTTCATGGACGACATCCGGCCTTTGTTCTGTTTCTGGATCTCGATCCGGCGCGGGTGGATGTCAATGTTCATCCAACAAAACACGAGGTCAGATTTCGGGACGGGCGAGAAATCCACGGATTTATTTTTAGCACGCTTAATCGTGCCCTGGCAGATGTGAGACCTGAAGCGCCGGATAACGGTGCAACGGCAATGTCCGGTATGACTACTGAAACTGAAACGGCACCTTGGCAGCCCTCACTATCGATGGCGGCGGGTGTGGCCAGGGGTGATACAAGTCAGGACTTGGGTGCTCAGACTGCTGCCCTTGAGAAACTTTACGCGACCAACGCAGCAGCTGTTTCACACAGCATGGATCGAGGTGCTTTCGGGCCGGGGAGCGAGAGCGGAGCCAGCGAGCTGGGTGTCGCAGAAGGGGCCGAGCCGAGCGGTGATATTCCTCCTTTGGGCTTTGCTTTGGCTCAGGTGCACGGTGTTTTTATTCTCGCCCAGAATGTTGCGGGCATGGTGCTGGTGGATATGCACGCGGCCCACGAGCGCATCACCTACGAGCGGCTCAAGCAAATGCGCGATGAAACAGGAATCCGTCGCCAGCCCTTGCTTGTGCCCCAGACGATTGCGGTTTCCAGCAAGGAGGTTGCGATCGCACTCGAATTGCAGAGCGCGCTGATTGAATTGGGTCTGGTCGTCGATGCGGCAGGCGAGGAACAGCTGGTGATTCGGGAGATTCCCATCGCTCTCGCTGGTGGCGACGTGGAAACACTGGTCCGTGATGTGTTGTCAGATCTCCTGACCTTTGGCAGTTCGGACCGCCTCACGGCCCACATGGACGAGATCTTGTCCACGATGGCCTGCCATGGATCGGTCCGGGCAAATCGTCGACTCACCCTGCCCGAGATGAATGCTCTGCTTCGGGCGATGGAGGTTACCGAGCGATCGGGGCAATGCAATCATGGACGCCCCACCTGGGTGCAGTTGACCATGGCAGAACTCGATAAGCTGTTTCTTCGGGGCCAGTAGATGATCAATCTTCCGCTGTTGTGTGTGATGGGCCCGACAGCGGCTGGCAAGACCGCGTTCGCAATAGAGCTTGCCGAGAGTTTGGGAGGCGAGCTGATCTCCGTAGACTCAGCTCTGGTCTATCGGGGCTTAGCCATCGGTGCTGCACAACCTGATTATCCCCATCACCTCATTGACATTCGAGATCCTTCGGAGCCTTACAGCGCCGCTGAATTTGCCCGTGATGCGGCAGAGGCAATTGCAGACATTAGAGCCCGTGGCCGGTTACCCATTCTGGTTGGCGGAACTCTGCTGTACTTTCGGGCCTTGCTTCAGGGGTTTGACGCTATTCCAGCGACCCGGCCCGAGGTGCGAGCCGATATAGAAGAGGAGGCGGCGCGATCGGGTTGGCCCGCGCTCCATGCGAAGCTAGCCGAGGTGGATCCGGTGCTGGCGGCCCGGCTCCATCCGAACCACAGTCAGCGCATAGGTCGCGGTCTGGAAGTGTGGAGAATGACGGGTAGGCCCCTCAGTAGTTGGCAGGAAGGCAACTTGTCTCCGGCGGTAGATGGCGAGGCCATTCCATTGGTTATTGCGCCTCGCTCTAGGGAGGAGCTTCACGGGCGGATAGCACGTCGGTTTGATGACATGCTCTCCGAGGGGTTTCTCGAGGAAGTCGAGGCGCTTTACCGGCGCGGAGACCTGACGCCCGACTTGCCGGCGATTCGGGCGGTGGGTTATCGGCAAATGTGGCGGTATGTCGCAGGCGAAACAAATTTAGAGACCGCTCGAGAGGCGGGTATTGCAGCGACGCGGCAACTGGCAAAGCGACAGCTCACGGGTCTGAGGCGCTGGCCTGACGCACTCTGGTTGATAACCGGTCCGGACCTGCAGTTATCAGAAGTTAAAACAGCTTCTGAGGGGCGGTTGCTTCCACTTGCACGCACTATCGATACAACCCTAATCAAAGGGGAACAGGTTTTTTCGCGACCAAGCCATAGCTTTTCACGTCAAATTGGCGAAATTTTGCGGAACTTAGTCGCCAACGGTAACAACTAACATTAAACTAGCGGGCCGTCAGTGGTTTGGCGGAACGGTTTTTGTCGCCTCGTTTTTTGCGACGTTTGTTACCAGTAACAAGGAGTTGTCATGTCAAAAGGGCAAACATTACAAGACCCTTACCTGAACGCGCTGCGGAAAGAGCGGGTCCCGGTCTCTATTTATCTCGTCAACGGCATCAAGCTACAGGGCCAGATCGAGTCATTCGATCAATTTGTAGTTTTGCTGAAGAACACGGTGTCACAAATGGTTTACAAGCACGCCATTTCCACCGTTGTCCCATCGCGCAACGTGCGCATACCGATGGCATCGGAAGACGAGGGCGTCGCTGAAAGCGAGTAATTCCTCACCAACACAGCTGTTTGAACGGCACGAGGGGGGTGAGCGAACCCTCCTGGTGCAGTTGCGGCTGGACGATGGGCAGCCACCCCTCGATACGCGGGAGTTCGAGGAGCTGGTGATTTCCGCAGGCGGAGAACCCGTGGGTTTTGTGACGGGTCATCGACGCTCACCCGCAGCCAAATTTTTTGTGGGAGAGGGAAAGCTCGATGAAATTCGGGCCGCCAAAGAGGCCTCCGAGGCGGATTTGGTGGTGTTTAATCACCCTTTATCCCCAAGCCAGGAGCGCAACCTGGAGCAGGCCCTGTGTTGTCGCGTGATTGCGCGCACTGGCTTGATTCTCGATATTTTTGCTCAGCGAGCGCGGACCCATGAGGGCAAGCTGCAGGTAGAGCTGGCGCAGCTGCAACATATGAGCACCCGGTTGGTTCGTGGCTGGACTCACCTTGAGCGTCAGAAAGGCGGGATTGGTCTGCGTGGTCCCGGCGAAACCCAGTTGGAGACCGACCGACGGCTGCTTCGTGCCCGAATTCGATCGATTGAGACGCGGCTGGACAAGGTGCGTGCCCAGCGGGCCCAAAGTCGCCGGGCTCGGGAGCGCGCAGAGATTCCTCTGGTATCCATTGTTGGTTACACCAACGCGGGCAAATCGACTCTGTTCAATCAGGTGACGGCCGCCACGGTCTATGCCGCGGATCAGTTGTTTGCCACGCTTGATCCCACCCTCAGACGGCTGGATATCGATCACCTGGGTCAAATTGTGTTGGCCGACACCGTAGGCTTTATTTCCCATCTTCCCCACGCTCTGGTGGATGCTTTTAAGGCAACCCTCGAAGAGACGCTCAATGCGGACTTGCTCTTGCATGTCATTGATGTGGCGGCGGAGGATCGGGATACGTTAATCGGTGAGGTAGAGAATGTGCTCGATGAAATTGGTGCCAGCGACCTGCCTCAGCTGCGGGTGTTTAATAAAGTCGACCTGCTAGAGCAGCCCCCGCGACTGTTGCGAGATGAACAAGGCGTCCCGCAGGCGGTTTACCTGTCGGCTAGGGATGCCGCGGGTCTGGATCTATTGGAGCAGGCGCTGCGGGAGCGCCTGCAGAGCAGTATCTTCGAGGGAGACATTGAGCTTGCACCGGCACAGGGAAGGTTGCGGGCAGCGCTTTTTGCGATCGGGGCGGTCACTGCTGAGGCCTTTACCGAGAGCGGTGGCTGCGTTTTATCCATTCGGTTGCCAGAAAAAGAATGGCAACGCTTGCAACATCAACACTGAGACCCCATCTCGTTAGGCGGCGGGACGCAATTTTGCTAGACTCCCCTCATCAACTCATAAGGAATCTCTGATGTCTTGGAATGAACCCGGGGGCGGCAACAATGGGCCCCGCGATCCATGGGGTGGTAACAATCAGGGACCCCCTGATCTCGATGAAGCCCTGAAAAAACTTCAACAGCGCCTGGGCGGATTCTTTGGCGGCCGCGGCACTGGAGGTGGCGGTAGTGCTGGCGCTGGCGGCGGTTTGTCCGGGGCGTTACTGGGCGTCGTTGCGGCAGGCGCGATTACCGTGTGGGCGCTGATGGGCTTTTATCAGCTGGATGAGCAGGAGCGGGCGATCGTGCTCCGCTTCGGCGAATATCAGGGCACCATGCAGCCCGGTTTGCAGTGGAATCCACCCTTGATTGACGAGGTCATCAAGGTGAATACCACCAAAATCCGGGCGGCGCAGGTTCGAGAGGTAATGCTCACTCAGGACGAGAATATCGTCGAAGTGACCATGTCCTTGCAGTATTTTATTGAAAATCCAGAGAAGTTCGTGCTCGAGGTTCGTGATCCCGAGGTTTCGTTACAGCACGCGGCGCAAAGCGCCTTGCGACACGTGGTCGGTGATAGCACGATGGATCTTGTGCTGACCGAAGGGCGAGCGGCGCTGGCAATCGACGTGAGAGATCGTCTGCAGGGATATCTCGATTCCTACGGCACGGGCATTCGCCTCAACAAAATCAATATTGATGAGTCCAAGCCCCCGGCTCAGGTGCAGGGCGCGTTCGATGATGTGATCAAGGCCCGTGAGGACGAGGAGCGAGTCAAAAACGAAGCTCAATCCTACGCTAACGGCATCGTGCCCGAGGCTCGGGGCCGGGCCCAGCGAGCGCTTGAAGAGGCGACCGCTTACCGACAGCAGGTCACTGCTCAGGCGGAAGGTGAGGCTTCGCGGTTTAGTCAGCTACTGGAGGAATATGCCAAAGCCCCTGACGTTACTCGTGAACGGCTTTATCTCGATGCCATGCAGGACGTGATGTCGAGCACGGGCAAGGTGCTGGTCGACGTGGAGGGAGGCAACAACATGATGTACCTTCCCCTCGATAAGCTGGCCCCCTCGGGGGCAGGCACCGCTGCCTCGGGTAGCTCGCGCTCCGGCCTGAGCGAACGTGATCTCAGAGATATCACCGAGCGTCTGAAGCAGGAGCTTCGGCGAGACATTGAAGTGAACGACACACGCCGAGGAGGTCGCTAATGAATCCGAAGCAGATGTGGGCAGGGTTGCTTACCGCGCTGGTGGTAGTTTTGCTGTCGAACTCATTGTATGTCGTCAAGGAGACCGAGCGCGGCGTGCTACTCAAGTTTGGTGAAGTAGTAAACCCGGATCTAAAGCCCGGGCTTCACGTCAAGGTGCCGTTCGTCAACAACGTGCGAATCTTTGACGGTCGAATTCTGACCGTTGATGCCAACGCCGAACGCTTCTTTACGCAGGAGAAGAAAGCGCTGATCGTTGATTCCTATGCCAAGTTCCGCGTACTTGATACCGCAAAGTACTATACCGCGACCAACGGTGAGGAGGCCCGTGCAGCGGGCTTGCTATCCCAGCGGATTAACGACGGCTTGCGTAACGAGGTGGCGGTGCGGACCGTGCAGGAAGTTGTTTCCGGTTCCCGCGATGAGGTGATGGATTCCATCACCAAACGCCTATCTGAGGTGGCAGCGACTGAGCTTGGGGTTGAGGTTATTGACGTTCGCGTGAAGAAAATCGATCTACCACCCGATGTGTCGGACTCTGTGTATCGACGGATGAACGCGGAGCGCGAGAAAGAGGCTAGGGAGCTGAGATCCCAGGGTCAGGAGCTGGCCGAGGGTATTCGCGCAGCCGCGGATCGTGAGGTAACCGTCATTGAGGCGAATGCGTTCCGGGAGGCGGAAATCATTCGCGGTGAGGGTGATGCGAAAGCGACGGGAATTTACGCTGATGCCTACAATCAGGATCCGGAGTTCTATTCTTTTATCCGAAGTCTGCGCGCCTATCAGGAAACTTTTGGTGGCGGCGACATCATGGTGATTGAGCCCGATAATCAGTTTTATCAATACCTGCGCGAACCAGAAGCGGGAACGCGTAAATAAAACTGAGCGGGCCATGACCACGAACGAGCGCTGGCTGTTACCCGACGGTATTGACGAGCTGCTGCCCGAGAGGGCCGTGGCTCTTGAAACTCTGCGGCGGCAACTGCTTGATCGTTGCATGGCCTCGGGTTATCAGTTCGTCATCCCTCCGCTGGTTGAATTTACCGATTCTCTGCTGGTGGGCCTGGGTGCCGATCTCGATCTGATGACCTGCAAGTTCGTCGATCGCCTGAGCGGACGAACTCTGGGTGTCAGGGCTGATATGACGCCCCAGGCGGCGCGGATTGACGCCCATAGTTTGGGACAACCAGGAGTAACGCGGCTCTGCTACGCAGGATCGACACTACACAGTGCTTCGGAATCAATAACCTCGGGACGCTCGCCCATCCAGCTGGGAGCGGAGCTTTATGGCAGCGCATCCAGTGACGCCGATCTGGAAGTCATTGACCTGATGCTCACCCTGCTCGATTGCGCATCTCTGGCGAGTCACCACAAGCCAATCACCCTTGATATTGGCCACGTTGGAATTTATGACGCCGTGATGGCCGACTCTAATTTGGATCCCACTACCGAGCGTGACGTATTCGACGCGTTGCAGCGTAAGTCCCGACCTGATCTCGAGGGTATTCTGCGAGGCGTCGATACCGAGTTGGCCGGTCGTCTTCAGCGCCTGATGGATTTGCACGGTGGCGCGGAAACGCTTGTAACGGCGCGCGAAGTACTGTCGGATCTTCCCGAGGCTATCGACGCTCTTGATCAAATAGACGCCGTGGTCGGCCACGTCACTGCTCATCATCCCGGTGTCGCTCTTTATGTCGACCTGACGGAGCTCAGGGGCTTTCAGTATCACACCGGACTTGTTTTTGCTGCTTACGTTGCCGGTGTGGGCGACGCGATTGCAAAGGGTGGTCGTTACGACAATGTCGGTAGCGTGTTTGGTCGCGAGCGGCCAGCAACCGGATTTACCTGCGATCTAAAAGCTCTCGCAGAACAATGTGCCTCTCAGTCAGAAGCAGGCCGTGTAATATCCGTCCCTGTGAGCGGCGATGCGGCCCTCGCGGAGGCGATTGCTGCTCTGCGTGGAGAGGGGTGTGTTCTTATCAAAGCGCTAGATGGTGTACACGACCCCGGGTGCAGCGAGCAGTTGGTTCAGCAGGGAGACCAGTGGGTCTGCCAGTCACTGGTGTAGTGGAGTTTTCATGAGTAAGAACGTCGTTGTTCTGGGCACCCAGTGGGGTGATGAGGGCAAGGGGAAGATTGTTGACCTGTTGACCGAGCAAGCGACGGCGGTGGTTCGATTTCAGGGTGGGCACAACGCGGGCCACACCCTAGTAATTGATGGTGAGAAAACCGTCTTGCACGTTATCCCCTCTGGTGTCTTGCGCGAGGGCGTCCAATGCCTCATTGGCAACGGCGTGGTGTTGTCTCCCGAGGCGTTACTCAAGGAAATCCATGAACTGGAAGCTCGTTCGGTACCCGTCAGGGAGCGGCTTGTGATTTCTGCGGCCTGCCCATTGATTTTGCCGTATCACGTCGCCCTTGATCAGGCGAGAGAGCGGCGACGGGGCGAGCAAAAAATTGGTACGACGGGTCGGGGTATTGGGCCCGCCTACGAAGACAAGGTTGCACGACGGGGGCTACGTTTAGGCGACCTCCGTAATCCTCGGCGATTCGAGGAAATCTTGCGGGAGGTGCTGGATTACCACAACCATGCATTGGTTCATTATTATTCAGCAACCGCACTTGATGCCAAGCAGGTGTTCGATCAGGCAATGGAGGAGGGTGAGCAGCTTCTCCCGATGATGGGGGATGTCACTGCCATTTTGCACGAGCACCGCCAGACCAATGCCCGAATCCTCTTTGAAGGAGCGCAGGGCTCCTTGCTGGATATCGATCACGGGACCTATCCCTTTGTGACCAGTTCTAACACCACAGCGGGTGGAACAGCCACTGGCTCGGGATTTGGACCGCTGTACCTCGATTATGTGCTCGGTATAACCAAGGCATATACCACTCGCGTGGGGTCTGGCCCGTTTCCAACGGAACTTTTTGATGATGTGGGTGCGCGGCTTGCGGAGCGTGGTCATGAATTTGGCGCGACTACCGGTAGACCCCGCCGCTGCGGCTGGTTCGATGCTGTAGCGCTTCGCACCGCGGTCAATATCAATTCTATTTCCGGACTCTGTCTGACTAAGCTCGATGTGCTCGATGGGCTCGAGGAGATATCGGTGTGCGTGGCCTATCAGGACGAGAACGGGAATACCGCGACAAACCCTATCGATGCGGTGGATTACGAGCACTTGCAACCGGTCTACGAAACCCTGCCCGGCTGGTCTGGGTCTACTGTAGGTCTTAAGCGTATGGATGATCTTCCCGCTAATGCTCTGGCCTATATAGAGCGGTTGCAATCCCTGGTAGGTGCGCCTATCGATATCGTATCGACGGGGCCAGACCGTGAAGAAACGATCGTCCTCCGCAACCCCTTTGATTGAGTAGCGTGCTGACCCTGACTAAAATTCTTTCCCTGTTGGTTTATCCCCTCTCTCTGGGATTATTGTTTTTGCTGATCTCTCTACTTGCCGGCATGGTGGGTCGACGGGGGTTCAGCTGGTTGATGGCTCTGATGGGCTTTTTGATTATTTACCTCCCAGCCACCCTATTTGGCTCCAATGCTCTGGTGGCACCCCTTGAAGCAAGACATCCTGCGTTCTTACCGGAAGAATTACCCGACGCGGATGCTATTGTTTTGTTGGGTGGGGCAAGCAGTGGGGAATCCCGTTTTGGTCGCGGAGGGGATTTAAACAACAGTGCTGACAGACTTACCACAGCTGCCGAGTTGTACTTCGCCGGCAAAGCTCCGGTGATTCTCATTTCAGGGGGTGCTGAGCCAGAGCACATTCCAGAGGCGGAATTACTGGCTCAGACGCTCAAAGGGTTGCGCATACCCGCATCGGCTATTCTGTTGGAACCCAACAGCAGAACCACCCATGAAAATGCCGTTATGTCGGGTGGTCTTCTGAAAAACGCCGGCTACAACCACATCCTGCTAGTTACCAGCGGGATGCATATGAGGCGTGCGATAACGCTTTTTCAGAATGAGGGCCTGCAGGTTACAGGGGCAGCGACCGACCACCAAATACCGAAGTTTGGCGACTCGTTGGTACCAGGCTGGCTGCCCACCTATGACCGGCTGGCCCGATCCTCCCGGGCAATCCACGAGTGGGTGGGTTATGTCGTTTATGATCTGACGGGGAAGTTATAGCCGCTCACGATTACACAAACTGCATCTTTACGTCGCTGTAGTTGAAGCCTGTCCAGCGCTTAAACGCGCGGTAAAAACTGTTCACCTCCGCGTAGCCGAGATCCCAGGCCAGAGTTTTACCCGGTAGCCAGCCCTGTCCCAACTGTTTTTCACAGCGGTATTGGCGAACACAGTCCAACAGCTCCTGATAACACACACTATCCGCGCGAAGTCGCCGTCTCAGGGTCGTTGGGCTTATACGTAGTTCGTCTGCAATTATGTCTGAGCGCAGTCGGCTGAGGTCCCCTGCCAGCAACATTTGAATAACCTTTAGAGTGGTTCTGGAAAAGCTATTGGCGGCTCCGCGGGTTAAGGTCGTAATTTGATCGTAGTCAATGTCATCGTCAGGCGGGGAGATTCGCAACAAGTTACTTTTGTTGAGATGCTTGCTCTGGCGATGGTGAAGACCATCATTCCGTTTGCAATCCCCTAATTGCAAATTATTTATGATTCCTGAATTGTCTGTTCCGCTCGTGCGGGAATGGGTTGTTTTTGTTGTTATTGAAGCTTTGCCCAAGGTTCACCTCCATGTGCAAGTAAGTTTAATTAACACGCAAGGCAGTCATTTTTCGCACCGTTCTCTGCCATCCGTGGCCAGTCAACTTCAGATTACGCTTATCGGATAAAAATACTAGTGTTGCCCGCAAGCACGAGCGATTTTGATGAAAACTTATGGCGATTTGGTGCGAATTGACAGGGTGATAGCCGCGTCTAGACATATGAAGAAACCCCTTTTTTGAGGGCTCTGACGGGCTACGGGCTAAATTTAGACCGGAATAGAGTAGATGATCTGATTATTGATCTGGGAGGCGCTGGCTAAACCAGTTGTGGAAGTGCTGGGTGGGGATGTCCAGAACCGGCGAGAACACGCCTCCGGAAAATCCGGGGGAAGCCCGCCCTCGCTGCATCCCCTCGACTACCGACACGTCCTCGGCAAAAACGATACTCCAGGCCTCGAGAAGATTCTGTCTGCGCTCGGCATACTGCTCACCCAGTGCGGCTTCTCCTGCATACATGAGTTGCAGACGCTCCCGGGTTTTATTAGCGGCTTCGGGCAGCAGGATGATGGCAAAAAAATGATCTGCCTGAATGCCCAGCAGCACGTTGGGATAAAGTGAAAGGTATTCACCCGTTTTCATTTGCGCTTGTGACCAATCCGGAAACGCGGGAAGGGGTGCCTGATTGCCGCGGGTCAAGTCGTAGGTTCTCGTGCCCTGTCCTGAAGCCAATGGTTCGACGATCAGATTGTAGTGGTCGCTCAGAGGTGAGTAGGTATTCAAGTCGGGATGAATAAAGGGTAGGTGATAGGCTTCACAGTAATTTTCAATGGCAAGCTTATAGTTGCTATCAACTGTTAGCTCGAGGCGACCCGTCTCACAGTCCGCAGTCAGTCGCTGATCGAATTCGGGCCCAGCGAGAGCTTGCCATCGGTCAAGCATGGGCTGTAAATGCTGGACAAGCGCCGGTGCATCTCCCGACAGATTGATGAAAACGATCCCCATGGATTCCTCACAGCGCACTTCTTTGAGACCGTGGTCGAGGCAGTCGAAGCCCGGAACTTCGTGCACGCCCATACCGCCAATATTCGGTGTGGCCTTAAGCTGGCCACCAAGATCGTAGCCCCAACGGTGGTAGGGGCAGCGGAGCATTAGCCCTTTGTTACCGGGCTCAACCACCAATTGCATACCCCGATGGCTGCAGACGTTATGGAACACGCGAATGTTGCCGCCTTCATCTCGGAGCATGAGCAGGGGTAACCCCATGAAGGAAACGGGCGTGGTGTCGCCAACATTGGGTATGTCACAGGAGAAGCCTAGGCCGGCCCAGGTCGTCGCTACCACGTGGTCACGCTCGCGCTTCCAAAGGGATTCTTCGGTGTACCAGGCGTTTGCCAAGCCCTGGCTTGAGAGGGTCATTGACCCTTCCTTGGCCTCCGTTGCTACTGAGATGGGTTTGTTCATGATGCTTAGCTCCAGGGAAAGGGGCTGTTTGATACGGGGTGCAGGTCGCCCTCTTCATATCGAGAGAATCTGAAGGGCTTTAGTAATTCGGGCGCGTCACCACAAATCGCTTGAGCCACCAGCGCGCCAACGCCGATCATTTTGTATCCGTGGTTGGAGTCGGCGATGACGAAGCAGTTCTCTCTCATCGTGTCGAAAACCGGAAAGCTATCGGGAGTAAAGGCGCCGATGCCACCCGAGGGCTCTTTTTTGAATTGGGGAATCGTGCCCGAGAACCGGGACTGGCAATGGGACAGCGCGGATACCCACAGATCGGAAAACTCGGGTCCGACGATGAACTCGGGCGACGCGGGACCATAAGGATCGACGGCGACATCATCCGCAGGTTTGTCGATGATGAAAGGCGCGGCACCCCCCTGAACGCCACCAAAGTGAAAATCGGGCTTGTAATAGATACCCCACATCTCGTCGGTAATGAGCCGTCCATCCTCATCTGAGTAAAGCGGTGCATCGGTGTCGACGTGAATGACGGGCGGCATTGCCCCGTCGTTGGTTACCTGCAGCTTGGGGTCGACGCCGAGCGTACCCTCTTGCAAAGACCAATAGGTCCACATGGGGATGCCTTCACTAATCTCGCCAGTGGTGGGGTTTCGAATCCCAATCTCCATCGGCAGTTCAAGCATAGACCACAGGTGGCGCACCCAGGGGCCCGCAGCCACGACGCAGTAGTCGCAGCCGATCGCGCCCCTGTCGGTCTCGATAGCGGTGATTGCCCTCGTGTTGTCACTGGCAAAGCCGGTGACACAGATGCCGGTCAGAATGCGAACCCCCAGCGCTTCCACTTTGCCGGCGAGTCCGACCATTGCGCGGGAATTATTAGCGTAGCCGCCAGGTTTCTCGTGAAGTACCGAGGTAATACCCTCGGCGCGCCAGTCCGAAAAAAGGCTCTTCATGTAGCGGGTGCAGTCCTCGGCACCCTCTACGAAAGTAGAGTCATAGCCAATGGCTTGTTGCTGCTGATAAATGCTGGCGACGTCTTCATGCATCGATTCACAGCTAATCTGCATATAGCCGACGGGATGATAGCTGTAGGTATCGGGGTCGCTTTCCCATATTTTCACGGAGTGGGCCATGAGCTCCCGCATGGCGGGTTGGTAGTAGTTGTTTCGTATTACCCCACAGGCGATTCCTGTGGCGCCGGCACAGATACCCGATTTATCCACGACCAGAATGTCCTTCCCGGATCCTGTGCCGCGGTTAGTGAGCTCCTGAGCCAGATGAAAAGCGGTGCTTAGGCCATGAATTCCAGCACCGATAATGACGTATTTGGCGTGAGAGGGGATGGCCATAAACATCACTCATTATTGTTGTTGGCGCGAGTGTGGCGCCAAAGGCGCCGGGGCGCAATAGCTGATCACAACGGACCCGCATGTAAGTGTCGCCAAGCTCTGTGGGCTCGTTTACTGAGTCACAGCAGAGGGCCTCTTCGGTGTCCTTATAAAGCCGCCATCAAGACGCGAATTACAGGTTTAACGCATCCCACTGCAGTTCAGCCGCCGCCTTGATGCGCTCCGCATCGGGGGGCAGGAGAAAGCCACGCTCGACATAGATGCGTAGCGCCGGTGATATGCTTTTCCAATGGAATCGATCAAACAATGGGTAGATAGCATGACACAGAAACCCCCAGGCAAGCCCACACTGGCCGTCGCCAAATGATCCTGGGCTTCGCGCATCCTGCTATTGTGGTGGAAGATCTTGACAGAGCGGTCGAGTTTTACTGCCATGCGTTTGGTTTTCGCGAGTTAAGTGAGGAGTTTAGCTGGCGTGATTTTCCCGAGATTGATGCTGCTCTCGGCCTTCACGATTCTGCAGTGCGAGTCCGTATGCTTGCAGGACACAACTGCTTTCTAGAGCTGTTTCAATTTGAAAAACCTGAGGCAACGGGGCCAGCCCCACAGCAGCTAAAGGCGCATGAAGTAGGCATTCGCCATATCAGTTTTTTTGTCGATGATATCGAAGCCGAGTATCACCGGCTCATTGCACTGGGCGCGTCTCCGCTAGGTACACCTCAGAAATCTAAAGGTATTCCGGCGGTATATTTACGCGATCCCGAGGGGAATATTGTTGAGTTGGCAGAGGTTATCCACCCCGCTGAAGATCTGAGGCAACTTCCGGGCGTTAATAAATTGCAGGGCGAGGACAGTGGCATTTGAACTGTGCAACAGAAGTCGTCTAATTATTTCAAGCGGGTAGGAGGTGGTGGAAGTGAAGTTCGCAACGCGGGCACAGTTCATACCACACCCACGCACTCAGAAGGGCTTAGCTGGTCATATTTCATCTGAGGCCACACGCTGTTCCCAGATCATTCGAACTTCCAGAGCAGCAAACTTAAAGTTCAGTATTCTCGGTAGAGCACTATGCAAACGCGCACTGCTTCACGTAGCTTGTGAATGATCTCTTCGGCGTTGTATCGTTTCCCTGGCATGGCTCAGATTTCCTCAACTGGCTTTTCACCACT
>CAJXMD010000003.1 GCA_913056165.1 uncultured Halieaceae bacterium
GTCCGCCTCTGGACAGAAAGGACGCTACCTGACGGTCCAGAGCCTGTCTCAATTCCTCTTTGGACGGAGGTTTTTTGAAGAAAGTTGCTCCCATGGCCGACGAGTATAACCTGTCGTGAGGCCGCTTGATGGGGTCACAGCACCACTTTTTGAGTCAAATTCTGGTTTAATGGCCGGTCGATTGATTAAGGATCAGTTATGTCCACGCTGTGGCTTTTGGGCGGACTATGCGCGACTTGGCTTACCTGGTGGTGGCTAAGGGGGGAAGACCTGGCTCGGTTTGACCTTGGTCATCCCACCCCACGTCCGATGACATCCACTGAGGAACAACGGTCAGCCACGCTGGCGCGCATCAACGGATTCATTCGCGCTACCAACAGCGGGTCCGTCAGTCTCAAGCGGGTCAGTAGGCTGCGAGAGGTGATGGACAGCATGGGGGAGGGGGCTCAGTTGACCTCTCGTTTTGAGCCGGTATCTGATGGCGATATTCGCGGCGAGTGGGTGCTGGCGCCCAACGCCGACCCAGACAAGCGGTTGCTGTATATTCATGGCGGTGGCTTCTTTGCGGGTAGCCCGAAGAGCCATCGTTTGCTTACGGATGCACTGGCAGTGAACACCGGGATGAGTGTGTTTGCGCTCGATTATCGCCTTCTTCCAGAGGCAAACCAGAAAGCTGCTATTGACGATGCCCGGCACGGGCTGGCGTGGCTTGCCAAGAATGCTCCCGATAGGTCAAGCAGTGTGGCGTCGCATTTGGTTGTCGCCGGAGATTCCGCTGGTGGCAATCTCACCCTATCCTGCTTGCAGTGGGCCAGAGACGAGTCCTCAGTCAACGTAGATGCGGGGATAGCGTTTTGTCCCTCTACGGACATAACTATGAGCTCTCCCTCGTTTCGTTACAACCTCGAGTCTGATCTAATCCTTGGCAAGTCGCTTCGACCCGTTCTCATGATTCCCTCGTTTCTTCGTCTGTTGGTGTTCTGGCTAATAAATCGACGACGACCGTCTCATCCAGCCTTCTCTCCTGTCATGGGTGACCTCTCTAATTTGCCGCCTACACTGCTACAGGCCAGCACTACCGAGATGCTATTAGACGACTCCGCTCGTTATTACCACAAGGCGTGCGCTAGCGGTTCGATAGCCGAGTTTGAGCTGTACCCCGATATGGTCCACGTGTGGCATCTCTTTAGCGCTGAAATCAGCGAGGGGCGCGATGCCATTATCAGCGTCGTTCAGTTTCTGGAGCGCGTCGGCGTCCTGACGCCATCGATAACGACAGCTGACGTCTCCGCGGAGATCCCGCGCCATCACGGTGTTAATCAGGGCTAGCACATGAGAACGCTGCGTTCACTGCTGGTTTTCTCCTGGATGGTAGTAACGGTCATCCCGACCGCCACCCTGCTCATTTTTGCGGCACTTATTTTTGGCTCCGATCGTGCCTGGTGGTGGTTCGCCCAGCCCTGGCTGAGCGCGGCTATTACAGTGGTGCGTTTGATCGGTGGTGTCGATTACCGGGTAAGAGGCCTGGAAAATCTGCCTGACAGGGAGGCGCAACAGCGAGTTATTCTCTGTCCAAAGCATCAGTCGACCTGGGAAACATTTTATTTTCCCAGCATGACTCCCTATCCGCTTGCCTATGTGTTTAAACGAGAGCTTCTTTACATCCCTTTCTTCGGCTGGGCGCTCGCCTGTCTCGATATGGTGCACATAGATCGCAGTGCCCGGGGAGAGGCATGGGATAAGGTGGCGCGGTTGGGTACCAAACTAATGGATGCGGGGAAATGGGTCATTATGTTTCCCGAGGGAACAAGGACTCCCAGAGGCTCGCAGGAAGGCTATAAAAGCGGTGCCGCACGACTGGCTCTGGCCACTGGAGCCTGTATTATTCCAATAGCCGTCGCCTCGGGCCGGTGCTGGCCCCGAAAGTCGTTCAAGTTCATTCCGGGTGTGATTGATGTCTCGATTGGCCCGGCCCTGCATGCGTTGCCCGATGAGTCCGCGGGGGAGCTTATTGCCCGGGCCGAGGACTGGATCGAGCGCGAGATGCGCCGCATTGATCCGGATGTCTACGAGGACCATGAAATTTACTGATATGGCGCAGGGCAGAACACTGCGTCCCTTATTCACACATCGCAAAACAGGAGTTAGATCATGAGCATTCAACGTCGGGAGATTCGTTACCAGCACGGGGACGTGAGCCTAAAAGGGGTAATGGTTTACGATGACTCAAGGGATGCGTCGCCGGCCGTTCTGGTCGCGCCCACCTGGGCTGGGTGCACGGCTTTTGAGGTCGAACAGGCCGAGCGATTGGCGGGTCTCGGTTATGTTGGATTTGCCATCGATATGTACGGGGATGGTGCTACCGGAGGGGACAAGGAAGAGTGCACAGCGCTGATGACGCCCGTTGTGTCAGACCGATCGCTGCTACAGGCCCGTATTGGGGCTGCGGTTGACGCCATCCGAGCAGAGCCCGAAGTTACCGGACCTACCGCCGCCATCGGTTACTGCTTTGGCGGTCTCTGCGTTCTTGATCTTGCGCGGACGCGAGACGATATCGCTGGCGTCGTCTCGTTACATGGATTGCTATCGGCGGCCGATAACGAGACGCTGTCGAATATCACGGCGAAAGTCTTGGTGCTACACGGCTACGATGATCCTATGGTGCCGCCCGAGCAGGTGGTCGCCTTCGCAACAGAGATGAGCGCTGCGCGATGCGATTGGCAAATCCACGCGTATGGTGGGGTGTTGCACGCCTTTACAAATCCTGAAGCGAACGATCCGGATTTCGGCACTGTATACAGTGCAGCAGCAACACGGCGAGCGAATTACGCCATGGATGATTTCTTAAATGAGGTCCTGATCTGATGGGGTTCTATGATCGTCACATATTGCCGCGCTTGGTAACCTGCTGTTGCGGCACCAAGCCGGTTTTAAAACAGCGGGCGAAGGTAGTGCCGAAGGTAAAGGGGCGCGTTCTGGAGATTGGTATGGGCGCTGGCCATAATCTGCCTTACTACGATTTTAATCAGGTCGACAGCGTCATCGGTCTCGATCCCTGTGAGACATCGTGGGAGCTGGCTCAGCCCCGGGTTCGAGCAGTGCCCTTCGAGGTCGAGTTTATGCCCGGTTCAGCAGAAGATGTTCCCCTTGAGGCAAACAGCGTTGACTCTGTCCTGCTAACGTTCTCTTTGTGCACGATCCCTCACCCCGATCGCGCTCTGGCAGAGGCTCGACGGGTTTTGAAGCCGGAGGGTAAGCTGGTCTTTTGCGAGCACGCACAGGCACCGGATGAGAATGTTGCCCGCTGGCAGGAGCGGATTAATCCGATCTGGAAGCGTCTGTTTGGCGGCTGTCACCTCAACCGAGACATAGCGGGCCTGATTGAAAGCGGGGGCTTTATTATGGACGAGGTCGATCGCATGTATTTGCCGAACACCCCGCGTATTGCCGCCTTTAATATTTGGGGTTGCGCCAGTGCGAGCTAAAAGCCACTGACGCCTTTCTAACCACGAATCAGTCCAGCAGGGAGAAACATGCACCGACCAGAACCTGACATGAACCTGGCCGCGATGATTCTGCGGCAGGCAGATTTAAGTCACGACAGACTCGCTTTCGCTTTTGAGGGGGAGACCTACAACTACGGGGAGTTTGCTCGCCGCGCACGAACCCGTGCAGCATTGTTCAGGAAGCAGGGGGTTTGCGTCGGCGATCGGGTCGGCTTTCTCGGTTTCAATCAGCCGGGCTTCTTTGAGACGATGATCGCTGCGAACGCACTTGGAGCGGTATTTGTCCCGCTCAATTTCAGGCTCACCGGTGAAGAGCTGGCATTTATTATCGGTGATGCCGGCATTCACTCTCTGGTAATCGATCCCGAGTTGGTGGACGTCATCGCTTCGGTGCGAGATCGTCTACCTTGCAATGCTTACTACAGCAGTGCACATGCCGTTGATGGTTATCCAGCTTTATCGGAGCTTGCAGACACCATCGATCCGCTGCTGGACACCGTGCCCCTGGGTGCTCATGACACCCTGCTTATTATGTACACCTCGGGCACCACTGGCTTGCCCAAGGGTGCAATGCTTACCCACGGGAATTTTCTCTGGAACAATTTCAACGCCTCCCTTGCCTTTGGCAGCACACGGGATGATGTGATGTTGAGTGCTGCCCCTCTGTTCCACATTGGAGGCCTCAATACAGGGGTGTTTAGCTCACTTCAGCAGGGCAACCCGATAATTATGACCCGGCATTTTGATCCTGGCTTGACTCTCGAGCTGATAGAAAAGCATCGGGTCACTCATATGTTTGGCGCACCCGCTATGTTTCTGTTTATGAGCCAGCATCCAACGTTTGCCTCCACGGATCTCAGCTCGATCAACTTTTTTATGGTGGGGGGAGCCCCCGTCCCCGAGCCACTGATTCACCTGTATGGTGAACGGGGTGTGCGCTTTTGTCAGGGTTACGGTTTGACTGAAACTGCACCGTTTTCGGCATTTCTGGGTCCGGATAAAGCTCTTTCAAAAATTGGTTCTGCGGGTCTACCACCAGTGTTATCAGATGTGCGTATCGTCAATGCGGATAACAAGCCTCTTGCAGCAAATGAACGTGGTGAGATTTGTCTGCGAGGTCCCAACATTATGAAGGGCTACTGGAATCGTCCCGAAGCCACCGCTGAGGCGATCGATTCTGAGGGTTGGTTCCACTCGGGAGATATCGGGTACTTGGATGAAGAGGGTTTTCTCTACATCTGCGATAGGGTGAAAGATATGGTTATCTCGGGCGGGGAGAATGTGTACCCCGCCGAAGTCGAGAGCGTGCTGTTTGCCCATGAAGCGATTGCTGAAGTGGCGATTATCGGATTGCCCGATGAGAAGTGGGGCGAGGCAGTGACGGCGGTGGTTGCCCTCAATGAGGGTCAAACACTTACCCTTGAAGCCATAAGAGAGTTCGCTTCAGATAAGCTGGCTAAATACAAGCTTCCCATTCGCTTACACCTGATCGATGCGCTGCCACGTAACCCTGCGGGCAAGATCTTGAAGTTCAAACTTCGGGAAGATCTCCAGTCATAATGAATTCGCGATCAACCCGGACAAATACGGGAGTCCTATGATGGGCCCTCTTGATGTCCGCGTGGCCGGACTCGCCTTGGTCTTATTTGTCGCTGGGTGCCAGTCATCAGGCCCGCCGCCAGCACGTTATGCCGCTGCCAAACCGGTCGATATGACCGGAGATTGGGAGGTTGATCATGGGCGCAGTGATAATGTTCAACGCCAACTCAACAGTCTTTTTCGCCAGCTTCAGCAGGAAATTGAACGTCGCAACCGGGCAGCCGAACGAGGACAAACCTATTCAGGTCCGCCACTTTCCTCGGGGCGAGACCTTATCGCGCTGGCTGAGATGGCCGACATCATCACCGCCCCGGAATTGCTCGAGGTTATTCAAACCGAGAATGAGATTCGTCTTAAACGGGAAAATAGCTTTGCTCTGATATGCGTGGTCGATCGACCGGCGCCAATCGTTACCAGCACGCCTTTTGGCGTTGAGCAATGCGGATGGGATGGCCATCAGCTGTTCTTCGACATCGCACTCCCTGATGGGCTGCAAATAAGACACCGGATTACCCGATCCTCTCTGGCAGATTCCCTTGTTATGCAGACGGCGGTGTACTCTCCCACGGTGAGTCAGCCGTTTACAGTAAGTAAGGTTTATAATCGTTATGACCCTTCAAAAGCTGGCTATCGCTGCACTCAAACACTCACGCGCGGCACGGTGTGCACCACCGAAGCTGCGGAATCGCAGTGACTGAACCGCAATGACAGAACTGCAATGACACAACTGCAATGAAAAGCGGCGCGATCTTTCCAGCATTGATGCTCATCGGTCTTTTCGGCTGCGGTGGTCCAAGGCAGGTTACCTCTACCGATACGTTGCCCCCTGGACACCAGCAAGCTGTGGTAGATCGGGGAGGTTGGCCGGCGGAGAATGCAGAGGAGCGCCTCATTACCGAGAGGGTGCCCTTCGATCTGGAAATTGGCGTCGTTGTGTTCGATGACGGCCTACAGAATCCGGACAGTCGCGATGCTCGGGATAAACTCCGTTCAGTCGAGAGTCGTCTGGCGGCGGTTTTGCTGAGGGATACATTGACCAATTCAGGTCTTTGGGGACCTGTTCGTGTCCTGCCTAGCGAGACCCAGTTCGCTGAGTTGACCATAACCGGCGAGATAGGCCATTCCGACGGAAGAGACTTGCTGGTTCACATAAGCGCGGTCGATGCGACCGGACGATCATGGGTTGATCAAACGTTCCGTGCGGTCGCTACCAGTGAGCATTATATGGAATCGGATCCAATGCCCTTTCGCGGGCTGTTCGTCGCGATTTCCAATCAGCTGCGTCGAGCGGCCGAACAACTTTCCCCTGATGACATGCTCGGGCTCAAGGAGCTAGCGGGAATTCGCTATGCCGCAGAGTTGGCGCCTGAGCTGTACAGCGATTACGTGGAGGATGTTGACGGTCGGTGGGCCTTGCAGCGCCTGCCTGCGTCCGACGATCCCATGCTGATGCGCATCGCGCGTATTCGAAATCAGGAGGCGTTGTTTATTGACACGGTTGATGAGCAGTACGTGGATTTATGGGATGCGCTGGGACCCACTTACAGAATGTGGCAGCGATCAGGATATGAGCAGGCTCAGTATTTGGATGAATACACCGCTCGCGCCTCGGCTCGGGAACTTGAGGCATCCCGGGGCAGTTTTGCTGCCATGCAACAGGTCTATTCCACGTACCGTTCTGTTCGCATACAGGAGCAGGATCTGTTTGAGTTGGCGACCGGCTTCGACAATGAAACTGCCCCAACGGTGCTGTCGGCGGGGGATCGGGTGGTTCGTTTATCAGGCACGCTGGATCAGCAGTATCAGGAGTGGCGCCAGCTCCTCGGGCAGATTTTTGTTTTGGAATACGGCCTGAAATGAGCGAGCTTAAGCTCATGGCAACATGCCCAAAGGGTGTCGGCTCCTTGCTGGTACCGGAGCTTGAAGCTCTGGGGGCTACCCGGGTGCGGGAAGGTGTGGCCGGCGTCGCATTCGAGGGAAGCTTAGCTACTGCCTATCGTGCCTGTCTGCACAGTCGATTGGCAAACAGAATATTGCTGGTGGTTTCTGAATTTGCCGCGGCCAACGCAGAAGATCTCTATCAGGGCATTGCTCACATTTCCTGGTCCGATCATCTGGCATCCGGCAGCACTTTGAGCATCGATTTTTCCGGACGTAGCGCGGACATCCGAAACACGCAATTTGGGGCGCAAAGGTGTAAGGACGCCATTGTCGATCAGTTTCGCGCCCGGGGTTTATCGCGACCCAGCGTCGATACAAAGACGCCAGAGGTGCGCATTAATGTGCGTCTTTATCGGAGCAAGGTAACCGTATCCATTGATCTGGCAGGCGAGAGTCTTCATCGGCGCGGCTACCGCACCGATCCGGGCAAGGCTCCCCTGAAGGAAAATCTCGCGGCGGCTGTTCTGCTCCGGGCGAGCTGGCCCGATGTGATGGCGCGGGGTTTGCCTCTTATTGATCCTATGTGTGGATCGGGCACCTTGCTAATCGAGGCAGCGATGATGGCGCAGTCGGTTGCTCCCGGCCTTGGCAGAAAACGTTGGGGCTTTTTGGGTTGGGGCGGTCACAACGCCAATCAGTGGCGGGCGATTGAGAGTGATGCCAAAGATAGTATTAGCAGCGCGCCTTCTGGTCTGGAAATTCGGGGCTATGACGGGGATATTCGGGCGGTGAGGCGAGCAGAGGCTATCATTCAGGAGCTGCAACTAGGACAGCTCGTTCGGGTGAGAGCAAAAGCCCTTAATGAGCTAACGCGTCCGACTCACCGCGCCATGCCGGAAGGACTGTTGGTGTGTAATCCTCCGTGGGGGGAGCGTCTCGGTGAGGAATCAAGTCTGCGTTATCTCTATCGAGAGCTGGGTGAGTCACTTCACCGGGAGTTCCAAGGATGGCACGCTGCCATCGTCACCTCAAACATGTCTTTAGGAAAGGCGGTCGGTCTCAGGAGTCACAAACAATACGCGCTGAATAACGGAGCGTTGGATATTCAGGTCCTGCTCTTTGAGTTGAGTGAAGGTAATCGATTTCGCCACGAGCTCGATCACGCAGAGCAGGGAGCCTCGAAGGTAAGTGTCCCTAATCAGCTCCCGCCTGCACTCTCGAATGGCGCTCAAATGTTGGCCAACCGGCTGAAGAAAAATCAGCGACGGCTGGCGCCCTGGCTCAAGAAGACCGGTGTGAGCTGTTATCGGCTGTATGACGCAGATATGCCTGAGTATGCAGCCGCGATTGATGTCTATGAGGGTCGGGTTCATGTCGCTGAGTACGCGCCGCCCAAGTCCATCGATGCCGCTGCGGCGGAGAAACGGTTTGCCGAGGTGCTAGACGCGGTGCGCCATGTGTTTGACTTGGAGGAATCGGTGCCAGTGGCTGCCAAGCGGCGCCAGCGGCAGCGCGGTAAAGAGCAATACGAAAAATTATCGAATCGGGGAGAGCTGATTACGGTCAGGGAGGGCAGAGCCCGGCTTCTGGTGAACCTGTTTGATTATCTCGATACTGGCTTGTTCCTTGATCATCGTCCCTTACGCTTGCGACTGGCCGAAGAAGCTGAGGGTAAGCATTTCCTGAATTTATTCTGTTATACGGGGGCCGCTACCATTCATGCGGCGTTGGGTGGTGCGACCACATCGACCAGTGTTGATCTATCGAACACTTACCTTAGATGGCTAACTGAAAATCTGGCGCTGAATGGCTTGTCCGACCGTCAGCACAGGGTGGAGCGAGCAGATTGCCTGGAGTGGTTAAAGAGCTGCAGTCGCCAATTTGATTTGATCATGTTGGACCCACCCTCGTTTTCTAACTCAAAATCGATGGAAACCAGCTTCGATGTGGAGCGAGATCAGGAGGTTCTTCTTAATGCCGCCATGTCGGTGCTAGCGCCCGACGGAGTTCTGTATTTTTCTACCAACCGTCGCGGCTTTCGCCTGAGCCCGGATGTTGAGCAGCGTTATGAGGTTGGGAACATCAGTCGGGACACCATCCCGATGGATTTTGAGCGCAACCGGGATATTCATCAGTGCTGGCGAATCACCCACGGAACCACACGGAATGATTAGCTTCGTGGTGACTACAGAGGGCTCCAAACGACGGTGGGGGAGCCTCGTCCGTACGCCTTTTCCTTAATGAGTTGCGTAGAATTAAGTGCTATCATCCGCGGCCGAATTTTCAAACCTTCTTACTAGCGCCCCCAAAGAGCTCATGGCTCGCGATATGAGGTTGGGGCGTACGTTGGATTTTGCGGAGAGCCATTCATGGGTCAAACCCTTTACGACAAGCTGTGGAGCAGTCATTTAGTAGAGGAACGTGAGGACGGTACAGCGCTGATTTACATCGATCGCCAGTTACTGCACGAGGTTACCTCTCCACAGGCGTTCGAGGGACTGCGCTTGGCGGGTCGTCAGCCTTGGCGTATCAGCGCCAATGTCGCGGTGCCTGATCACAATGTGTCCACCCTTGCGTCGGAGCGATCCCAAGGTCTTGCGGGCGTACAGGACTCGGTTTCTCGAATTCAACTTCAGACACTGGATGATAATTGCGCAGACTTCGGTATCCCCGAGATTCCTCTCGATGACAAGCGCCAGGGCATTGTCCACGTGATGGGGCCAGAGCAGGGTGCGACCTTACCGGGTATGACAATTGTGTGCGGCGATTCCCATACCTCAACGCATGGTGCCCTTGGTGCCCTAGCGCATGGCATAGGTACGTCAGAGGTAGAGCATGTGCTTGCTACCGGCTGTCTGATCCAGCGTAAGATGAAAAATTTTCGAATCACCGTAGAGGGATCTGTTGGACAAGGCGTGACCGCGAAGGACATCGCCTTGGCTATTATTGGTGAAATCGGTACCGCGGGCGGTACAGGTCACGCAATCGAATTTGCCGGCAGTGCGATCACCGGGCTTTCGATGGAGGGTCGAATGACGCTCTGCAACATGGCCATTGAGGCCGGTGCCCGTGCGGGGATGGTTGCGGTCGACGACACAACCCTCGATTACGTGAAAAAGACCCCTTGGGCCCCAAAGGGAGAGCTATGGGAGCGAGCTGAGCGTTACTGGCGCACTCTCAAAAGCGACCATAACGCGATTTTTGATCGAGACATCACGCTGAAAGCCGAAGACATCGTACCTCAAGTTACCTGGGGTACCTCTCCGGAAATGGTTGTGGGAATTGATGGGCGGGTCCCCAACTTTGAAGACATGCCTTCGGACACGGCCCGCGCGGGCCTGCAGCGAGCGCTGGAGTACATGGGGCTAGAGGCGGGTATGGCGATCACGGACATTCGCCCCGACGTCATCTTTATTGGATCCTGCACCAATTCCCGTATTGAAGATATGCGAGCAGCCGCTGCGGTGCTTAAGGGAAGAAAGGTAGCGCCCTCTATCAAGCAAGCGTTGGTGGTTCCCGGCTCGGGTGTCGTTAAGGCTCAGGCTGAAGCTGAAGGCCTTGACGAGATTTTTATAAGTGCAGGCATGGAGTGGCGTGAGCCCGGCTGCTCGATGTGCCTCGCGATGAACGCCGATAAGCTGGAGCCTGAACAGCGATGTGCCAGCACCTCGAATCGCAACTTTGAGGGCCGGCAAGGGTCGGGTGGAAGAACCCATCTTGTGAGCCCCGCCATGGCGGCGGCTGCAGCGGTAGCAGGCCATTTTGTGAACGTCGAGCATCTGGAGGAGGCTGTTTGATGGAGCCGTTTATCGTTCATGAAGGTCTCGTCGCGCCTATGGATCGCGCTAACGTAGACACCGATCTCATCATGCCGAAACAGTTTTTGAAATCTATCCGTCGGAGCGGTTTCGGGCCCAATTTATTCGACGATTTACGATACCTTGATGAGGGTGTCCCTGATGCGGACAATAGCAAGCGTCCTCTCAATCCTGAGTTTCCTTTAAATTTTCCTCGGTACCAGGGTGCGTCCATCCTGCTCGCCAGAGAAAATTTTGGCTGTGGTTCCAGTCGCGAACATGCACCTTGGGCACTGGTTGACTATGGATTTCGTGCGGTCATTGCACCCAGTTTTGCGGATATTTTTCGGTCCAACTGTTTTAAAAACGGGTTGCTGCCGATTGAATTGGATGAGGCTGTTGTTGAGCAATTGTTCCGAGCGATGTATGAACAGGATGGCTTCAGGCTAAAAATTGATCTGTCAGAGCAGCGTATCGAGGGTTTTGGCAGTGAGAGCCTGAGATTTGACGTGGACGAATTCCGAAAGGATTGTCTTCTGAAAGGACTGGATGATATTGGGATTACTTTGCAGCGAGAAAGTGCAATACGGCAGTTTGAGGAGACGCATCGGCATCAGTTTCCCTGGGTGTTCGATGTCGTGGAAATCTGATGACCCAAAACATACTCCTATTACCCGGTGATGGAATCGGGCCCGAGGTAGTGGCTCAAGCCGAACGGGTTCTTGCAGAGGTCGCGGGATCGTTTAGTCTCTCGCTGGAGCTTGATACCGCCAATTTGGGTGGCGTCGCCATTGATAGGGAGGGAGCAGCTTTTCCCGCGTCGACCCGCGAGAAGGCCATGGCGGCAGACGCCATTTTGCTCGGTGCAGTTGGGGGTCCCAAGTGGGACACCCTGCCCGCAGCGGAGCGTCCAGAAAGAGGATTGCTTGCGATTCGCGCAGCTCTCGACCTTTTTGCCAACCTCAGGCCCGCAATATTGTTTCCCCAACTTGCGTCGGCATCCAGCCTAAAGCCAGATCTGGTGGCGGGTCTGGACATTCTTATCGTACGCGAATTGACCGGCGGGATTTACTTTGGCGAGCCGAGAGGCATTGATGTCCGGGCAGATGGTCAGCGTGAAGGTTACAACACCTACCGTTACAGTGAGGGCGAGATTGCTCGGATTGCCCGCCTTGCTTTTGAGCTTGCGGTCAAACGGGGCGGCAGGCTGACCTCTGTTGACAAGGCCAATGTCCTCGAGGTGACCCAGCTTTGGCGGGAAGTGGTGACGGGCCTGGCTGAGGAGTATCCGAATGTTGCGCTCGAGCACATGTATGTAGATAACGCCGCCATGCAACTGGTGCGGGCACCAAAGCAATTTGACGTGCTGGTAACGGGTAATATTTTTGGTGACATTCTGTCGGACACTGCCGCAATGCTAACCGGTTCCATCGGTATGCTGCCCTCAGCATCGCTGAACGAACATGCCAGAGGCCTGTACGAGCCGGTTCATGGTTCCGCCCCCGATATCGCGGGCCAGGACAAGGCTAATCCTTTGGCAACTATTTTATCTTTAGCCATGATGCTTCGCTACTCACTTAACGCGCCCGAAGCAGCACTTGCCATCGAGGAAGCAGTTTCTCGGGTACTGGATGCTGGTCTGCGGACTGGGGACATTGCGGAACACGGTCAGGTAAGTGTTGGTACCTCTGCCATGGGTGACGCAGTTATTGAGGCGCTTCGCTCAGGTCGACGCGATTAACAGGAGAGCGATAAATGACAGCCAAAATTGATATCGCGCTGGTTGGTGCTACCGGAGCGGTAGGCGAGGCGATGATAGACATCCTTGAGCAGCGCGATTTCCCTGTCGGGACCCTGTACCCCCTTGCCTCCGCGCGGTCTGCTGGCAAAACCATTCGCTTCCGCGGGAAGAGCGTGACCGTTCAGGATCTGGCCGAATTCGATTTCGCAAAAGCACAGATCGGGCTTTTTTCTGCTGGCGGTGACATTTCCGCAACCTATGCTCCCGTTGCGGCGGCTGCAGGCTGCGTGGTGGTTGATAACACCTCCCATTTTCGGCGGGACGAGGACATTCCCCTGATCGTACCTGAGGTAAATCCCCACGCCGTCGCCGGATACACGACGCGTAACATCATTGCCAATCCGAACTGCTCCACCATTCAAATGCTGGTTGCCCTGAAGCCTATCTACGATGCGGTAGGTATCTCTCGCATCAACGTCGCGACCTATCAGGCCGTCAGTGGTACGGGTAAAGAGGGGATCGAGGAGCTCGCAACCCAGACGGCGAAATTACTGAATGGCCAGGCCATAGAATGTAATGTGTATCCAAAGCAGATTGCGTTCAATCTACTTCCTCACATCGATACCTTCCAAGACAATGGTTACACGCGAGAAGAGATGAAAATGGTCTGGGAGACTCGGAAGATTTTTGAGGATGAGTCTATAGAGATTAATCCCACCTGCGTCCGCGTTCCTGTTTTCTATGGACACAGCGAGGCTGTTCACATCGAGACTGGTTCAAAATTGACGGCAGAGGATGCCCGACAGCTGCTGTCTGCCGCCCCCGGCGTGACGGTGATTGATGAGCAACGGGATGGTGGTTATTCGACCCCTGTTGGTGATGCGGCGGGAACGGATCCTGTATTTATCAGCCGAATACGCGAGGATATCTCACACCCTCTTGGTCTCAATCTGTGGGTTGTATCAGACAACGTTAGAAAGGGCGCGGCGCTCAACAGTGTGCAAATCGCCGAGTTACTGGCACAGAGCTACCTGTAACGTGCGCTCACGGAGCCATGACGATTTGTCGTCCTTGGTGCTACACCCTGAGCTAGATAATCGGGGTAAACTGCAGATCCAGCGGTGCCAAGCCAGATCGCGGGCTCACATAAACTGGACATAAGAGCTCCGTAGCGTCTTTTTCTTTGGTGGTAGCGAGCATGGAATGCCTGCACGGATGATCGGGGGATGTGGACATATGAAGACCTGCCAGAGGCTCTGTTTGTTTGCCGGACTCGTTTTGATAGCCCGTTCGGTGTTTGCCCTCGGGCCGGGAGAGCTAACCCTCAACTCCAGTGTCGACGAACATGGGCTTAAACCCGAGGACATCAGGATTGGATTGGCGACGCAGGCAGGTTTTGATCGCCTGAGCGTTGAGCGCGATTACTATTTAACCAAATTACAATATGCGGTGGTTGTTAATACCGCGGGAGCAGGGTTTCGTCTGACTGCCGATGAGCCACTGGTCGAGCCGGCCTCCCCAGAAACCCCCAGCGTAACCAGCAGTTATTCCGGGGGCGATGGCTCTGCAGCGCTTGCCAAGACCAGTAGCCCCATTAACAAGCAAAACGATCGCGATGTTCAGCCAGTTCCTGTCGCGGGGGGTAAGTATCTGGTTACCCCTGAGGACACTCTGTGGAATATAGGGTCATCAGCCGCGCTTCCCGGAATCTCTGTTCAGCAGACGATGCTCGCGATCTTTGCGATGAACCCCAGAGCCTTTGCTGGCGATAATATAAACGGATTGATGGCGGGCTATGTTCTAACTCTTCCCACTGAGGCCGACCTTGCTATGGGGGTTTCTGAAGCGATTCGTGCAGTTAAATCCCAAGATGGCGATTGGACGAGAGAAACCCGGAATCAGTCCGCCTCGAGAGTCGGCACGGATAGTGATCTCAATCCTGACAGTGCTACCGACCTCTCATCGGATGCGGACGCCGATATTCTTGGGTCGTCAGATGCCCATTTAGCGGCTGACGTGGGTGAAGCTGCGCGTGTATTGATACCCTCGGATGCAAGCGATGACTCGCCACAGATCCAAGACGCGTTCGGGACATCCGCGGCTACAAATGCTGCTGAAACGATGGACAGCGAGGAAGGGAACCGAGCCTCCCTTGCGGGGATCGAAGCACAGCTCGCTGACTTGTCGGGAGAGATTAGTAATTTACATGAGCTGGTTGCCATCAGAGACAGACAGATAGCCGAGCTTCAAACCTCTATGGCTGCGCGGCAAAAACCCACGAATGCCTCAGATCAGACCAAATGGTTGCGTTGGCTTATGTTTTGTATGGCGGCGATCTGTCTTGGAGCGTTGGCGCTTCTTCTCAGCCGGTGGCGACGTTTGAAGGGTCAATCTGAAGAACCGGCGGAGGTTGAAGGGTCGATTGAGCAACCGCCAAGCTCGGCTTCCGATACAGTCTCTCGAGGGGCTGGCTCCGCTGCCTCAGACGGGACTCCAATGGTCCTCGACGCTGCCGCGAGTGAGGCGCTTGCAGAAGCGGAGATCTATGTCTCCTACGGGCGTCACCAGCAGGCGATTAACGTTCTGTCTGCTGTTGCAGACGAGGGTGCTGGGCACTCAGCGGCAGAACTTTACTGCAAAATGATAGACATCGCGCTTGATAACGATCGTTTTGAAGAGGCGCTTGAGTGGCTTGAAAAAGTTGAGGCAACGGGGTCGGAAGAACAGGTTGCTCGCGCCACTAAGGCCGTGAAAAAAAATGAGATTGAATTATCTGCTCTTGCCTCTCACTTACCCGAGTCCAGCGATGAAGAGCCGCTCGCTCCTCAAGCGGACCGGCCAATCGACAGCATGGAATCGGCTAGCCAAGCATTTGATCCGGACGCCGTCGGAGTCTTATCGGTAGATGCGGAAACGTCCTCGGATTCAACATCGCAATCCGAGTTGGCGGCGGAATTAGGAACCGATGCGGCGCTTCTTCCTGAGCAACCCGCTCAGCCGGAGGCCGAGGGTTTGGTATATGCCACCGAGACTGATCCAATGGATGCCAAGCTCGATTTGGCTCGTGCTTACATCGACATGGGTGACGAGGAAGGTGCGCGTCCCATATTAGAAGACGTGGTGACCAACGGTGATTTAAGACAACAGGCAGAAGCGCGGGATCTGCTAATTCACCTTGATTGATACCGAACATACCTTCGACCCTACCCCCTGGACGGCGGGTACCCGAGCAGCCCTGAGAATTGAATACCATGGGTCGGCCTACAGCGGGTGGCAAGCCCAACCGCACCTCTCTGTGGTAACCGTGCAAGAGCGTCTCGAGGAAGCCTTAAGCGCGGTGGCGAATCAGCCGATTAGAACTCACTGCGCGGGGCGAACCGATGCGGGAGTCCATGGGGTTGGCCAGATCGTTCATTTTGATGACCCAGTCGGCAGGAGTGCGAAGGCGTGGGTTATGGGTTCGAACAGTTATTTGCCCAGTGACATCCGCGTCCATTGGGTGACTTCGGTGGCCCCATCATTCCACGCTCGCCACAGCGCTCTTTGGCGGCGGTATCGGTATGTAATCGCCAATACTGCCGTGCGACCGGCACAGCTCGCTGAGCTGGTGGCCTGGCAGCGGCGACATCTTGATGTCAATAAAATGCAGGCTGCCGCTGAAGCCTTGCTCGGAGAGCACGATTTTTCTGCCTTTCGTGCGGCGCAGTGTCAGGCCAACAGTCCTATTCGCCACATTCATGCACTTGACCTAGTGCGCTGGCGGGACTTTGTTCTCCTCGATATCACCGCAAACGCATTCCTTCACCACATGGTGCGCAATATCGCCGGTGCTTTGATGCTCGTGGGTGCTGGTCATCGGCCTGTTTCATGGCTAAAAGAACTGCTGGAGGGCCGCGACAGAACCCTTGGGGCCGATACAGCCTCAGGCGCTGGCCTTTATCTCACCGGGGTCGGGTACCCCGCAGAATATGCGCTTCCCGAGCCCCCCGATGGCCCGTCTTGGCTGACCGGTTGTCTCTAGTCTTCGCCCAGATCTGCTACACTCTCGCCGCGTCTTGAATTGCCTCCATGAGGAACCCGGTGACAGTGCAGGTCAAAGTTTGTGGAATCACACGCCCGGAGGACGCATTGGTAGCGGTTCGCTATGGTGTGCATGCCATCGGGTTACTGTTCTGGTCGGGCAGCAAACGCGCGGTCTCCCTGGAGCAGGCGAGAGCCATCTGTGAGGTGATTCCTCCGTTCGTGGCGGTAGTGGGTCTCTTCGTTGACCCGAAAGAGGAAGAGGTGGCGTCCGCACTTTCCGCGGTACCGATCAATCTGTTGCAGATGCACGGTAGCGAGTCCCCGGCTTTTTGCCGCCAGTGGCAGATCCCTTATATCAAGGCGCTGAAAGTGGAGCCGGGTTCAGATTTGACGGAGCAGGCAGCTCAATACAAGGAGGCCAGAGGCTTTCTTTTGGATTCTGTTCACGATGGGCAGTTTGGGGGGACAGGGCAGCAATTCGACTGGACGCTTATACCTGACAATTTTGCCCGACCGATCATTTTGGCGGGCGGTCTCAACCCCGCTACTGTTGGGGAGGCAATAACCAGTTTGCAGCCGTCGGCGGTAGACGTCAGTTCCGGGGTCGAAATTTCTCCCGGGAACAAGGACCCTGAGAAGATCAGGCAATTTATGAAAGCCGTCAAAGCGGCCGAGAAGGTGGTAACAACATGACAGAAATGCGCAGCCCGGAGTTCTTTGCTTCCGTTCCTGATCCTCAGGGACGATTCGGTCCCTATGGCGGCAAATTCGTTGCGGAGACGCTAATGACGGCGCTGGCCGATCTTGAGGCGCTGTACAGGGATCTCTCCAAAGATCCAGATTTTCAGCGGGAGTTCGATACGGACCTCGCTCACTATGTGGGACGGCCTTCACCTCTCTACGAAGCGGCACGGATATCTGATGAAATCGGCGGTGCTCGTATCTTTTTGAAGCGGGAAGATCTGAACCATACCGGCGCTCACAAGGTGAACAACACAATTGGTCAGGCGTTGCTAGCCAAGCATATGGGTAAAAAGCGGGTGATTGCGGAGACCGGTGCTGGTCAGCACGGAGTCGCCAGTGCCACGGTTGCGGCCCGACTCGGCCTGGAGTGCCACGTGTTTATGGGCGCTGAAGACGTCAAGCGTCAGGCGCTCAATGTCTACCGGATGAAGCTTCTTGGTGCCGAGGTTGTCCCGGTTACCTCGGGCTCAAGAACCCTCAAGGACGCTATGAATGAGGCGCTTCGGGATTGGGTTACTTATGTCGATAGTACTTTTTATATCATTGGAACGGTCGCCGGTCCCCATCCTTATCCTATGTTGGTTCGTGACTTCCAGAGCGTGATAGGACGCGAGGCTCGTCGGCAGTGTCTGGAGCGCAATGGGCGATTGCCCGACGCGCTGGTCGCCTGTGTCGGTGGTGGTTCAAACGCCATCGGGCTCTTTCATCCATTTTTACCCGATGAGGGTGTTGCCATGTACGGCGTAGAAGCGGGCGGTCATGGAGTTGAAACCGGGGAACACGCGGCTCCCCTGTCAGCGGGTACTCCCGGCGTTCTGCACGGCAATCGAACTTACCTGATGCAGGATGAAAACGGCCAGATACTCCATACACATTCGGTGTCGGCGGGTTTGGATTACCCCGGTGTTGGTCCCGAGCACGCTTGGCTCAAGGACATAGGGCGAGTTCAATACGTGTCCGCAAATGACGATGAGGCACTTGCAGCCTTTCACCGATGGACGCGGATGGAGGGTATTATGCCGGCTCTCGAGACGGCCCATGCTCTCGCGTACGCGGAAAGGCTAGCCGCTGACATGTCACCAGAGCAGCACATCGTCGTAAACCTCTCCGGTCGAGGCGACAAGGACATTCTCACGGTCGCGGCCATTGACGGTATAGAACTTTAAGACTTTTTCAGGACGATTTGTGACCAGACTGACTTCATGTTTCGAGCGGCTCAAAAATGAAGGCCGCAAAGCGGTAATTCCCTACATAGTGGCGGGCGATCCCTCGAGGTTTGGCACGGTCCCGCTCATGCATCGGCTGGTTGACGCGGGGGCCGATATCGTCGAACTAGGTGTTCCTTTCTCGGATCCCATGTCAGAAGGGCCCGTGATTCAGAAAGGCCATGAGCGGGCGCTTGATAACGGCATTAGCCTACGTGACGTGCTGGGCATGGTGGCTGATTTCCGACAACATGATTCGTCGACCCCTGTGGTTGTGATGGGCTATGCCAATCCGGTGGAACGCATGGGCTACGCGAGTTTTGCGACTGCTTGTGCAGAGGTTGGCGTGGACGGCCTGATCACTGTGGACCTCCCGCCTGAGGAGGTTGATTCTCTCAGGGATCAGTTGGAGCTCGTCGGTATCGACAATATTTTCCTTATTTCTCCCACCACCCCCGAGCCGCGAATCAAGACCATCGTGCAAAGTGCATCGGGCTTCATTTATTACGTCGCGGTCAAGGGTGTCACTGGCGCAGGGCATCTGGACACCGCCGACGTTGCGTCCTACATGACGAAGATCAAAGAGGCGACGACTCTGCCTGTATGCGTGGGCTTCGGGATCAAGGATGCTGCCTCCGCTGGGGCTGTCGCTGGGGTGGCAGATGGTGCGGTGGTTGGCAGCGCGCTCATCGACACTATGGCCCAAACCATTGCTAATGGGGGTAGTGAAGAGCTGGCGACTGATAACGCCATTAGTTTGCTCAAAAGCATCCGGAATGGCGTTGATAACGTACCTACCGGGGTCTAATACCCCGAGGGTATAATGCACGGTTACGCCGTCCGGAGTTTGCTATGAGCTGGATCGATAAGATACTTCCGTCTGGGGTCCGCAAGGACGAAACACCCTCCCGTCGAGCGAGTGTTCCCGAGGGACTCTGGAAGAAGTGCGTTAATTGCGATGCCGCTTTGTATCGACCCGATCTTGAGCGTAATCAGGAAGTATGTCCCAAGTGTGATCACCACATGCGTATTGGGGCGCGGCAGCGACTCGATATTTTTCTGGATGCCAACGGCAGGCAGGAGCTCTTTGCGGACCTGGAGCCTGTAGACCGCCTCAAGTTTAAGGACAAAAGAAAATACAAGGAGCGGTTGAGCGCTGCGCAGAAAAGTACCGGAGAGAAAGACGCGCTGATTGCCATGGCTGGAAAGCTCAACGGGCTCCAGTTGGTGGCGGTCGCTTTCGAGTTCAACTTTCACGGTGGATCCATGGGCTATGCGGTGGGAGAGAAATTTACTCGAGCCGCCACTCACGCCCTTGAGCACAGGCTGCCGCTGGTATGTTTCGCTGCTTCCGGAGGCGCTCGCATGCAGGAGGCCCTGATCTCACTGATGCAGATGGCCAAGACCTCTGCTGTTCTGGAGCGAATGAAAGTCGCTGGGGTTCCGTTTATTTCGGTGCTTACCGACCCGATTTACGGAGGCGTGTCCGCTTCCCTTGCTTTGCTGGGTGATATTAACGTCGCAGAGCCAGGAGCCAGAGCGGGTTTCGCGGGCCCAAACATTATCGAGCAGACAATTCGTCAGAAGTTGCCGAAGGGCTTTCAGCGAAGTGAGTTTCTTCTAGAGCACGGCGCGATCGATATGATCGTCCACCGTAGCGACATGCGCGACACCCTTGCTCGCCTGTTGGAAAAAATGACGGGTGTTGTTGTGGCCGCGGAGGCAGAAGCGTAGCGAGATGCGCCCCCGGGTAGGATTTCATACCCTTGGAGGCTGGTACCGTGAAGTCATTTGAGGACTTAGCCGACTGGTTGTCCCATTTAGAGACTTTGCATCCAAAATCGATTGATTTGGGTCTCACCCGGATAACGACCGTAGCGGAGCGGCTCGGCTTGCGGCAGGGAAAACCGCTGACAATCACCGTGGCGGGAACCAACGGCAAAGGATCGACGGTAGCAACCCTTCAGCATTTCCTGAAACGACAGGGAGCATCCGTCGGCGCCTACACGTCGCCTCATCTCATTGATTTTAACGAACGGATTGTTGTCCGCGGTGTGCCCGCCTCGGATACGCAGATTCTGGCTGCCTTTGCCGAGATTGAGGCAGCCAGAGCCAGCATCACCCTGAGTTATTTTGAGTTCGCAACGCTGGCAGCGTTACTGATCTTCAAGCAGGAGGCGGTTGACTGGCAAATTTTGGAGGTGGGTCTCGGAGGGCGGTTGGATGCCGTTAACTGCGTCGATACAGATTTGGCTATTGTAACCAGTATCGGCCTTGACCATACCGAATGGCTGGGTGAAACCCGTGAAGAGATTGCGCCAGAGAAAGCCGGCGTGGCCCGCCAGGACAAGCCGGTCATTGTTGCGGAATCGGCACTGCCCTCAACCCTGTTACCCGCGCTTGATGCCATCGGCGCCCGGCCTTATGTGCTGGGCCGGGATTGGCGGCTTGAGGATTGGCGGCTTGAACTCCCGACGGGTCGATGTATTGATTTGCCCGCTTCCTACTCTTTGCAGGCCACTAATATCGCCGCGGCGGTGGTTGCCCTTGAGGTTCTGGGTTTAGGACCGAGTCAGGAGGAGGTTAATCTGGCTCTGGCGGGGTTTTCTGTGCCCGGTCGGCAGTTCCGGTTTACCCACCAAAATCGAGAGTGGTGGTTAGACGTATCCCATAACCGTGAATCCGTTGCCGCGCTGCTTGAAGCGCTTGATGCCAGTCCCTGCGAGGGGGCGACTCATTTGCTCTTCGGTGCCATGGCCGACAAGCCGCTCCATGATATGATTAGTCTGGCGTCTGCGGCTGGCAGTGTATGGCATCTGCCAGATAACCACGCGGGGGATCGAGCGGCAACACCTGTGGCTTTGGCGGATTTGATCAACACTCTCGATCCACAAGCACACACGCGGCTTTATGAGTCGCCAGAGGGGGCGCATGAGGGAGCACTCGAGATGACCGAGCCCGGAGATCGTATCGTTGTCTTTGGATCCTTCGTGACGATAGGCGAGCAAATGAAGCTGATGCAGCAACACGGATAATCGGGAGTCTGAGCAGACTGTGAACCCCGTAGTTAGACAGCGATTGGTTGGGACACTGGTTCTTTTGGCGATGGCTGTTGTCTTCTGGCCCATTATTTTTGTGAGCCCTGAAATGAAGACATCAATTGTTATTGACGAACCGCCGCCAGTGCCTGTCATTGATACTGAACCGCTTCCCGATCTGATATCGCCCAAGGAAAAAATCAGTAGCACTGTCGTGGCGCCGAGCTACGATGAGGAGGCTCAGGCCCTGGCCGATCAAAAGACACTCATCAATGCCGAGCAAGATGTTGCCCAGACCGCTGTAAATTTGGCGCCCGCTGACACGCTTGAAACGACTGACCTGTCTCGAAAAGCACCGTCCCCCATTGTCCCCGATAGTTCGGGCTTCCCCATCACCTGGGTGTTGCAGGTTGCCACGGTCAGTACTCAGGAGAGGGCAGCGAGCCTGGTGGATCAATTGGTTAGCAAGGGCTATGAGGCATTTGCCAGTAGCTTCGCATCAAACGATAAGATTCTCTGGCGGGTCCAGATAGGGCCAAAAGCAGACCTGGCGCGATTTGAACCTATCAAGTTGGAAGTCGATAAAGCACTCCGAGTAGAGTCGGTCATCGTCAGGTACAGGCAGTAACCGTGGGGGATATTGAACAGCAAATGGTTGCAGCTACCGGTGGCTTTAACGAACTTGACTGGCTGGCGGTGGTGGTAGTTTTAATATCAGTGTTGGTAGGGCTCTATCGTGGATTTGGTAGGGAGGCGCTTGCGCTAATCGGGTGGATTGCAGCCTTTGTACTCGCAAATGTTCTGGCTGAGCCATTGGCAAACGCCTTACGAGCAATCAGCGACAGCGAGACGGTGAGATATCTGGCGGGTTGGATTTTGGTTTTTATCGGAGTTCTGGCGATATTCAAAATACTGGCTGGACTGTTCGCCCAGCAAATGCGGCAACCCGGTCTAAATATAGGTAATCGTCTCTTGGGGGGAGTATTCGGTCTATCGAGGGGCTTGGTCATTATGTTGGCTTTGACCTTCGTGCTTCGATCGGTTGTGCCGAGTTCACAAGACGACCTGCTTGATGATGCGGAGATCACCCCGCTGCTTAAAACGCTGGCAGAGTGGTTGGGGGAAAACATGGAAACGGTCCTTGAGGCTGCCCCTGCCGAGCAACTGGAACAGGAGCTAGAGTCGGTTGAAATGCTTTAGTAGGGAGACAGCCTCATGTGCGGTTTAGTCGGGATCGTGGGCAATACAGACGTGGCTGCTGATATCTATGATGCGCTCACGATGTTGCAGCATCGAGGACAGGATGCTGCGGGCATTATGACCTGCAGGGGCGGAAAGTTTTTACAGCGCAAGGGAGAGGGCTTAGTCAGGGATGTATTTCGTCCTCATCACATGACTCAGCTATTGGGCTCCTTTGGGGTGGGACACGTTAGATACCCCACTCAGGGAAGCTCGGGAACCGCCCTGGCTCAACCGTTCTATGTCAATTCACCCTATGGCATTGCGCTGGCGCACAACGGTAATTTGACCAACTCGGAGTCGCTAAGTGCTGGTTTATTCCAAAGTGATCTGCGTCATCTGAATACCGATTCTGATTCAGAAGTCCTTCTGAATGTTTTTGCTCATGAGCTTCAGCGCCTCGGCAAGCTTGTCCCGGGCGCCGAGGATATTTTTACTGCCATCAGGGCGCTGCATCGCCGATGTGAAGGTGGCTATGCGGCGGTAGCGATGATTGCAAAATTAGGGTTGGTCGCATTCAGAGATCCAAATGGAATTCGACCACTGGTTGTTGGAAAGCGTCAGCAGGAGGACGCCAAGCCCGAGTATATGGTGGCCTCAGAGAGCGTGGCCCTTGATGTCTTGGGGTTTGAATTGGTGGGAGATGTGGCGCCTGGCGAGGCCATTTTTATTGACTCTTCCGGCGACCTTCATCGCGCGGCCTGCGCTGACAATCCTCGGCTCACTCCCTGTATCTTCGAACATGTCTATTTTGCCCGCCCGGATTCCTTGATCGACGGGATCTCTGTTTATAAAACCCGCATGCGACAGGGTGAGCGGTTGGCGAAAAAGGTTTTGTCCCTTCGGCCGGATCACGACATTGACGTGGTGATTCCGATTCCCGATACCAGCCGCGTGGCGGGGCAGTCGCTGGCTTATGAGCTGGGCGTCAAATTTCGTGAGGGCTTCATGAAGAATCGATACATAGGTCGAACCTTCATTATGCCGGGTCAAAGCCAGCGCCAGAAGTCCGTGCGTCAGAAGTTGAACCCTATACCCCTCGAGTTTGGTGGAAAGAATGTCTTGCTGGTAGATGACTCGATTGTCCGGGGCACCACCTGCGGCCAAATTATTCAGATGGCCCGAGATGCAGGTGCTAACAAGGTTTATTTTGCTTCGGCAGCGCCTCCGGTTCGCTATCCCAACGTGTATGGCATCGATATGCCCGCGGCTAATGAACTCATTGCTCATGGGCGTACTGTTGGAGAGATATGTGATTTGATCGGCGCAGACTGGCTCGTTTATCAGGATTTAGAGGATTTGTTTGCGAGCTCTTTTGAAGGGAATGAGGCGATAGAAGATTTTGAGTCATCGGTATTTGACGGTCGTTACCTTGCGGGTACGGTGGATGAGGCCTATCTGAGTAGCGTTGAGGCAGCTCGTGCAGAGGGTTCTGCCTTGCGGATTGCAGCGAGTCAGGAAGGAGCCGTCGTCGGGCTTCACAACGACAGTTGATGACATCTTCACTAGGGTTTGGGCAGAACGAGTAGTGACTAAAGAACGGGGAAATTGGCTAGACACCGCGCATCCTGAAACTCGAGCGATTAGATCGGGGGTGAAGCGGACGCCGGAGGGTGAGCATAGTGAACCCATCTTTACCACCTCCAGTTTTGTCTTTGAGAGCGCTGAGGATGCTGCCGCGAAATTCATGGGGCAGGACGGTGCCAACGTTTACTCGCGCTATACCAACCCCACCGTCAGAATGTTGGAGCAACGCCTGGCTGCACTGGAGCAGGCGGATGCAGCAGTTGCTACTGCCTCAGGTATGGCAGCGATACTCTCTGTGTGCATGGCGTTTTTACAGGCTGGCGACAGGGTTGTGTGTTCCCGAGACGTTTTCGGCAGCACAACTGGGTTGTTTCAAAATTACATGAGCAAATTCGGTGTTGATGTTTGTTTTGTACCGCTGACTGACTTTGAGGCATGGGAGCGTGAGGTGACTTCGAGCACCAAGCTTGTCTTCTGTGAGAGTCCCTCAAATCCCCTGTGTGAAGTTGCTGATCTGAAAAGACTGGCCGACTTGACACATCGCGTCGGCGCTAAGTTTGTTGTCGACAACTGTTTTTGTACCCCTGCGTTACAAACACCGCTTGCATTGGGTGCAGACATCATTATCCATTCTGCGACCAAGTATCTTGATGGGCAGGGCAGGGTGCTCGGCGGCGCCGCAGTAGGATCGGCTCAAGACATGGCGGCGGTCACTGCCTTCGTCCGAACCTGTGGTCCCGCAATGAGCCCCTTTAACGCCTGGGTGGTACTGAAAGGCCTGGAAACCTTATTTCTAAGGATGGAAGCCCACTCGCACAATGCCCAGAAGCTTGCCGAGTGGCTGGTATCAAATCCTCAGGTGCTGAAGGTTCACTACGCCGGACTCGCCGATCATCAAGGACACTCGCTGGCAAGTATGCAGCAGAGTCATTACGGCGGCGTTCTTTCTTTCGAGATAAAGGGCGGACGTGATGCGGCCTGGCGTTTCATCAATGCCACTGAACTGATGTCTTTAACCGCAAACCTCGGGGATGTGAGAACAACGATCGTACATCCGGCGACAACAACTCATGGACGACTTTCTGACCAACAGCGCTCAGAAGCAGGAATTGCTGAGGGACTTATCAGGATTGCGGTTGGTCTTGAACATATCGATGATCTTCGCAAGGATTGCGATCGAGGGTTCGACGCCCTTTAGACAATGGCGAATCATTGGAAGGTATTCGCATGAAACCCATCACCGATGATGTCGTCGCTACAGTCGAAGAGTCATCGCTTGGCAAAACAAATGAGGTACGGACTGCGGTTGTAGCCGGTCTCAGCGCAAGACTCCGCAGATTTTTTTGCAATGGTAGATTGCGATTTCGGAAGCTCGATATCGAGACCTGAAGCCCAAGCAAATATCAGTATAGAAGCTGTATCAGCTTGAGGACTCATGGTTTTCAGGCCCACTATAAATCCCTTACCATAGGATCAACGCAGGCGAGAGGTTCGTCTAATTTGGCCGCTTCATATTCTCGATTTGCATCTCGTAAAAGACACCGGAGATTCCATAATGATAACGAAATTGCTCTCGCTGACATCCCTATGTGTGGCGCTGGTTGTGTCAGGTTGTGGCGGAAATTCTTCGCCCGATACAGTTGAAGGCGAGACCACTAGTAGCAGCTCCGGCGTGCAAGGTGGAGCGGAGCCGGCCAAATCTCTCGCAGCGGTGAGCGATGCTCGTTTGGCAGCTGCCCTTGATGAGCCACAACAATGGATGACTTATGGCGGTTCCTATGATGAAACCCGCCATTCGCCGCTGAGCAAAATCAATCGGGACACCCTTCAGGACTTGGGTATTGGGTGGGTGTATGACATGAAAAAACCACGAGGTGTCGAAGCGACACCCATAGTCGTTGATGGGGTGATGTATGTCACCGGCTCATGGTCAGTTGTTTACGCGCTTGATGCGCGCACCGGCGAAGAGCTTTGGGTGTATGACCCAGAAGTTTCGGGGGAAGATGCGGCAAAAGGCTGCTGCGATGTAGTGAACCGTGGCGTCGCGGTTTACGAGGGCAAGGTATTCGTGGGGATCTTTGACGGCAGATTGGAAGCGCTCGACGCCAAAACGGGCGAGGTAGTGTGGAGTCAGGTGACCGTCGATCAATCGAAGCCCTACACGATTACCGGTGCACCGCGGGTATTTAAAGACAAAGTCATTATCGGCAATGGTGGAGCCGAACTGGGTGTGCGTGGTTATGTGACGGCCTACGATACGGCGAGCGGCGATCTTGTCTGGCGCTTTTATACGGTGCCTAATCCAAACAAGAAGCCTGATGGCGCCGCCTCCGACGACATTCTCGCCAAGCTGGCCAACGAGACCTGGGGTGATACAGGGGCATGGACCACCGATGGCGGTGGTGGCACCGTGTGGGATGCCATCGTGTATGACAGCGTAAATGATCAGGTGCTACTTGGGGTCGGCAACGGCTCTCCGTGGAATGCTTCCATCCGTGATCCAGAGGGCGACGGTGACAATCTGTTTCTATCGTCGATTGTTGCAGTCGATGCCGATACCGGCAGCTATCGCTGGCACTACCAGACAACACCTCGAGATATGTGGGATTACACCGCGACACAACCGATTTTGCTTGCAGACTTACCGTTAGGGGAGGCGGGAGCGCCTCGGCGGGTTGTGATGCAGGCCCCCAAGAACGGGTTCTTTTATGTGATCGATGCAAAGTCCGGGGATCTTATTTCTGCCGACGCCTTTACCGACATGACCTGGGCCACGGGGGTTGATGAAAACGGTCGTCCAATCGAAGTTCCCGAGGCGCGCAGTTTGTCCGAGGACTTTGCGGTTCTTCCGGGGCCGACGGGCGCGCACAATTGGCATCCCATGTCCTACAGCCCAGATACTGGTCTCGTGTACATTCCGACCAACATCTGGCCCTTCCTCTACAGCCGACCTGACCCCAATGATCCTGTGAAGAGCAACTGGAATGTGGGCTACCGTGAAGACGCAGGGTGGCCCCTGGAGATCCCCGCGGGTGGCATCGAGGGGATGCGTGGTATGGGCGGCGGATCGCTGCTGGCCTGGGATCCTGTCAAAGGACAGGCGCGCTGGGCGGTACCCTTTCCTGTGCCTTTCAACGGCGGCACCCTGTCGGTGGCTAGCGGACTGGTATTCCAGGCTAACAAAGGCGGCGAGTTGGTCGCCTATGATGCGGAGACAGGAGAGCGAGTCTGGTCCCATGGGTTGGTTGGTGGGCCTGGTGCAGCGCCAATGACCTATGAGGTCGATGGCGAGCAATATCTCTCGATTCTCTCAGGATGGGGTAGCACCATCGCGATGGTTTATGGTGTGGTGTTTGAGGACGCCGTGGGTCCGGAGACGGGTCGGGTGATCACCTTTAAGTTGGGCGGACAGGGAGAGCTGCCAAAGCCCCTTGAGACCGGCATTGCACGCAGCCCGAAAAGCCAGCCTCTTGGCGATGAGGCGCTTCAAGCAAAGGGATTGCGTCTCTTCGCGGCGAATTGCCAGTGGTGCCACGGTGCCTTTGCCATCAGCTCTGGCGTCCTGCCTGATCTGCGCTGGTCGGCGATTACCTCGACTGAAGCGTCTTGGGATGCGGTTTTAAGAGACGGTGCGCTGAGCGCTAACGGGATGGTGTCCTTCGGCGACCGATTGGATAAAGAGGAAACTGATGCCATTCGCGCTTACGTGGTGAAGCAAGCCTGGGATGCAGTAGCTCGCGGTGAGGCAGACGCCCCCGCCGGCACCGGAGCGGATGTAGGGGCGCATTAAGTTAAGACTGGGTGTCCCCGCTCAGAAGGCGGGGATATCTGTCTGGCTTCTACCAAGAATCAGGGCGTGAATATCGTGGGTGCCCTCGTAGGTGTTCACCACTTCCAGGTTCATCATATGGCGCATGATGGGATATTCATCGGAAATGCCGTTCCCGCCCAGCATATCTCGTGCCTTCCTTGCGATATCAAGTGCTTTGCCGCAGGAATTTCTTTTGATCAGGCTGATCAAGTCCGGCGAAATTTCGCCTGCGGAGAGCATCTGTCCGGCTCGAAGACAGGCCTGAAGCCCCAAAGCAATTTCTGTCTGCATATCGGCGAGCTTAAGCTGAATCAGCTGCGTGGCCGCAAGAGGGCGACCAAATTGCTGGCGATCAAGGGTGTACTGTCGCGCGCTGTGCCAGCAGGTTTCAGCAGCACCCAGGGTGCCCCAGGCGATACCGTAGCGGGCGTTGTTTAGGCAGCCAAAAGGTCCTTTTAGTCCATGAACGTTGGGAAGCAGGTTCTCCTCGGGGACGAAGACATCCTCCATCACGATTTCGCCGGTTATTGACGCTCGCAGAGCGAGCTTGCCTTCTATTTTAGGGGCGCTTAGCCCCTTCATTCCCTTTTCAAGAATGAACCCGCGGATAACATCATCGTCCGTTTTGGCCCAGACGATAAACACGTCTGCAATCGGGCTGTTGGAGATCCACATTTTTGCCCCGGTGAGAGCGTAACCACCATCCACGGAACGGGCCCGGGTTACCATGCCGCCCGGGTCAGATCCGTGATCGGGTTCTGTGAGGCCGAAGCAGCCGATCCACTCGCCGGTGGCGAGTTTGGGCAGATACTTCTCTTTCTGGGCGTCGGAGCCGTACGCGTAGATGGGATACATCACCAGCGACGACTGGACGCTCAGCATGGAACGATAGCCGGAGTCGACCCGTTCTACCTCTCTCGCTACGAGGCCATAGCAAACGTAGTCGACGCCAGGGCACCCGTATCCATCGATCGTGGAGCCCAGTAGCCCCATTTCCCCCATCTCCCGGAAAATAGCGGGGTCAGTTTCTTCGTGACGAAATGCCTCTTTGACCCGGGGCAAGAGCTGCCCTTGGGCATATTGCCTTGCGCTGTCACGAACCATTCGCTGTTCGTCGCTGAGCTGGCTGTCAAGTTCGAAGGGGTCTTCCCAGTTCAGTTTGCTCCAGCGTGTGCTGCCCATGAGTTTCTCCATGTCGATAGGTAGAAGCTTTAAGTTTAAAATATCTGTGATCTCCAGCCAAGAAGACCGCTCTGGGGCCTACCCTCTTGGGGAAGGGTATCGGTCAGCGGGCGTTGGTCACAGGTAGATGATCAGGGATTGCTGTGGCGCCTCTGGGTTAATGAGATCGACCTGTTTTTCCAGAATTTTAAAGTCTTCGCCATCGATCTGAAGGCGATGGGTAACTCTGCAGGCGTAAAGGCGTTGCTCGTCTCGATACCACACGACCACGTGCTGATTCGACGTTACTGTTATAACGTCTTCTGCCACCTCTGGCAGGAGGCGTATATTGCCTATGACATGAGAGCAGCGAACCTCCCACTCTTTGGATGATGCTCTCGGGTGAATGAAATTTCGGCGGCGAATTTCCATCATGACCCGGTCGTCATAGATGTGGGAGATATGGTTGATGGGATCCTGCTGATCTTCTGTCGCAGGCATCCAGTAGGTACCGCTTTCGGCAAACAGATTCATCCAGGAATCCAGATCGGGTCGATCCAGCAGATCGGCTTCCCGGTAAAGAAATTCCTCGATACGTTCCCGATTCACGCGTTTTTCACCTCGTTGAATATTGTGCCTTCCATATAGGCCTGCCATGCCTGGTACTGAGTGCGCATATCAAGGTCAGAAGTGCCGCCACCGACAGTGCGATCTACACGTTGCTCGTCTTTGCCATACTGGCGATGGAACTCGACCCATTCATTACTGGGTGAGGCGAGTCCTTCCTGAGCGCGCCGATAGACCTCAAGGTCGTCGGGTCCAACCATGCCCATAGCCGAGTTGATCAATCGGCTGTAGAGGAGGGTGCGCTGCAGCATGCTGTCGGGCGCGCCTTTGAGCCGGAAGGACCAGGTTTCGACAATGAACCGATCAACGCTGATAGGACGGATCACCCGGATGTTCTGCACGGCACACTTAATGGTGAGCGAGGGGTAAAAAAGGACGTTGTGGGTGTTAAAGGAGTAGATTTCCCGGGTGCGTTCCTCACCATAGGCCGCCACCATTGCCGAGTGATAGTCGGGGTCAACTGAGTAATCCGCATGGATGCTGGTTTTGCCCCCGTCGTAATGATGGCCGAAGGGGAAGCCAGTAATACCACTGGCCTCAAATTTTTCGTAACTGGCGCCGAAAGGCGGAATGATTTCTGCTTCTTTCCGCTGTTCCACGGCATCTTCGGGCAAAGAGTCTAGATAGGATTCGGCAGCTTTTACTATCGATTCATGAACGACCATCGGGTGCATGGTGTCGTTCAGATTTTCTAGGATAAATTTCCAGTTGCACTGATGCTCGTACCGCAGCACACCGCCTGCGACCTCGACCTCTCCTTCAGGTGCGCGATCGCAAAGATTGTCAAAGCAGTCTCGTGCCCCTCCCATCCATGTTTTTAGATCGGGCGCGTCGGGTGACAGGGTGGCAAAAACAAAGCCTCGATAAGACTCAACTTGCGCCAGTGGCTGCATGCTATAGCAGGGATTGGAGCTATCAAACCCGGTGCCCTCGTAGCCCGCTTCGTTAGGCACTTTGAGCAAGCTCCCATCGTGGCGGTAGCTCCAGCCATGATAAGAGCAGCGAAACGCGCCCCGCGCATTTCCCGAGCGCGCTTCAACGACTTTCGCGCCCTTGTGCCCGCAGCGGTTATGAAGTACCTGAACCGTGCCTGATTTATCCCGTACCATGACGACAGGAATATTGTGATTGATGTTGGTGGTGAAGTAGTCGCCGGTATTGGGAACCTGAGACTCGTGGCCAATAAAAATCCAGGCTTGTCCCCAGATGCGCGTCATCTCGAGCTCGAATAAATCGGGATCGGTGTAGAGACTGCGGTGAACCCGTGTGGGTGTGACAACCTGACTAAAATCACCTGTTGGTATCGAAGTCATTGATCTACCTTACAGCGCCAGCGACCCAAGGCTTGCTCCACCGCAAACCATGAGGGTCTGGCCTGTGATAAAGCCCGAGTCTTCACTGGACAGAAACTGTACCGCGTGGGCAACGTCTTTGGAACGACCCAGACGTTGTACGGGGATGCCTTTGGCAATCTGCTCGGCCTTGTCGCTGTCGGCAGGCACCACGGATTCGAACATCTCGGTATCTGCAATGGGGCCGGGGGCCACGGTGTTGACCGTAATGCCTTCCGGGGCGAGTTCCAGTGCCCATGTTCTTGCCAGCCCAATCATGCCCGACTTGGTTGCCGAGTAGCTGGTCCGGGTTTGTAGCCCCAGCGCAGCTCGGGAGGTTATTAGAACAATGCGTCCGAACTGTCTCTCCCTCATGCCGGGGAGAATAGCTTGAGTAAGCGTGATCGCAGCACCGATGTGGACTTGGCTGAGGTAGTCGTAGTCATCGAGTGATACGGCAGAGAGCAGTGCCGGTCGGATGAGTCCTGCATTGTGGACGAAGCCGGTAATGGAGTGGTTTTTGGCAATATCCGCCGCCACTCGTTCTGTACTATTCCGGTCACTGAGGTCGAGTTGGATGTTAATCAATGGCATTTCAGGCCGCTCGAGAGGCCGCCTAGAGAGGTTCACCACCTGTTTGCCCTGCTTGAGGAAGGAGTCGCAAATTGCGGCCCCGATACCGGTGCTGCCGCCAGTGACGAGAACGGTGTCATGGGCCATCTGAAAAACCTCGATTGTTCTGTTTATTCATGGGTTAAATACCACCCTGTTTCTCTGCCGGTTGTTTCAGGTTGAGAGCGGCAACAATGTGCTCACGCTGCTCCGGTGTCGCGATAGGGGTGCCCGCGCTCACGATGATTAACACCGAGGCCTGTGACGCGTCAGAGTGACTAAACACCGCAACATCGTCGCCAGTCTGCAAGGTATCCTCCCCAAGATGACCGATGACGACAGGGCCGTTACGGAGCTTCACTGAGCCTATTGGCCAGGGCTTGGTGCGAATACGCCGCTTGAAGAATTCCCAAAGGCTGTGATGCAACTCGCTGCGGCTTAAAAGTTGCCCCGCAGTATCAACCTCTTGGTAGCGTAGCGTGTCTCCAAGACAGTGCCCACACAATTCGGCAGGTGGGTATTGATGATGCTCACAGGCGGTGCACACCTGCATTGAGAGAGAGACAGGTAGATTGGCGGCAGTGAACTGTTGGCCCAACGCTGTTCTTTGTTTCGGAGGACGTGCTCTGGCGCGAAGACTGGGTCTGTTAAGCTTCAGCCGCCGCTTCATTTTTTCCTTCAGGTTCACGAGTCGGCCTCCTGCAATATGGCGGCCGCACTGCACAAGCCCCGGTCGTAGTTGACCATGCCATAGCCGCTGACCAGACAGGTACGTGCTGTGGCAATCTGATTACTCTGAGCACTGTGAGTGAGTTGACGAAGCGCTTCCGTCAGTCCGAGATAGCCTGCGGCCGAGCCAGCTTGCCCGCAGGATAGCTGACCTCCACAGGTGTTGTGGGGGAGCTTGTTTGCCGGCTTGCCGGAGCCATCGAAGCGCATGTCTGTCTCTTGTACGAAGCGAGCGCCGTCGCCCTTGTCGCAGAACCCCAAATCTTCGATTTGCATCATGCTGATGACAGGGTAGTCGTCGTAGGTCTGCAGCATATCGATGTCTTCCGGCCCGAGACCGGCGCGTTGGTAGAGGGCGTCGCGATAGCACGCCCAGCCAGCGCGCTGCTGTACGGGATCCTCAGAAAAGCTGTTATGTAGCTCATCGGTCGCCAATATCTGGACATAGGGGAGGCCGAGGTGTCTCGCTCGATCCTCAGTCATCAATAAAAACCCCTCGCCGCCAGCACAGGGCATCACACAGTCAAAAAGATGCACGGGCCCTGCGATAGGTCTTGCATTTAAATAGTCATCGAGACTTAGGGTCTTGTGACCTAAAAGCGCCTGCGCGTAGTGGTTGGCGTTATAACGCTGGTCAAGGCATATGCGCGCGAAATCTTCTCTGGTGGCGCCGAACTCTTCCATATAGCGAGCCGTGATCAAACTAAAAACGGCGTTTGGTCCCCCAGCGCCATAGGGAAATGCAGCATCGATACTCCAGCTCGAGAAGTTCGCTGCCGTGTGTTCAAAGGACCGATGCGCGGCGCCATCACCACCGATGCAGGCAATCATCTCCGCCTCACCGGCCTGTACAGCTCTTGCGGCACGCCGCAAGGCAACAATGCCAGACACGCCGCCCATATCCGCCTGCTCTATCCAACGCGGTGAAAGTCCAAATTGTTGCGTCAGTGAAACAACTGAGTCCACGCCAAGGGAGAAACTTGAGACGGCAAGCCCCTCAACATCGGTCTTGCTCACGCCTGAGCGGAGGATAAGTTCCCGTAAGACCATACCGATAAACCAGGATGCTCCATGGGGGCTTTGCCGTTGATAGCCGAGGCTCACCGGCGTGGTCATCACGACGCCCTGATAATCTTTCATACGGACTTGGTCCGTTTTTTCAAATGGCGTAGGTCGATAGCCCTTTCCTCCTCAATCGCCTTGAGAGCGAGTGTCTTCACGTCGGCGCGCTTGGGTTTGTTAGAAGCGGTCACGGGAAGTGATGAGGAGAATATCACCCAGGCGGGGGCTTTGAAGTACGCCAGTTTCTCGAGCACATGTGCCTGAATCGATTCTGCGGTTGTCTTGGGATCAACAGTATCCGCCTTAAGGATTACGCACAGCGCCACTTCGTCACCTCGCAACTCATCGGGCACGGCGGTAGCAACCGCCATCTGAATGTCCTGATGATCTGACACCGCGGCCTCGACTTCTAGCGCTGAAATATTCTCCCCCGAACGCCGGATGATATTTTTGCGTCGGTCAACAAAAATCAGGTTCCCGTCCGGTAGTTCTTGGACAACGTCTCCGGTATTTAACCAGCCATCCAGCCACGCTTCCTCGGTTGCCTCCGGGTTTTTGAGGTAACCCGAAAAGTATCCCTTTTTGGGGTTGGGTCCTCTAGCCCGTACTCTTAGTTCGCCCGGCATGCCCTTGGCAACAGGCTTCTTATTCTCATCGACCAGCTGCCATTCGATGGGCTCTCCGGGTCGTCCAAAGCAGCAGGTACCCACATGCCGCGGCTCATGGCTGGCAATGATCGCGCCTCCAGCACCGCACTCGGTCATTGCCCATGCTTCAACTAGTGGAAATCCAAACCGTTGCTCGAAGCGTTCATGGTGTGCGGGATTCACGCCCGCACCAAACCCAAAACGTATCTGGCCTGAAAAATCATCGCTGTCTGACTCGGGTAGGGCTAACAGTATCGCCGGTAGCACGCCCAGATAATGAAGCGCTGTTGCCTCGGAGTCTCGCACGGTCTGCCACCAAGTCGCGGGGTGGAACCGGTCGAGCTGTATCAAACAGCCTCCCGTGGAAAACATGGCCATCGTGGACACGGACATGGCATTCATGTGACTCAGGGGGAGGGGGGTTAAGAGCCTCTCTCTGCCGTCGCGAAGTTCGATGTGGCCGCCTTGTGCGCGATACCAGTGTCCCTGCTCCAAGAAATAATCGTTGCTCAGGATGCAGCCCTTTGGTTTGCCCGTGCTACCGGAGGTGTACAGAAGAGCACATTCGGCGTCGGCGTTGGGAGCCGGTTGCTTGATAGGTTTACCAAGATTAAGGGAGCTAATGGAATCACAGCTCACGACCGGAATATCAAGCTCGTTGCTGCCACAGATGTCGGTAAATCGCTTCAGGTGCTTTGCAAGTGTGCAAACCGCGACAGCTTCCCCATGTTCCAAATAGTAGGGTATTTCCTGATCGGGCATTTCATGGTTGATTGGAATGACGGACAGCCCAAGCGCATTCAGGGCGAGCCAATGGATTAAAAATTCGGCACGGTTTTCGCAAACCAAGGCAACCCGCCCGGCAATACCGGTACCCTGCCAAAGCGTGGTTGCTTCGTTAATGGCTCGGTCCAGCTCGCGGTAAGTCAGTGAGACCGGCTCGTGCGAGTAGTGCGCACATGCCTGAAGAGGGATGTGAAGGGCTTCATTGTCTGGAAACCGCTGTGCGCTAAAGGCAACGGTTTCCCTGGGACTTTTGGCAGAGAGTAGGCTCACGATAGGGCCTTAAAGAGCTTCGCCTCTTTCAGCGCTGTCCGCTATGAGGGAGGCAATGGGCCAGTTATCCTGATGAAGGTTTTGTTGGAACTCCGTCATTCTTTGCACCGCCCAGGTCAGGCCTCGTGCCTGTACGAAGTGCATGGGCCCGCCCCGGTGTCGAGGGAAGCCGTACCCGTAACAATAGACTACGTCGATGTCGCTCGCGCGCTGTGCGATGCCCTCATCAAGAATTCGCGCGCCTTCGTTTGCCAGAGCGAGGATCAGTCGGTCGACGATCTCTTCGTCAGAAACAGTGCGTGCAACAATGCCCAGCTCATCTCTGCAAGTGTCGATGATGGCGTCAACCTCTGGATCGGCCATTCGCTGTCGCGTCTCAGGGTCATATCGATAGTACCCAGCACCGGATTTTTGTCCCAAACGACCCGCTTCAACCAAGCGGTCTGCAACCCGATAGCTTGCTGGATCGCCTTTCTGCTCGTCACTGAGTTGCTCTCGGGCCTTGTAGCCAATGTCCAATCCTGCGAGATCGCCTACCGCAAGCGGCCCCATGGCCATGCCCCAATTTTCCATCGCGGCATCAATCTGGGATGGACTAGCGCCCTCCATCATGCAGAGGGCTGCCTCGCGGGCGTAGGGTCTGAGCATGCGGTTACCAATAAAGCCGTAACACATGCCCGAGAGTACGGAAGTCTTGCCAATACGTTTACCAACGGCCATCGCAGTCGCTATCACCCGGTCGCTGCTTTTGTCGCCTTTGACGACTTCGAGTAATTTCATGACGTTAGCAGGACTGAAAAAGTGCATGCCAAGTACCGATTCTGGCCGACTTGTGGCCGCAGCGATATCATCGATGCTCTGATAGGAGGTGTTGCTGGCGAGAACGGCATCCTGTTTACAGATGGTGTCGAGCCGGGCAAACACCTCTTTTTTAACGGCGAGATTTTCGAACACTGCCTCGATCACCATGTCCGCATCCGCAAGATCTTCGAAATGGGTCGAGGGCTTTATCTGCGACATTATCGCCTCGACCTGATCCAGCGACAGGCGCCCACGCTTGACGCTGATATCGTAGTTTGTCTTTATTTTTGAGATACCTGCCGCCACCGCCTCATCGGACATATCGATTAGCGTGACCTGAACACCCGCTTGGGCAAAGCACATGGCGATACCGCCCCCCATGGTGCCGGCGCCGATAATGCCGACTCGCTTGACCTCCGTCGGCTCGGCGCTGGTATCGATACCGTCAATCTTGGCGGCGGCGCGTTCGGCAAAAAACATGTGCCGGAGTGCGGCCGACTGAGGATCTTCCATGCAGGCCATGAACAGCTCGCGCTCGCGTTTTAATCCCGCGTCAAAATCCAATTCGGCCGAGGCCTCAATGCAGTCGATGATTCGCTGGGGTGCGCTTTCTCCCCGGGTTTTCTTCGCGAGGGTTGAGCGCGCTTTACTAATGAGTTCCCTGTCAGCTTCATCAAGGGCAAGGGTTATTGCACTCGCTTGTCGCTGGGGAGCTTGATCGGCAACAAGCCGCTTGGCATAGGCTATCGCTTCTTCAGCAAGATTATCCGTGGCGATGTGATCAATAAGACCTTTCTGTAAGGCGGCTTCTGCAGAGATCGGATTACCCGATGTCATTAGCTCGATAGAAGTCGCCACACCGGCAAGTCGCGGCGTCCGTTGTGTGCCACCTGCGCCTGGCAGCAAGCCCAACTTCACCTCTGGCAGACCCACTTTGGCTGATGCCAAAGCCACTCTGTAATTGCAGCTCAGCGCTGTCTCGAAACCACCTCCTAACGCTGTCCCGTGGATCGCCGCGACCGTGAGCTTTGGATGGTTGTCGAGTTGATTCAGGAGATCCGGTAAATAGGGTGCTTTGGGGGGCTTTCCAAATTCCGTGATGTCAGCGCCGGCGATAAAGGTGCGGCCCTCACAGAGAATAACAACAGCCTCACTGCCATCTTGAGCGGCTGTCGTGAGGGCGTTCGCAATGCCAGATCTGACCCCGTGGGAGAGGGCGTTGACCGGCGGATTATTTACTCTAATAACTCCGACGGTGCCCTCGAGGGCATAAGAAACGACATCAGTCATAGTTTTTATTCCTGTTTCCTGAAAGGGGGGTTAGTACCCCGTATTCGCTATGGGCCCAAGCTTACCAGATGGGCAAAAACATTTTAAGCTTAAAGTATCTATGCCGCATCGAGTTTGAGAAACAAGCCCAAATGGCGTTAGGGAACCCGAGGGGACATGGGTTACCCTGACGAGACTTAAGTTCCGCAGGAATCGCCAACCATGATCGCACCGTCAGAGTCCCAAATTGCAACACTGATGTCATTGCCTGCGGAGTCACCTTTGGCTGTTCTGAACCTCTTCCAATTTAAGGTGAGAGCATGCTACTCCAACGTCGATCCCGAGTTTGGTACCCCAGCGGGCGAGGTGACAGGAGCAGAAGCTTTTGCCCGCTATGGCGAGGTCGCTGGTAAGTTATTGGAGGAATGTGGCGGTAGAGTTGTCTTCAGTGAGCCGGTGGCGCAAGTCATGATTGGTGCTGAAGATGTTGCCTGGGATGTCGCCGCGATCATGTTCTTTCCGACCCGTCGTGACTTTACCCTGATGCTTGGTAACCCGGACTTTGAGGCGGCGTCGCGGCATCGAAAGGCGGCACTCGCCAACCACTATATGCTTCACTTGGCGGGTGACAGCTTTATCGATACGGATGGCTAACCGATGAGGTGATCTGCCTGTCGATCTGCCAAGGCAGTGAGAGTAAAGGTGGGATTGACCGCACCGGTGCTGGGAAACAGACTCGGTCCCGCGACGAACAGGTTGTCTGTGTCATGCACCCGACCAAAACTATCGGTCACTGACTGTTTTTCATCTCGACCCATCACTGTCCCCCCCATAATGTGCATGGGGACCCGTGGACCTTGCCATACGTCAGTGGCCCCCGCGGCCCGGAAAATAGCCTGTCCCTCGGCCATTCGCTGATCCCACCGGCTAATGAGATCTGCTGAAAGATCGTGATAGGTATGGGCGAGCGGTATGCCATCCTGGTCAGCGTTTTTACTGAGGGTAATGCGGTTGTCAGGTCGCGCGATATCCTCTGCAACCAGCGTCATATTGCCGATATGCTTCGCGGCCTTTGCCAGCCATGGTTTCAGCTGTGGACCAATAATATCGGGTCGGCTAGTGCCATAGCCGAGTAAATCATGAGGCTTTATGGCATTGGCAATAAGCCATTGAGAGGAGCCAAAGCCGCCTGGCGCGCTTTTGTCGTCGTAGTCATCGTGGCTCAACAGTTGCCCACCGGTGACGCCCAAGTGAGGCTGGGTTTCCTTTTCAAACAGGCCGAAAACGGTTCCAGCTGGGTGACTGGTTAGATACCGCCCAAGCTGGTCGAATCTATTACCCGGAGCAGGGCGATCATCATCGGCGGAGCTAAGCAGAATTCTCGCGGTTTGCACGGTGAACGCAGCGATGATGAATCGGTTCGCCTTCAGGGTGTTCACCTGTCCGTCTTTCAGATATCGAACCTGATCAATTTGCTGCGGGTTATTTGCGTTGCGCTCCACCCGAATGACCCGGGCATCGTGAACTAGCTTCACGCCGGCGGCCGTTGCTCGCGGCAACCAAGTAACCAAAGGATTAGCGAGCGCGCCGATGGGGCACCCTGCGTCGCACCAGCCGTCATAGAGACAAGAGGCGCGACCCTTGTAAGGTCTGCTGTTGATAGCGAGGGGAAGCGGGGCGGTGCGCTTTCCTTTGGCGTTGAAGCCTTCCTGAATGACCTTTCCCTGAGAGAAGATGGGCAGAGAAGGCATGGGGTAGTCGGCTCCTTTTGGGCGCCAAATCTCTTGCTCTTCGTCTCCGCTGATTCCCACCTCCGTTTGGATGCGATCGTAGTGGGGCCGCAGTTCCTCGTAGCTAAGCGGCCAGTCCAGCCCGACGCCGTGGTCTGTCGCCACCGTGAAATCAGACTCATGAAGGCGCAGCCAGACGCCGTAATGGTGCACCGCGGAACCGCCAGTGCCGCTTCCTGCGTTAAAGGCATGGCCCACGGGGTGATTGCCCGCTTCCTCGACAGCTGGTCCGCTCCACTTCAGTTTCCGGGCCCAGATCTGTGAGCTGATGAGGTCTTGGGTGGATCTCTCCGGCCCCGCCTCAAGCACGGTGACCTTCTCCCCTGCTTCAGCAAGCCGCGCGGCTAACAGGAGTCCCGCAGCGCCCGCACCCACGATGACTGTATCGGCTCCTGACATTACCAACTCGTCTCGGGCTGAATGTGCGCGCTGTAGGGTATGTTGAGCGCAGCGAAACCCTCAGGAGTCCCATAGGTGACGTCGAGGGCGTCAGCCCGCAGAACGAAAAAAGCATAACTGGCGGGCGGCCCCGCCCATTCAGAGACAGAATCAGACGCCATGCTGCCTGTCAGCTGTTCGGCAGTGGTGTCAGGATGCGCGAGATTGATGATGAGATTATCGGCTATCGCACGATAAAAGCCTTTTTGACCGAGTGGATCAACGCCTAGGTATTTAGCGATCAGTTTGGACCCCGACCCCAGCGCCAACTGGCTGTCGATATAAGGGGCGAGGCCTGCCTTTAGTGCGCCGGGGACAAGGGCATCTCCGGTCACTTCCAGTGCCTCGCACTCAGCCGCGGTCAAAACTTGAGGTGTGAAACCTAGCTCGCGGGCAGTCTTGGGTGATGCATCAACCCAACGTCCCCCGATAAGAAAGGTGCCGAGGGCGGTGCCGCCCCCGGCGAGGACCTTGCGTCGGGATAATCCCACCCGGATTAGAACTCCTTGCGGATGCTGAAGGAGAAGTAGCGAGGCGCTTTATAGGCCACCTCGTTACAGCCACACAGAGTCGCGAGATCAAAACCCTGTATTCCGGGTCTTTCGTCGGTGATGTTTCGTGCTGCCAACGTAGCTAGCCAGCCGTCGGTTTCGAAGCTGATCTGCGCATTCACTACGGTGTAGCTGTCGAAAACATCGGCATCGAAATTACGCAGGTTGTAGAAGTACTCATCGGAGTAGCTGACGTCGCCTTGCAACGCCATGCGTCCACCTAGAGCGTCAAAGCCATAGCGCACGAGACCGGTTGCTTGGAACTCCGGTGCATAAGTTGGATCTACGTCCCGCGGGGCCAGCGGGGACCCGTTGCGTAGTGAGACGTCTTTCACGGTCGCATCGAAGTAAGAGCCACTCAGGATAATGTCGAGGCCTGGAATTGGATTGGTTTGCACTTCGAGCTCGACGCCGTAGTTGTCAGCATCCTTATTGATAACAACACCGCCCACCCCGACGAACAGGAAGGCCTGATAGTCGCTGTAATCGTAGTAAAACGCCGTACCGTTGATACGGGTAGTACCGCCGCCGAGGGTCGCCTTGAAGCCGCCCTCGTAAGAGGTGAGCTCTTCAGAGTCGTAGGGCAGGCCGGCATCGCCACCTGAGCCGAAGTACGCGCCCAACAAGGGTGCGTTGTAGCTACCGGCCTTGACGCCTCTGTTGACGCCGCCATAGATCATCAGGTCGTCGCTAACATTGTAGGAGAGCTGGAGTTTTCCAGCCCACAGGGTCTCTCCGTTTTCGTCCTCGCTGGCGATACCTACGAAGCATTGATCAAGTTGACCTTCAAAGCAGGGGGAGGTATTGACTACGTAGGAGGATTCCGAGGGCGCCACGCCGAGAACGAGTCCGAAATCCTTCTCTTCACGCATGACCCGCAAGCCTGCGATCAAGGCGAGGTTGGATGTGATGTCATATTCATACTGTCCAAACAGGCTATAGGAGTCTGTCTCCAGTTGGGCAACAGTACCAATATCGAGGGGTACACCCCCAAACACGTCGGCAAAGGAGCCGACAGGGCCTTTGAGGCCGTTGTCTGACTCAGAGTCGATATTCAGGTAATAGAAACCTGCCACCCATCGACTGCGATCGGTCTCGCCATTGAAGCGCAATTCCTGTGTAAAACTATCCGCGTCCACGCCAGCGTAGTTGGCCAGCTGGTTGACGGGTGCAGAATCCACGTCGATAAACAGAAGCTTTTCGTACTGCTTGAAGTCGGTAATGCTGGTGAACGTGATGTCGTTTGCCAGTTCATAACTCAGCTTGAAGTTAACGCCACTGTTCTCGGTGCTACCTTGATCGGCGAAGGCGAAGTCGCCCGAGAAGGTGAAGTCATCCCCATCCGGATCGAGATAGCCAAAAAAATCGGCACCGGGAGCGAGGCGGCCGGGCAAGTTACCGCCACCCCCCGGTAGCCATTGGTCACCGTCTTCTATATCCGCGCCAGCATCGAGTCCCGTATCATTACCGTTGGCATCGACCAGCACCGAGAGGCGACTCTCATTGCTGGGCGTGTTGATCACATTAACAAGCTCAGGATCGGTCGCGGGATTACCGTCGTGGTCCATCGCAATGGCCAATGTGGACTTGCTCTGATAAGGACCCGTTGCGACCTCGCTCTCCGAGTAATTGAAGCTCAAATCCATACTGAGCCGATCGCTGGGTTGGAACGCAAACCGAAGGCGGGCAGCGAGTGTGTCGTCATCGCCGAGGTCAGCGCCAGCCCCGGGACCTGGGTCTCCCAGAAACGGGAGCTGATCAGCGTTGGTGTACAGGTTTTTTAAATACGGGTCTTGCTTGCTATAGCGGATAGATCCCCGCGCGGCGACGGTATCGCTCAAGGGGCCACCGACGGCGGCCTCCACCACGTAGCGATTAGCGTTGTTCTCAACGTCGTATTGACCCACCTCAAAATCAACGTAACCAGAGGTCTCCTCGAAGGAGGGCGCGTTAGAAATGAAATGGACCAAGCCGCCCGTGGCGTTCCGGCCAAAGAGTGTGCCCTGAGGTCCCTTCAGGATTTCCACCCGATCGATATCAAAGACCGCAAAGGTCTGCGCCTGCGCTACCGCGATATAACCCTCATCCAGATATACCGCATTGGGTGCTTCGATGATGTCGTTAAAGTCATTCTGGGTGACACCGCGGATGGAGAACTGGGTGTTTTGCCCGGCGAGGTTCCCCGAGATGTGTACGCCCGGTGCAAAACTGGCGATGTCGAAGCTCTCGCTCACCCCCAGCGCGTCCATTTGCGCCCCGGTAAAGGCGGTGATGGCAATTGGCACGTCCTGAAGGTTCTGCTCGCGCTTCTGTGCGACAACAACTACTTCCTCGAGTACGCTTTGGGCTTGCGCAGTGGTACTGAGAAGGGCGGCAGCGACTGCTGCGGTAACGGCGGATAGCGGGAAATGCAAACGACTCATAGTAGGCTCCTCGGCGCTTTGCGACTTTGTGATCAACTCTTCCTAGTAATGTACGTACATCTAAGCAACTTGACTAGTGTTTTAACTTATTCAGACTTCTGTTAACAACAAGGACTTCACTGAATGGTCTGCCTGAGTCCCTTTGCCTCCAGCCTCGGAAGCACTTCCTGCCTGAAGTAGGGAAACTCCTTCGCATAATCTACAAAGGCCAGCGTTGTGCCTGAGATGCCAGTGTCGCTCAGCTGCTCCAGTAAGTCGGCGATCTGATCTGGCGTGCCAACAAGTGGAAAGCCACCGTGCCCCGCAGCAAAGCGATCCCTAAACATGCCGAGGGCCTCCTTCGTGAATGACTGGGCATGCAGGCCTTGTAAAGTCATGAGATTGTCAACGGCGTCCCAGTCAGCATTTTCGCTCGCATACCAGTGGAGGTAATCCTCGGCTTCCTGTTGGGTTGGGCGGCAGACAACAGTACAGAAGGTGAGGACGTTGACGGTGCGATTAACCGAGGCTGCGCGGGATGAGATGTCTGCAACAGTGTCACGCGCCTGATCAAAATCGAATACCGGAGTAAAAAGGAAGTCGGCATTTTTCATCGCGAACTCCCTGCCCTCCTGAGAGGCTGCGGCATTGATGATGGGTATCCGTGATTGAACGGGGTGGGGCAGACTGTAAATACCCTTGCCGTTATAAAAGGTGCCCTCCCAATCAAAGGCGGTGTCTTCCCGCCACAATTTTTGCACGTAATCAAACCACTCCTGAGCCATGGCGTAGCGATCGCTATGGTCGCCCGGCAAGTCCATACCAAAGGCGTCATACTCAGGTTTATTCCATCCCGCGACCACATTAAGGCCGATGCGGCCTTGAGAGAGTTGATCCAAGGTGGCGAGCTGTTTGGCTACCACAACGGGGTGGTTGAAGGCTGTGTGAACGGTAGCGAAGACCTGAATGTTTCTTGAGTGGGCTGCGAGGCCGGCAGCCCAGGTCACGGTCTCGAGAACATCTCCATGAAAGTCGGTTTCACCGCCGTAACCAATCCAGCGGGCAATCGGCAGCATGAACTCGATTCCCGCCTCGTCGCACTGCTTTACCAGATCGATATTGTTATGCCAGTCGTTGTTCCAGCGCTCCTCTACCTTCGTGACAGCCATGCCGCTCGAGCAGTTTGCAGAAAAAGTTCCCAACTTAAGCTTGTTATCGTTGAACATCGGTGCTGTCATAGGAATTCCTCAAGGGTCGGTTGCATACGGAGTGTGTCCCTCGCTCGCCAGCTCATTGACCGGCGTCGCAGAGATGACCCAGCAAACATTTTAAATATAAAATATTATCTCGGAATCGATTTGACAACCCTTTTTTCGGCCTCTCGGTTACTGGCTTCGTACGAAGGAATCCCGCGGAAAATTCAGAGAAATTAGGAGGAGGCTGATTTGACACGTTATCTGGAGGATTTTGAGGTTGGGCAGCACATACCCCTGTCCTCATACCTTGTGCCTGAGTCAGAAATCGTTGAATTTGCCCGGCAGTTTGATCCTCAGACTTTCCATACCGACCCCGAACACACCACCACGCAAGCCCTGGGCGGGCTCATGGCGAGTGGTTGGCATACCGCCGCTATCTTCATGCGAATGATCGTCGATGCCTATCTGGCCGACAGTGCGGTATTGACGTCACCCGGGGTGGACGAGTTGCGCTGGCTCAGCCCAGTGCGCCCTGGGGATGTCCTGTCAGGTGATGCCACGGTGGAAGAGGTTAGGCCCAGTAAATCAAAACCAGACCGAGGGCTTCTGATGACCCGAGTGCGGCTTCATAATCAAAAGGGGGAATCGGTGTTCAGTGTTAAAGCGATGGCCTTCGTCCTGCGTCGGCCAATTATCGAATCGCCGTGACCTCAACTTCAACCAGCGCTTTGTCTTCGATCAGTGCCGATACCTCGACAACGCTCATCGCCGGGAAGTTTTTACCCATGATGTCGCGGTAGACCGCGCCGATCTCTCTCAGATTATCCAGATAGGCCTTTTTGTCGGTGATGTACCACGTCATTCTAGCCATGTGCTCGGGACCCGCCTCAGCAGAGGCGAGAATCGCTTTTACGTTTAACAGGGCCTGACGCAATTGACCCACGAACTCCTCGGACTCAAAAATTTCATCGCTGTTCCAGCCGATTTGGCCGCCACAAAAGATGTAGTCGCTGCCCTTGGCACGAACTCCGTTGGCGTACCCTTTTGGTCTCGGCCATCCCTCGGGAAGGAGAGTGGTGTGCATATCGAATCCGTTTGCAATTTAGACGTGCTCCAGTATATTTTAGGTCTAAAATATTCGCCAGTGTTTCAGAGAAACCCAAAGCGATAAACTATTGTCATTGGGCGTCAGTCGAGTCGCCCCACCGTAGGAGGGCTCGTGCCATGAGTAACCCGCTGTTAGAAGTAGCTGCCGATTTGTTGTCCGGTGCCATCAAGGTGGTTGATTTGAGTGTGACCCTCAAATCCGATACCCCCATCCTTCAGCTTCCAGAAGAGTTTGGTTGGAAGAATGCGTGGCCCTTTAGCATGGAGGAGATCTCTCGGTATGACGAACGTGGGCCCGCGTGGTACTGGAATAACATTAAGTGTGGGGAGCACACGGGAACCCACTTCGACGCCCCTATTCACTGGGTTACGGGCAAGGACCATGAGAATCACGCGACTGATACCTTGCCTCCGGCAACCTTCGTCGCACCCTGTGTCGTGATTGATGCGACCGCTGATGCCGCAGCTGATGAAGACTTTCTGTTGACCCGCGAGTATCTGGAAAATTGGGAAGCGACACATGGACAGATACCCCAGCGATCCTGGGTACTTTACCGGACCGATTGGTCCAAGCGCTCGGATCCTGAGTCTTTCCTCAACCGGCGGGAAGATGGCAATCACAATCCGGGCTGGGATCCAGCGGCAATCACGTTTCTTGCCGAGGAGCGCGATGTAACAGGAGTGGGTACCGAGACGGTCGGAACCGATGCTGGTCAAGCAGCGGCTCAGGATCCAATGTTCCCTTGCCACAACCTCATGCATGGCGCTAACAAGTGCGGCCTCGCCAGTCTCTGTAACCTGGATCAGTTACCCCCCACGGGCGCTATCCTCATCGCTGCACCGCTGAAGATCCAGAATGGTTCTGGCAGTCCTTGCCGGGTGATTGCTCTTGTTCCTACGGCACAGTAACTAGCCGACACGAGCAAGCGAACCTTGGGGGAATAAAAGGTTTATGGCGGAACGCTCCTTTGTTGAGGAAGTAAAAAAGCTACGTTCGGCGCAGGGCGAGCTCTTCAAGGGTGAGGGCATTCTCGCCATCACCAAAGCGCTTCTGCAGTCAGGAGTGTCCTACGTCGGCGGATATCAGGGTTCGCCTATTAGTCATTTGATGGACGTACTCAATGACGCTCAGGATATCCTGGGGGAGTTGGGCGTTCATTTTGAGGCTAGTGGCTCCGAAGCGACTGCAGCGGCCATGCTGTCTGCCTCGATCAACTACCCCCTGCGAGGAGCCGTTACCTGGAAGTCGACAGTTGGCACCAATGTCGCATCAGATGCCCTGTCGAATTTAGCCTCCGCCGGTGTGACGGGCGGTGCCATGGTGATTGTTGGAGAAGATTATGGCGAAGGCTCAAGCATCATGCAGGAGCGCAGCTATGCCTTTGCGATGAAGGCGCAAATGTGGCTCCTCGATCCCCGGCCGAATCTCACCAGTATCGTCGATATGGTAGAAAAGGGGTTTGAGCTCTCCGAGGCGTCGAACACCCCTATTTTCTACATGATGCGGATACGGGGTTGCCACGTTACCGGAGAATTTGAGGCGCGAGATAATGTCCCGCCTGCCTACAGCAATAAGGCACCAGTCTCGCCTTATCGTGAACCAGAAAAAATAATCCTGCCTCCTTTTGTTTACGCGCAGGAACGAGAAAAAATTGCAGAGCGACTGCCCGCTGCAATCAATTTCATCAAGCAGCAAAAGCTAAATGAGTTTTTTGCCGGTCGTTACGAGCAAGTGGGGATTATTACCTGCGGAGGGTCTTACAACACGGTCATCCGCGCCCTTGAGCGGCAGGGATTGGCAGATGTCTACGGCAATTCCGATATTCCCATCTACTGTCTCAACGTCGCTTACCCTTTGATCCCTGATGAATTGGTTGAGTTTTGCGTCGGGAAGCAGCAGGTGCTCGTGCTCGAGGAAGGGCAGCCTGAGTATATCGAGCAGGGCGTTCAGACAATCCTGCGCCGGCAGGATGTGCAAACTCGGGTATTCGGGAAAGACATCATGCCCATGGCCGGCGAATATACCGGGCAGGTGATGCTCGAGGGTATAACCCGGTTTCTGGAAGCGTGCTCGGGGGCGGCGATTCCCCTCCAGCTCGACTCTGATGCAGTAAAGGCGCTGGAGACTCCCGTAAGTGAGGAGGATATCGCCGAGCTTATGTCCTCACTGCCTCCACGGCCTGCGGGTTTGTGCACGGGATGTCCAGAGCGGCCTCTTTTTTCCGCCATCAAACAGTTGCAGGCCGAGTTGGGGCCGTTTCACATTTCTTCCGATATTGGCTGTCACTCCTTCGCCACGGCGGCGCCTTTTAATCTTGGTAACACCATTATGGGCTACGGTCTGTCTTTGGCGAGTTCCTCGGGAGTTCGTCACACGTTGCCGCACAAGGCAATTAGCATCATGGGGGACGGCGGATTTTGGCACAACGGCCTCAGCAGCGGCGTGACCAGCGCGGTTTTTAATGGGCACGATGGGCTACTGATCATCATTGACAATGGTTACTCGGCGGCGACCGGAGGACAGGATATCCCTTCACTGGTTGAGCCCAATCTTATCGCGACCACGCTAGATGCTGATCGCCCGAAACGGGACCAGTGGCAGCCGATCGAAGACGCTTGCCGCGGTGCGGGGGTGAAGTGGTTGCGAACGGTGAGCACCTACAATATTGAAGCGATGAAGGACACCCTCAGAAGTGCGCTCACATCCGCCGAGCCCGGGTTGAAGGTGGTTATCGCCGAGGGTGAGTGCATGCTCAATCGCCAGCGACGTGTAAAGCCAATGATTAAGCAGGCAATAAGTAGTGGGAAGCGAGTCGAGAAAGCGCGCTTCTACATCGATCCCGAGACCTGTACTGGCGACCACGGTTGCATTCGAATCTCGGGATGCCCGTCACTGACCATAAAAGAAAATCCGGATCCTCTCAGGCTCGATCCCGTTTCCCATGTGGATAACAGCTGTGTGGGCTGCGGCGTGTGCGGTACCAATGCTCACTCTGCGGTATTGTGTCCATCCTTCGCGAGAGTAAATGTAGTACACAATCCCACCGCCTTAGATCGCGTTCTTGACGGATTTCGGCGGCGGGTTCGCGGCTGGTTAAGGAATCGAGATCGCCAGCGACTGGAGCGGTACAGCCTGTGAGTCAAGGCGGTCAAACCCTCAATTTATTGATTGCCGCTCTCGGTGGAGAGGGCGGAGGGGTGCTGACTAACTGGCTGATAGAAATTGCTGATCGCAGCGGTTGGCATTGCCAGAGTACATCGCTTGCCGGGGTTGCCCAGCGCACCGGTGCGACAATTTACTATCTGGAATTTATGGAACGCATAGCAGGCAAATCTCAGCCCGTGATGTCGTTGTTTCCAGCGCAGGGTGACATAGACGTTGCGCTCACCTCTGAAATCGCCGAGGCGGGGCGTATGGTCAGTCGGGGATTTATCTCACCAGATAAGACCACGCTCATATCATCTGATCATCGTGTGTTTGGTATCACAGAGAAAACCCACACCGGTGATGGCACGGCGGACCGAGATCTGATTCTTTCGATGAGTGGTCGTTATGCAAAACGCTTTGTCCACTTCGATATGGCGGAGATGGTGAAGCGCCACGGAACGGTTATCTCGGCGGGTATGTTGGGAGCTGTTGCGGGGGCAGGTGTTCTGCCTTTCAGTCGGGAAGCATTCGAGCAAGCGCTCGCGAACGGTAAAGGCGCCGCGGCCAACCTGAGTGCATTCTCCGAAGCGTTCGACTGTGCCGCCAACGGGGGGGTGGGTGTGGTAAATCCCGGCGCCTCTGCCGAGGGACCTGCCTTCGTACTGCCCCAGCCCACGACGGCAATAGGCGAGGAACTCTTGCCTCGAATCGAAGTTTTGCCCCCGGCTGTGCATGAGGTCACCTTTCAGGGGGTGCTCAAGCTGGTTGAGTATCAGGACGCGGCCTACGCAAAAACCTATCTTGGGCACGTCGAGCAATTCGTTGCAATGGATAGCGAGGCATCAGGCTTTCAATTGACCCGGGAAGGGGCTCGCTGGCTGGCGCTCTGGATGGCGTTCGAGGATATTCCCCGTGTGGCACAGCTCAAGCTGCGTCCAACCCGTGATGAGATGTTGCGCCAAGAGATTGGTGTTACCGAGGCCGAACCCTTAAAAGTCAGTGAGTATTTTCATCCGAGAGTAGAGGAAGTGGCGTCTCTGTTACCAAGACGGCTTGGTGGCGCCTTGCTGAAATCATCCTTGTGGCGAAAGGCAGTCAACAACACGCTTGGCGCTCGACAGCTCCGCACCGATACGATTGCGGTGACATTGGCGCTGCGCTTTTTGGCATCTTTGCGCCATGTAAGACGGCACATGCTGGGTTTTCACCACGAGTGGCGCATGATCAATGCATGGTTGGATGCAATCCTAACGGCAGGTGACCCGGTGCTCGCTCGAGAGCTGGTGGAATGCGGTCGAATGGTTAAAGGATACGGATCAACACGACACAGGACCACAACTCGCTTGATGAGAATTGTTGATGGCGTTAAATCGTCCGAGATTGTCTCGGCAGAGACGGTGAGCCAGCTTCGATCCGCTGCGATGCAGGGTGAAGAAGAGGAACCTTTCCAAGCCGCGCTGACAGCACTGAGCCACTGATTATGATTCCTGCTGTTATCGAGCGCTGGCAACGGTTTTCGCCTGGTGTTGGCGTGGCCGCTGTCGTTGCTCTGGCGGCATCGTTTCTCGCTAATCGGTATGGGGCCCCGGCGATGCTCCTTGGCCTCCTTCTTGGCATGGCGTTCAATTTTCTTGCTGAGGTCCCAAAACTTCTGCCAGGCATTGATTTTTCTGCGACTCAGATCTTGCGACTTGGCGTGGCGCTACTGGGGTTGCGATTGACGATGGATGACCTTACGGCCTTGGGCTGGGGCCCGATAGTCATGGTTTTTACGGCAGTCATTGCCACGATGCTGGTGGGAGTCCTTTTGGCGCGTGTATTGAACGTTGACTCAAAAGTAGGAATCTTGACGGGCGGTGCAGTGGGTATCTGCGGGGCCTCCGCCGCTATGGCAATCAGTAGCGCTTTGCCCCAAGGACCGGAGACCAAGCGCTACACGCTGTTTACGGTGATTGGCGTGACTGCTTTGAGCACTATTGCGATGGTGTTGTACCCCGTTATTGGCGGATTGCTTCAGTTCAGTGATGCCGACATGGGGTTGTTTATTGGAGCGACCATCCATGATGTGGCACAAGTGGTTGGTGCGGGCTACTCGGTGTCGACCGAAGCGGGCGATCTGGGAACCTTCGTAAAACTGCTTCGGGTGGCGATGCTGGTGCCCGTCGTTCTAGTTATCGGTATTGTCATTCGATCTGGCGCCCAGGGGACATCTACGAGGGGAATATCGGCACCGGTGCCGTGGTTCCTCGTGATGTTTGTGTTGCTTTTCGTGTTGAATAGCGCGGGTTACATGCCCCCCGCGGTGGCCCGACCGCTCGCTGACTCAGCCTCGCTGTTGTTGTTATTGGCTATCGCAGCGCTCGGTATCCGTACTTCGTTGAAAGAGGTGATGACTATTGGCTTCAGACCCGTGATCTTGCTGCTGGGTGAGACCTTATTTTTAGCGGCAGTGGTTGTTGCCTATCTCATGTGGTTAACATAATTAGCCTATAGAGAGCCTCGATGCGGAAAACACTGGTAGAGCAGCCTGCGATCTCAGGTGCCACGATCTCAAACGTCATGATCTAAACGGTCGCTTTGGTTAGTCGATGTGGTGCCGTCTACTAAAATGCCTGACTACCGAGAAGGAGTGAGAAGTGAGAGCCATCTATTATTCAAACCACGGTGATGCCGCTGTACTTACCGAAGGCGACCTGCCTGTTCCAGCCTGCGCGCCACATCAGGTGCTCGTGCGGGTGTCGGCCGCGGGCGTTAATCCTATTGATCGGCGACTGCGAGCAGGCGAACTTCAGGAGTACATCAGTCGGACTTTCCCTGTGGTCCCTGGCTGGGATTTTTCGGGTGTTATCGAGACAGTAGGTAGTGACGTCGATGGCTGGCGTGTTGGTGATGAGGTGGTGGGACTGGCCTTCACCTGGTCAGTGCAACACGGCACTTATGCCGAGTACGTTCCTGTCGATGCGACGGCGATCGCCCGAAAGCCCCCATCGATCTCCTTTACCGATGCCGCAGCGCTCCCTTTGGTCTCGCTCACTGCATGGCAATCGCTGTCAGAGTTTGGTGCTTTGCAGGCGGGTCAATCGGCTTTTATTCAGGCTGGTGCGGGCGGCATCGGTAGCGTGGCGATTCCAATGGCCAAGCATCTGGGTTGTTGGGTCTATACAACCTGTAGTGCTGCCAATGCCGAATATGTGGCAGAGCTTGGTGCCGATGTCGTTATTGATTACACCCGACAGAGCTATGTTGATGTGATTAAACAGGAGCGACCGACGGGAGTCGATGCAGTGCTCGAGACTCTTTACGGCGATGATATTTCTAGAAGTGCCATCAGTCTCGCAGCGGACGGTGGCGCGGTTGTCTTTATGAACAATGAGCCTCCGGAACTGGCAGAGATCGAGGAGCGCGAACTGAGGAGTATCTTTCTACATCATCGTCCGGATGGGAAGATGCTCGACGAGTTGATGAAAAAGTATGAGGCAGGGCAGTTACCAATACCTCCAGTCGAGGTGATGCCCCTCTCCGAAGCCGCCGAAGCCCACAGGCGGTCCGAAACCGGTCGGACTCGAGGCAAGCTTGTCTTACAGGTGCAAGCTACTGAGTAACGGGGTGGAAGACTCTGTGGTATCCTCCGGCGGTCTAGTCTGTGCCCCTCTCAGCCAGGATGTCGATTTCAAAGGATAGGACTTTGGCACCATTCTGATTGAATGCCTCGTTACGGCTGCGGATCACTCCCCACTTATCCCGAATAACCTTGTCTGATTTTGCGATTATTTCGTATGTATAGGTCAGGGTGTGTCCTGGCCGGACTGGTTCAAGCCAGGTCATCGACTGAACTGAGATCCCTGCGCCATTTCGGCGCCCGTCATTAACCCCCTGAGCGTAGACCTCCATGTAATCGACCATCTTGCGCATCCACATAGCGCATATATGCCAAGGGGCCGCTACTAAGCCGCCCCAACGCAGGGCTCGAGCTGCTTCCGGATCGGTGTACTCGGGAGCCTTGGAATACAGTCGGGCGAACTCAATCATTTCGAGCTCTGAAAACGTGTGGCTTCCAAAAACATGAAACTCTCCAACTGGAAGATCTTCAAACCACCGATTGCGAAGGTAGAGATTGCTCATTGACTCGTGTCCACAGCGAAGATCGCGGAAATTTCGGCCACTAGGACCGCTTCCGGTCCAAAGACAGAAATCTCGACTCCCTGACTTTCGCATCCCGGTACCATAGAGCTCGGTTGACGCTCGCCCAGCTGGAGTTCAGTGGTTAGTGATTGATCGACAAACGTGGGTTTGCGCCACTTCATCTCGCTAACCGCGGTTAGCATGACGGGGTTATAACCCTCCGCTGCGAGTGTGTCACTGGCGAGTTGGGTCGCCACAGCGGCAACTTGCCAGCCGCTGGCACATAGGCCGCCGAATATTGAAGCGTCGCCCGCGGCGGCGTCCATATGATAGGGCTGCGGATCAAAGGCTTGGGCGAAGTCAATGATCTCCTCCTGAGATAGAGACCGTTGATGGCTTTTCATAGGGCGTTAACTCGTCTTTTGTTGCAGCCATTGGGTGAACAGGGATAGTGTACCTCGAATTAACAATCATCGCGGATTCACCCTCGATGTGTCTTCTGGCCGGGAGAAGGATGCGGGTCGGCGGTAGCCAGCACCCGTCGACCATAAATATATAAACCAGTATTGGGAGAGCAACATGAGTCTGAGTTTTTACGATTGTAGCGTTGCAAGTTTTTTACAAACCTTGGGCGGCGTTAAAAACGCGATGGAGCGGGGCGCGGCTACTGCTGCGGACTCAGCTCTTGATTTGGAGGCGCTGGTTAACTTTCGCCTGCACGAGGATATGCTGCCCTTCTCCTTTCAGGTGGTATCGGTATGGCACCATTCGCTGGGCGCGATGAAGGGTTTATCTGCTGGCCTGTTTGAACCTCCACCGAAGCTTGGAGAGCTGAGCTATAGCGATTTGCTGGGGCTGGTCGACGAGGCCATCGCCTACTGCGCTGAATTGGAGGAAACCACGGTAAACGAACTGGGCGGGCGGCCCATGCTGTTTAAAATGGGCAAAATAGAACTACCCTTTACAACCGAGAGCTTCCTGCTGTCGTTTTCACTCCCGAATTTTTACTTTCACGCCACAACGACCTACAGCATGTTGCGACACCACGGAGTACCGCTAGGCAAGATGGATTACCTGGGAAGCCTGAGAATGACGTCCTGATTTATTGTCGATCCGTGTTCAGGCGCCTGTATGATTTAGGCGGGTCTGCCGCGCAATGATGGTGGTTTGTACCTCGCTGGCACCCTCGTAGATCCGTAGCGCGCGAACGTCGCGGTATAGAGATTCAACGATATAACCCTTGGTCACGCCTTTGCCGCCATGCAGTTGAACCGCGGTGTCAACTACCTGCTGGGCAGTTTCTGTGGCGTGATATTTGGCCATAGCCGCTTCACGGGTGACTCGGTCTGCGGCGCAGTCTTTGGTCCAGGCGGCGCGGTAAACAAGGAGGGCGCTGGCGTCAACACCCAGCGCCATTTCACCAATTTTGGCCTGCACGAGCTGCAGGTCGTCTAATTTACCGCCAAAAATCTCTCGCGAAGCGGTGTAGTCCAGGGTTTCGTCTAGGGCTCTGCGAGCCATCCCCAAAGCCGCGGCTGCCACGGTTGAGCGGAAAACATCCAAAGTAGCCATGGCAATGCCAAAGCCCCGACCTTCGTCCCCAACTCGCTGAGCATCGCTTATGCGGCAGTCGTTAAACTCGAGGGTGCCAAGAGGGTGGGGGGCGACGAGATCGATGCGTTCGGTAACCTCCAGTCCAGCTGTGTCGGCGTCCACAATGAAGCAGCTGATGCCCTTGGCGCCGCCACTGGCATCGGTGCGCGCGAACACCGTGTAAAAATCCGCTATGCCCGCATTCGAAATCCAGGTCTTGCACCCATTCAGAATCCAGTCATCACCGTCTCGAACGGCGCTACATTTCATAGCCGCCACATCCGATCCCGCATTTGGTTCAGAAAGCCCGAAGGCGCTCATCTTTTCACCCGCCGCGACAGCCTGCAGATACTTTTCCTGTTGTTGTGCTGTTCCAAAGAGCGATATCGGCCCGCTACCCAGCCCTTGCATGGCAAACGCAAAGTCAGCAAGCGCATTATGCCGCGCTAGCGTCTCTCGAATGATACAAAGACTTCGCACATCGAGCTTTTCGAGATTCCCGCCGCCGCTTGCAGGCACTGCATAGCCGGCGAAACCCGAGCTCCCTAACGCCCTGACTAGTTTGACGCAGGTGCCGTCGAGATCCTCATGTTCATGCTCTGTGAGAACCTCCATGTGCTCCTGAGCCCACTGATCAAGGGTTTCAGCCAAGTGGCGGTGGTGGTCCTCAAAGAATGGCCACCCTAAAAAGCTCTTATCACTCACCGTTGTCGTTTCCTCAAGATAGCGCTTGGTTTACCTGACCCGTTAATTACCCTCGAAGACGGGAGATTTTTTGCTGACGAAGGCTTCATAAGCTCTGTTGAAGTCTTCAGTTTGCATGCAAATCGCCTGCGCCTGTGCCTCACACTCGATGGCCTGATCGACCGACATATTCCACTGTTGATGGAGCTGGGTTTTGGTGATCCCGTTGGCAAAAGTGGGTCCGGCTACTATCCGATCAGCCGCACCCTTAGCGTCGCTGAGGGGGTCTTCGCTGACACCATTAAAAAACCCCCAGTGTTCGCCCTCATCGGCCGACATGGATCGCCCAAAATACAAGAGCTCACTCGCTCGACCTTGGCCAATAATCCTGGGAAGAATAGAGCAAGCCCCCATGTCGCAGCCGGCAAGACCCACGCGATTAAAAAGAAAAGCCACCTTGGCGGATGGGGCCCCATAGCGAAGGTCGCTGGCCATGGCGATGATGGCGCCGGCGCCGGCGCAAATTCCTTCCACAGCAGACACCACAGGCTGCGGGCAAGCCCGCATGGCTTTGACGAGGTCACCGGTCATGCGGGTGAAATCGAGTAGCTCGCTCATGGACATTTTAGTCAGCGGGCCGATGATTTCATGGACATCACCGCCCGAGCAAAAGTTTCCTCCCGCACCGGTGATGACAACAGCGTGGATGTCATCTGCGTAAGTCAGCGCACGAAATAAATCCCGCAATTCAGCATAAGATTCAAAGGTCAGGGGATTTTTTCTATCGGGTCGATTGAGCGTGATCAGCGCAACGCCGTCGGTCGCTTCCCAAAGAAAATGGGTAGCCTCGTAATTTGCCAGCTTGGTTTTTTGCATAAGCCTTCCTTATTAAGACGTTTCTCCGCCGTCGAGTGCGATCGCCTGTCCGTTGACAGCGCCTCCGGCGTCGCTCGCGAGCCATTGTACCGCGGCCGCGACTTCTGCGGGTTCAATCAGCCGTCCCATGGGATTGCAATCGGTAAAGTGTGTAAGCGCCTCAGCCTCAGTACGGCCGGTCTTACTGGCGATAGTCTTAATCGATTGCTGAATGATGTCCGTGTTGGTATAGCCCGGACACACGGCGTTTACGGTAATGCCAGTATCCGCGACTTCAAGCGCAAGGGATCGAGTGAGTCCCAACACCGCATGTTTTGATGCGACATAGGCCGCGACGTACTTGTAGCCTTTAAGGGAGCCTGTGCTGGCAATATTGATGATGCGGCCCCATCCTCGCTCCCGCATTCCCGCCAATACATGCTGCGTGCAGTGGAAAACCCCGTTGAGGTTTAAATCCAGAGTGGCCTGCCACTCCGGGAACTCAATTTTGTGAAAGGGAGCAGTGGGTGCCATGCCGGCGCAGTTAACCAAAATATCGACGGGACCATGACTGTCGCAGGCGACCTCGAAGGAAGAAGTCACCTGATCTCGGTCAGTCACATCCGTGGGTTGCGCCAGGCAGTGGTCCCCAAGCGACTCTGCCAGAGCCTGCAGCGGTTCCTTTCTTCGACCCACCAAGGTCAGATTGCACCCCGAGGCATGCAGGGTGGACGCGATAGCGGCGCCGATACCTGTCCCGGCGCCGGTCACCAACGCGTGGCGCGGCATCAGCCTGTCTCTCTCTCTCGCTCGGCGAGGACGTGAGCCTGACGGTAACCCAAGAAATATTGATGGGGTTCATTCACCCCGGGTCCGCTGTAACCGAGCTGTGCCGCTGCATGAAGCGTCCAGTTGGGATCCGCGAGATGGGGTCGCGCCAGACATACCAGATCTGCTCGCCCAGCTGCGATGATACTGTTGACATGATCTATTTCATAGATATTGCCAACGGCTATAGTGGGTATGTTGCCCTCGTTACGGATGAGATCAGACAGAGGGGTTTGAAACATCCTGCCCGGTTGTGGCTTTGCCTTGTGCGTCGTTTGCCCGGTGGAGACGTTGATGATGTCAGCGCCGGCATCTGAGAACGCTTGTGCAATGAGCAGAGCTTCTTCTTCGGTAACGCCATCGCTACCCACCCAGTCATGAGCCGAGATTCTGACCGACATGGGTTTGTCCTCAGGCCAGGCTGCGCGCATCGCGCGGCACACTTCCAGCGGATAACGCAATCGGTTGTCGAGACTGCCGCCGTAGTCATCGTCACGGTGATTAAGCACAGGGGTGATAAATGATGACAGTAAGTAACCATGGGCCGCATGCATCTCGATCATGTCAAAGCCGGCTTCTTCGGCCCGGTGGACGGCATCCACATGAAGTTGCTTGATGTGATCCATGTCGTCTCGGGTCATCGCTTTGGGCACGGGACTGTAGCTGTCGAAGGGGACGGCGCTAGCGGAGAGGAGGGGCCACTGCTGGTCCTCTGGAAGGGGTTCATCCAATATCTTGGGATCCCATTTCCAAGGCTCAAGCGTGGCCCCTTTGGGCCCTGCGTGGCCTATCTGGATGGCCATTTTCGCTTTGGTGTGCCCGTGGATGAAGGAGACAACGCGCTTCCAGGCCTGGGTATGTTCTTCACTCCAGATGCCAGTACACCCGGGCGTAATGCGTCCTTCAGCGCTCACGTTGGTCATTTCCGTGTAGATGAGACCGGCGCCACCCTTGGCAAGGGCGCCGTAGTGAACGAGATGCCAGTCATCGGGAAGTCCATCGGTTGCGCTATACATGCACATGGGAGAGACGCAAACACGATTTGCCAGCTCCATGTTGCCCAACTGATATGGGAGGAATAGTGGGGGGATAGGATCGTTCGCTGCCTCACCAAGAGACTGCGTTGTCAGGTGTGCCTCCATGGTTGCTAGCCAAACGGGGTCACGCAGACGCAGGTTTTCGTGGCTCACCCGTTGGCTCCGGGTGAGCATGGAGTAGTTAAACTGCTTCAAATCAAACGCGTTGATGTATCTCGGGACGTTCTCGAACCAGACCATTGCATTGCGAGCACTGTTCTGAAGTCTAAGCACGTCGATCTTCCGCTCTTCCTGATAGGCTCTCAACGCCTCAGGGACCGGCATGCCGCTGTTCAGGTGTCCGGCAAGCGAGATAGCGTCCTCAAGACCGAGCTTGGTTCCCGAGCCAATAGAAAAGTGCGCGGTGTGGGCAGCGTCACCGATCAGGACAATGCGATCGTCTTTGATCCAGTTATCGCAGTACACCGCCGGGAAGTTGATCCAGGCTGATCCCCTGATATGCGCGGAGTTGGTGAGCAGTTCGTGGCCCCCGAGGTAGTTTTCAAATATTTTCCGGCAGGTCTCGGCACTCTCTGCGTGTGTCATGTGCTCAAAGCCGATAGCGTCGTAAACCTCTGGGGTTGTTTCTACAATGAACGTCGAGGTTGAGTCATCGAATTGGTAGGCGTGCGCCCATATCCAGCCGTGTTCAGTTTTCTCAAAAATAAAGGTGAATGCATCTCGAAAGGTTTGATGAGTGCCGAGCCATACAAATTTGTTGGGGCGCGTCTCGATGGTGCACTCAAAGGTTTCTTTGTGGGCGTTGCGAATCTTTGAATTGAGACCATCACTAGCGACGATAAGATCCGCATCGGCGAAGCGTTCGTCGATGTCGGATAACTCAAATTCTTGCTCGAAAAAGAGCTCGACTCCCACCTCGCGCGCGCGGGCATGGAGAAGCTGAAGAAAACGCTTGCGCCCCAAGCCGATGAATCCATGCCCACCCGACCGCTCGACTTCCCCATTAACGTGACAGTCAATCAGATCCCAATGAATGAATTCATCTACGATAGTTTTGGCACTGACAGGATCATTGGCGGTGATGTTTTCAACGGTTTGATCCGAGAACACGATCCCCCATCCAAAGGTATCGTCTGGCTTATTCCTCTCGTAGACCTCGATTTGGTGTTCGGGATTTCTCAGCTTCATGCTGATGCCCAGGTAGAGTCCTGCGGGACCACCGCCAATACAAACCACTTTCATGTCAGTCTGACCTTTGTTAACCGTTTGTCGTGTTGCGCCCGTTCGCCTTTCGTCGGTGCCATTCGGCAAAGGGACAAGGCCTCGCCTCGGTTGGATCCGTAGCAAACGTTTTAAGTTTAAAATATTGAGGGTGGCTGTTCAAACATTTTAGATATAAAATGTTTGTAGCACGCCGTACGTTGTGGGCGTTAGTTACGATGGACCGACATCTCTTAATAGGTCGGTTAGGTGGGGAGTGCTTGTAATTGAAAAGTAACGAGAAAATCCTCCCGTTGGATCACGAGTCCCGACTGGTTGAGGACGATCATCACAGCATTCGGCTCTGGTTGCGGCTGCTAACTTGCACCAACATGATCGAGGCTGCACTGAGAACTCGTCTGAGAGAGGAGTTCGGCACCACACTGCCACGTTTCGACTTTATGGCGCAGCTTGCCAAGGTGTCAGAGGGCCTAACGATGGGCGAGCTGTCCAAGCAAATGATGGTTTCCGGGGGCAATGTTTCCGGTATCGCCAGTCAGCTGGAGAGCGAGGGATTGATTGATCGCGCGCCGGTGCCAAATAACCGCCGGACCTTTTGCGTCAAATTGACCGAGGAGGGAAAGCAGCGTTTTTCAGAGATGGCTGAGGCCCATGAGCAATGGGTCATTGAATTGCTGGGCCATTTATCCAGTGACGATCAGCAGCGGCTGATGGCGACCCTCAAACGCGTCAAGTTAGGCATCGCGGATTCACTTGATTAACCAGTGGGAAGATAGCCATGTGGAAGCCTGCCGAGCGCATTAAGTATCAAACTGAGGTAGAGACCTGGCCAAACGTCGAGCGGGCCGCCTCAAGTCGTCTTTTTTCGCCGATCGGTATCGGCGGCGTGACCCTTGAACAGCGGACTTGGATCCCTGCGATGGTCCCATGGCGGTCCAATGAAGAGGGTGAGGTGACACAGGATGTCATCGATTGGTATAGCCGTTTTGCCGAGGGTAAGCCCGGCGCGATCGTCATCGAGGCGACTGGTATTCGAGATATACCGAGTGGCCCTTTGCTGCGTATCTCCAACGACAGCTATGTGCCGGGTCTGAAGCGTCTTGTTGACGCGATTCGCGAGGCGAGCGGAGGCCATACCCGCTTGTTGATTCAACTTATCGATTTCTTGGGTATCCGTCGAAGGCCAGACCCTCAAAAGTACTTTGACCGGTTCCTCGTGGTGACCGATCAGCACCGGTCCTTGCTCGGAATGGAGAGTGAGGATGAGCTAACAATCCGCGCCAAGCTGAGCCAACTGAGCGACGATGAACTTGAATCCGTGTTGTCCCCAACGGAGCTAGAGGCGCTCAGGTTTGGCTACCGTGAGCGGGTGACCGACATGCACATTCCTGCGATCGCGCAGCTTCCGCAAACCCTTCCCGGGCTATTCGCGCAAGCTGGCGTTCGTGCGAAACAGGCGGGGTTTGACGGCATCGAGCTGCACTATGCCCACGCTTACACCATGTCTTCTTTTTTATCTGCCACGAACACCCGGACTGACGGGTACGGTGGTAGTGCAGAGGAACGGCTTCGTCTGCCCCTTGAGGTGTTTGCGCGGGTCAGAGATAGCGTTGGCTCTGATTTTCCCGTGGGCTGCCGGTTCCTGAGCGATGAAATTATCGAGGGGGGTAGTGGCCTGGATGATGCCCGCTTTTTCGCGACAGAATTTGCCCGAGCGGGGATGGATTTTTTGAGTCTCTCTCGGGGGGGGAAATTTGATGATGCCAAGCAGCCCAAGGTCGGCTGGGCGGCCTACCCCTATACCGGACGCAGTGGCTACGAGTGTATGCCATCTTATATCTCCGATGCGCAGGGACCATGGGAGCGAAATGTCGAGCCCGTGGCAGCGATTAGAACGTCGATTAGAAAAGCAGGCTGTTCGACTCCAATTATTACTGCTGGCGGGATTTACAGTTTTGAGCAGGCGGAACGACTTCTGGCCGAGGAGAAGGCGGATGTTGTTGGATTTGCGCGCCAGGCTCTCGCGGATCCCGATTGGTTTGAAAAGGTCAGGCAGGGCAGAGGGGATGAAGTGATGCTGTGTCGTTACAGCAATTACTGTGAAGGCCTTGATCAAAAACACAAGCAAGTGACCTGCGAGCTCTGGGATCGAGAAGAGTTGGAGCAACCGGACACGGTTCTGGCGACCGACGGCAAGCGTCGTTTGACCGCGCCTCGCTGGCGCCCCGATTTGCGATAGACGAAGCGAGTCGGCAGGAGCAGTATGATGAGCAGCTCATTGATTCAACGTAGAACCTTCATATTCTGGGATCCAGGTGTCGTTTAGAGCTCAAGGGGGGCGAAAAAGCGCGCCCGTTGCTTGGGTTAAGGCCTATGTCGGTCCGCAAATCGGGTACAATGCTCGGGAACGCCGCGGCTATTGCATCGGGGCGGAAGGTAACTCGCGGTGATCACACTGAATCCCCCAATGCTAAGGTGACTTCTTGTTAGGTTCTTCTCTCTCTGTCTGCATTGTTGTCTGTCTGCTCCTCGGCATGTCGGAACAGGTGATGGCGGACCCCTCCTCGAGATTCAACAGCCTTCTCAGCGAGACAGAAAAAGTCCGTGGACAAAATAATGAGACTGAACCCGAACCCGAACCCGAACCCGAACCCGAGCCTGCGGCTTGTGGTGAAGAGGGTAAAAAGGATTTCGTCCGTTTGGTCGCCGACCTATACTATCTTTGGTATCGGGAGCTGGCCCCAGTTTCCCCCAACGATTATGCGACCGCGCAGGCATATCTCGACGCGTTAACAGCTCCCCTTGCCGCAGACCGCCGGGACCCCGGTTTTTCTTATCTGACAACCAAAGCTGCAGACGATTCCCGCGGTGCAACTGGCGCCTATGTTGGGTTTGGGTTCAGGTATCGATGTGACAACACCGCCTGTTTCTTCTTTTCCGATGTGTTGCAGGAGGGCCCGGCGGGTGATGCCGGGTTTCTCCGTGGCGACGAAGTGATTGCCATTGATACAGGCAATGGCTTCGAGACAATTAGGCAGCTAGCTGACCGCAATGCCAGCACCTTAGAGTTGTTTGGGCCCTCTGAGGCCGGGGTGTCCAGGGGCTTCCGCGTCCGCAAGCGTACCGGCGAGATTGTGGAGGCCGATCTTGTTAAGCGAGAGCTGGATACGCCTCCGCTCGCGGTTGAGCCAATCCTGTTGAATCGCGCGGGCCTGTCTCCAATCGGTTATTTAAACCTTCGATCTTTTATTACCTCAGCTAACGACGCGCTTGATGACGCGGTTTCCTATTTCCGTGACAATAACGTAACGGATCTTGTTATTGATCTCCGCTATAACGGCGGAGGATATCTGAGTGTTGCTGATCGTATGCTGGATCTCTTGGGGGGGTTGGCGGCTGAGGGGGAGCGCAGCTTCTGGATTAGCCACAATGACAAACAAGCCGATCTTGATCAGGGCGCCATATTCGCGCCTTTGCCACAGAGCATGTCGCCACTTCGCATTGCTTTTATTACGACAGGCGGCACCGCATCGGCGAGTGAGCTTGTGATCAACGGATTGTCGCCATATATCGACGTCGTCCTCATTGGCGAGGATACGCTCGGCAAGGCTGTAGGACAGTATGCCTTTGATCAGAGTCAGCTGAGTGCTTATGCCGAATGCGACACTCGCTTGAGGCTGGTGGCTTTTGAAATCGTCAATGGGGAAGGAAACGGTGGCTATTACACCGGCCTCGTTGATTCAGGGCGCTTCACATTATGCCCCGCGGAGGATGACGTAACCCGTAATTGGGGCGACCCTCTTGAGGCATCACTCACCACTGCTCTCGGTTGGCTCAATCAGGGTATATGTAGTGCAACGACATCTGCCCAACATCGGGAAGTCACCCGCCAGCGCCGTTTAATTCCCTCTGAATGGAAATTGATGACCCTCCCCGACGCACCTTTCGGTCGCTCTCCCTTTATCCAGTGAAGCACGCTATTGGTAACAAGTAGCCGAGTTCGTTGACAGAACTACCGGATGCCTATTTATCCATACCTATCATTGCTGTTGGATCAGCGAGGCGAAGCGTAGACAGCATCTATGAGGGCAAGGCAACTTCTCTTTCACTTCAACTTTAAATGTTTGGCGTGAAAATTGAGGTGGTCGTCCATGAAGCTGGCAATGAAAAAGTAGCTGTGGTCGTAGCCCGGCTGCATTCTGAGCTCTAACGGATAGCCTGTTTCTTCTGCGACTCGAACCAGCTTTTCTGGCGTGAGTTGCTCTTCCAGAAAATTATCGGCGTCCCCTTGGTCAACAAGCATGGGGGTTCTGTCAGTGCTGTGTCGCATTAAATGGCAGCTGTCATGAGCGAGCCATGTTTCCCGATCTGGACCGAGGTAGTGACCAAAGGCTTTCTCCCCCCAGGGGCACTCACTGGGAGCAACAATAGGCGAAAACGCAGAGACTGAGCAAAATCGCCCGGGATGCCTGAGGGCGATGGTCAGCGCACCGTGACCTCCCATAGAGTGTCCCATGATGCTTGTTCGCTCCGCTGAGACTGGTAGCTCTTGATTCACCACATTTGGCAGCTCATCCACCACATAGTCGTACATGTGGTAATGCTGGCTCCAAGGGGCTTGAGTAGCGTTTATGTAAAAACCCGCTCCCAAGCCAAAATCCCAAGCTCCCTCTGGGTCATCGGGAACTCCGTCACCGCGAGGGCTGGTGTCGGGGGCGACAATCGCGAGTCCCAGCTCCGCGGCGCGGCGTTGGGCACCCGCTTTGGAGACAAAATTTTCGTCGGTGCAGGTTAGTCCCGAGAGATAATAGACAACGGGGACATCGGTTTCACTGGCTTGAGGGGGCAGGAAGACCGAGAAGACCATGTCGCAGCCTAGGCTCTGAGCATGATGTTTGTAGCGGCGTTGCTCTCCGCCGAAGCATCGCTGTGTGCTTAACAGCTCGAGCATTGTCAAAATACCACCACCGAGCGAATACTCTCGCCCTTGTGCATCAGATCAAACGCATTGTTGATGTCATCGAGCGGCATTGTGTGGGTAATCATATCGTCGATATTGATCTTCCCCTCCATGTACCAGTCCACAATCTTTGGTACATCAGTGCGACCACGAGCCCCCCCAAACGCCGTGCCACGCCATGACCTGCCGGTGACGAGCTGGAAGGGGCGGGTGGATATTTCCTGGCCTGCCCCTGCCACGCCGATAATGCAGCTTTGCCCCCAGCCCTTATGGCAGCATTCCAGCGCCTGGCGCATGACATTAACGTTGCCAATGCATTCAAAGCTGTAATCGACACCACCGCCGGTCATTTGAATCAGATGATCCACGACATTCTCGACTTCGCTTGGGTTGACGAAATCAGTCATACCAAAATGCTTGCCCAGCTTCGCTTTCTCAGGGTTGAGATCGACACCAATGATACGGGTCGCGCCAACCATGCGCGCGCCTTGAATGACATTCAGGCCAATGCCTCCCAGGCCAAACACGGCGACCGTCGAGCCCGCCTCAACCTTCATGGTGAAGGCAACCGCGCCAATGCCGGTTGTGACGCCGCAGCCGATATAGCAAATCTTATCGAAGGGTGCATCCTCGCGTACCTTGGCGACAGCTATTTCGGGCAGTACCGTGAAGTTCGAAAAGGTTGAGCAGCCCATATAGTGGAGCAGGGGCTCGCCGTCGAGAGAAAACCGGCTGGTGTTGTCGGGCATCACGCCCTTGCCCTGAGTCTCCCGAATGGCCTGACACAGATTTGTTTTGGGATGCAGGCAGAAGTCACACTCACGACACTCCGGTGTATAAAGGGGAATGACGTGATCCCCGGGTTTGACGCTCGTTACGCCACTACCAACCTCTACCACCACGCCCGCACCCTCATGACCGAGAATCGCAGGAAAGGCGCCCTCCGGATCATCGCCTGAAAGCGTAAAAGCGTCAGTGTGGCAGACTCCGGTTGCTTTGATCTCCACCATGACCTCACCAGCTTGGGGTCCTTGCAGGTCGACCTCCGCAATTTCCAGGGGCTTACCTGCCTGAAAGGCAACAGCTGCTCTACTTTTCATAGTGTTCTCCAGAGGATGTTGATAAGCCGGGACAATTGGCGTACCCGTTTTTATTTTGGGAGACCTTCGCAGGTCTTGGGTCTACCGGTCAAGACCCGATTCGACGGATTGATTTGCCTAGTGGAACATTTGCACGTGAGTCGGACTGTGAGGTCCAGTTGTGATCAGAAATAACTGACGCTAGATTCAGATGCAGTTCCCTCATCTAGGCCTCCATGTCGAGGGTAAGCTGATCTTTTTGCTCTGGAGTCAGCCGCACGCCCAGTCCCATCAGGCGCACTGGCAGGGCCTTTCTCTCCAAACCTTCCAGCAGCAGCAGCTTGTAATCATCCTCGACAAGTCGGGTCCCCATTTTTTCGACGGTTGTGGTCGAAAAATCGTTGAATTTAATTTTCACAAAGGCTTTTTGTACGCGCTCTGCAACATCGGCACGCATGATTCGAGCCTCGAGGTCATCAAGAAGCTTGGGTAGTGGCTCGAGGCAATCTTTGCCATTGGCGACGTCGGTGGCAAAGGTGGTCTCCACGCTCACCGACTTACGTTCCCGATTGGGGTTAACCAAGCGGTCATCCCGCCCGTGGGCCCGTTCGTGAAGTGTCAGGCCAAATTTTCCAAAAAGCTGGGCGAGCTTAATTGGCTCAAGCTTTCTTATATCGGCGCAAGTCTGGAGCCCCATTGCGCTTAACTTTCCCGCCGTGACCCGCCCTACGCCCGGAACATGCTTTACCGGCAAAGCCGCACTGAATTGGTCAACGTCCTCTGGTGCGATCACCGTGATCCCGTCTGGTTTCTGCCAGTCCGATGCTACTTTGGCGATGAACTTGTTTACCGACACGCCTGCAGATACGGTAATTTCAAGTTCGCGCGCGACATCTTGACGGATCGCCTCGGCGACGCGGGTTGCGCTTCCCCCAAACTTCTCGTTGCTGCTGACATCGAGGTAGGCTTCATCCAGCGAAAGGGGTTCGATGAGAGTGGTATAACGGCGGAAGATGGCATGCATGCCTCTGGAGACTTCGCGATATTTCTCCATATTGACCGGGCCGACTTGAAGGTCAGGGCATAATCTCAGGGCATGGCTCGTGGGCATCGCAGAGCGGATGCCAAAGGCTCGGGCAGGGTAGTTGCAGGTGGTAAGGACACCTCTGCCTGTTGAGCTACCCCCAACGGCAAAGGGGATATCTTTAAGGGCGGGGTTGTCACGCATTTCGATCGCCGCGTAGAAGCAATCGGCGTCGATATGGATAATTTTTTTGGCGTCCTCTACGGCTGGCGGATACACAGGCTGTCTTGCCGCGCATACCTAGACGGGTATTTGAATTCTTTGTTTCCCATTGGCGCTGAGTCTAGTTTCCAGTCGGCACCTCGTTGAAGGGAATGCCTTTGTCCAGTCGCGGATCCTGAGGTAAGCCCAGAACGCGCTCGGCAATAATGTTGGTCATGATTTCATCTGTGCCCCCCGCGATACGAAGCCCGGGTGCTCCCATGTAAGAACGTTGAGCCAGCGAGGTCAACAGGTCTCCGTCTGACCAGACGATTCCACTCTCCTCAAGGAGGTCCATGCAAAAAGAAGCAACAGCCTGAAGCTTCGGCGCACCTACGAGTTTGCCAATAGAGTTTTCAGGACCTGGTAGCTCACCCCTTGATAGCGCTGTAATCGCTCGGTATCCGTTATATTCAAGCCCGGCCTCAAGCACATGGAAATCAGCTATCTTGGCGCGCACAGCGCTGTCCTCAATGGCAGGTTTGCCGTCGATCTCAACAAGTGTTGCGATCTCCAGTGCGAGTTTGACATCGGCACCGGGGCCACCTCCTCCAATGGCAAGACGTTCATTCATCAAGGTAGTTAACGCCGCAGTCCAGCCCTGCCCAACATCTCCTAAGCGGTAGTGATCTGGGATGCGCACGTCGGTGAAGTAAACCTCATTGAAATCCGATTCCCCAGTGAGCTGCTTGATTGGTTTTATATCAATGCCCGGAGCCTTCATGTCGACGATAAACATGGTCAGGCCTTTGTGTTTGGCGACTGTGGGGTCTGTGCGCGTAACGATGATGCCGTAATCCGCATAGTGGGCCTGGGAGGTCCAAATCTTTTGGCCATTGATCACCCACTCATCCCCGTCCTTTTCTGCCTTCGTCCGCAGAGCCGCGAGATCCGACCCCCCGGCGGGCTCCGAGAACAGTTGGCACCATATTTCCTCACCACTGGCGAGCTTGGGTAAGAAGTTTTCCTTGTGTTGAGGCTGCGCCCATACCATGAGCGTTGGCGCGATCATGCCTTGGCCAATGACAAAAAAGCGACTGGGAACATCGTATTTGCTTTCTTCCTGGTCCCAGATTACCCGCTCGATAGGAGAGGCTCCGCGACCACCGTACTCGGTATCCCAGCCAATGCAGGCCCATCCTCCGTCGTATTTTCGCTGCTGCCAGAGTTTGGCGATCTCGAGGGGGGTTTTGCCTTCGCGATCCCCGTCCGTCAGCTGATTGTTAGCCAGCCAATCAGCCGCGTCGGCGCGGAACTCGGCTTCCTGTGGCGTGTCATTGAAGTCCATGTGGTATTCCTAAAAGAAATTGGTTACGCGGCGTTGGCATGACTTTCTTGCAGTGCCGAGACAAGTCGGTTTTGCCAGTGTCGCTCGGATCCAAGTGCCAGGCTCAGCATCTTCGCTCGCCGATAGTAAAACTGGCAGTCGAATTCCCAGGTGAACCCCATGCCCCCGTGGGTTTGAATATTTTCCTGAGCAGCGAAAAGTGATGCCTGAGTGGAAGCGACTCGAGCGGTCGATGCGGCCAGTTGCAGCGAGTCGCTGTCGCTCGCCAGCGCCCAGACGCCGTGATAAGCGTTGCTACGTGCCAGACTATTCTTAACGTACATCCCGGCCAATTTGTGTTTGATTGCCTGAAAGGAGCCAATTGCTCGACCGAAGGCAAATCGCTGCTTCGCATAATCACAGGCCTGTTCCAGCGCCATATCGGCGATGCCAAGTTGCTCCCATGCCATGAGAACGGCGGCACGGTCGAGCAGAGCCTCGAGAGCTGACCAGCTTACCTCTCCATCGCCTAGCACTTCTGCCGGCGTGTCCGTGAAGATGATTTTTCCATGGCCTCGGCTTGGATCGAGTGTTGTTACCGTTGTTCGATCTACGGAGTCCTGCGCGAGGTCTACCAATGCGAGTTGAACATGACCAGCAGACCCTCGGCATGCGACCACGGCAATGTTGGCGATCATGCCATCAGCAACTGGCGTTTTGGTTCCAGAGACTCCGCCATTTTCCAAAGTGACTGAAAGGTTTTCAGCAGTAGTCCTGCCCGAGCGTTCGCTGAGCGCGAGCGTGCCGATAACGTCACCCGAGGCGAGTCCGGGCAGCCATTTGTTTTTCTGTGCGGAACTCCCAAAGGCCATGATTGCCTCTGTTGCTAGATATACCGAAGATGAGAAAGGGATGGGCGCGACTGATCGACCCAACTCTTCGGCAATAATAGCCAGTTCGTAATACCCGAGGCCGAGGCCCCCGTATTCCTCAGGAATGGTGGTCGCGGTCCAGCCCATCTCGGCTACTTTCTGCCACAGGTTGGCATCAAAATGCGTATCACCATCGAGCACTGAGCGGGTTACCGAGGGAGGACTTTCTTGGCTAAGAAAGCCTCGCGCCTGTTCCCGAAGCATGAGTTGTTCTTCAGAGAATTCGAAATTCATTGAGACCTCTGCTGATGGGTTGCTGGAAGGACACGTTGCCGGCCAATTAACGGTCAGTATGCATATATTTTGAGGGTCGGCCAGTTATAAGAGTTATGCGTCAACTATACAAGCATCCCAGACGCTTGCTGCCGCTATCGGTGTTTTTCAGACAGAGCTCTGAGTGCCCCGCCAAGGGCCACTGTATCCACACCCACGCCAATGAAATCCGCACCGGCATCGACGCTCTTTCGGATCAATGTGTCGTTCATACTCAGAATGCCGGCGATTTTGCCTGACGCCTTGATGGTGGTGATGGCATTGGTACAGGCCTCGTGCAATTCAGGATCGTCTGCTTGACCGATTTTGCCCATCGAGGCGGCTAGATCAGAGGGCCCGAGAAAAACGCCGTGTACCGAATCCAGCGCCAGTATCGACTCAAGGTTATCGAGGGCCGTTAGCGTCTCTGCTTGCACAATCAGACAGATTTCATCATTTGCGTTCTGAAGGTAGCCCGGCACTTGATTCCAGCGAGCGGCCCTCGCGAGGGATGTGCCGACGCCTCGACTGCCTGTGGGTGGATAGAAAAGTGCATCGGCGCAGGCGCTCGCTTGCTCGGCGGTTTCGATCATGGGGATAACGAAGGTTTGGACCCCCATCTCCAAAAACTTTTTAAGCAACGAGGGATCGGCGCTTACGGGGCGAACCAAGGTAGCAACAGGGTAGGGCTCTATTGCACGCAAATGCGCCATGACATCAGCAAGTTCGAAGGGGGCATGTTCGTGATCGATAAGGAGCCAGTCAAAGCCTGATCCCGCCGCAATTTCTGCCACGTTTGAGTCCGGCAGCCCCAACCAGCAACCCCAGAGGACGCTTTTATCCTTGAGCGCGGCGAGAAACTTGTTTTTGGGGAGATCCATGGGCGCTCCTTAGGTGAAATCCACAGTGACCTTACCCAGAGGGCCGTAGTCGGCAACCATCTTGTCACCCGGTTGAGCAATGATTGGTCGGGTAAAGGAACCGCTGAGAATAAACTGGCCTGGCTCCAAGCCGATCTTGTGGGTGGCAAATCGCTTGCAGACCCATGAAATGCCTTTGGCTGGGTGGTCCTGTACTCCTGCAGCAAGACCTGTCTCTTCAACCTCTCCATTGAGGTAAAGAATTGCCCCGGTCCAGCGCATGTCGATGCTGGTGGGGTCGGCCTGATGTTCCCCGACAATGTAACCGGCATTGGCAGCATTGTCCGAAATGGTATCGAACACCTTTCGGGTATAACCGGTCTCCGGGTCAGTCCGGAAGCTTCGTGCGGCGATTAGCTCCAAGGCCGGCACCACATAATCGGTGGCGTCGATGACTTCATCGACGGTCACATCGGTTCCATATAGCGGCTTTTTCAAAACGAAGCCAAGCTCTACTTCAATTCGCGGATCACAGAACAGGCCGGTTTCAATCTGACAGCCCGTCTCAAAGGCCATGCTTTCAAGCAATATGCCGAAGTCTGGTGTCGTGATATTCATCGCCTGCTGCATGGCCCTGGAGGTCAGGCCAATTTTGTAGCCTGTAATGCGATCACCGGCGGCTATTTTTCGATCGACCCATGCACGCTGAACCGCATAAGCGTCCTCCATCGTCATTTCTGGATAGCTAAGCGTTAAAGGTTTTATCTGGCAGCAGTTACGCTCAGCATCGTAGAGCGCGTTTGCCGCTTCGGTAATAGCTTCGTCGTTGAGCATAGGGCCTAGAAGTTCCGGTAATTGAATTTTACGTCGTCGATTTCACGCATCTCAAATGACAGGGAGATTGATCGGCGCGTCATCAGGGGCGCAAGGTATGCTTTCAGTGCGTCAAAAAGCGTTTCTCCGGCCTGTTGCCTGATGCTGAGCTCGCGCCCTTTACCCACGTTCATCGAAAGATGAATAAAAGCCAGATCCGAATCGCCGCTTGCCACCCGTTGGTGGTTCGCTCGGTAAGCTCTCGCTCTCAGCCCCGCCTCGGGAAAGATGCCGGTTTCTATTGCAGTGCGCGTTAGCAATTCCAGTAAATCAGGAACATTCAGCTCACTGTCATCAAGATTGTTCGCGTATTCGAGGATAAGGTGAGGCATGAAAAAATACCGACCCCTTAGACCGGGAACACGGCGTTGATTTGTCCGGTTCCCGAGCTGCCAAAATAGGGCGTGATGACTTCAACCTTTTTCCTGTAGTCATCCCAGCCCAGCGCGCCCAGCAGCATGGCGGTGTCGTGCATGAATCCCTCCCCGTGACACTTGTCGGCATACTCCGGCAGCATGGCAATGAACTCCTGCCATTCTCCCTGCTCCCACATGCGAACCACTTCGCGGTCCATGTGTTCGAGCATTGGCGACCAAACTTTGTGGAGGTAGTGTTCGGATACACCGTTTTGCGCAAACCGGTGAGACAAGGAGCCTGAAGCCAGGATCGCCACGTTGCCCTCGTAGTCGCGCTCGATGACTGAGCGCAGGGCCGTTCCGAGTCGACCACTATCGCCTAGATCATGAACCTGGCACATGGCGGAAATGGATATTACCTTGAAGTGCCTGTCTTCATTCATGTATCGCATGGGCACAAGGGTTCCGTATTCGAGGGCGAGGGTCGTATCGGGGTGGGCTCGCGCGTTCACCTCGTGACTGACACACTCTTGAGCGATCATCTCGCCGAGTTCGGGGTTGCCGTCATACTCATAGGGCATGTTCTTGATGAAGTGGGGCAGTTCGTTACTGGTATATACGCCCTTGAAGTGCTTGGCATTGTTAATGTGATAGCCGGAGTTCACCAACCAGTGAGTATCGAAGACGATGATGGTATCCACGCCGAGAGCGCGGCACCGACGGGATATTTCGTGGTGACCATCAATGGCGGCTTGTCGACATCCCTTGTGAGGTCCGTCTAGCTCCGATAGATACATGGACGGCACGTGGGTGATTTTGGCGGCAAAAGACAGCTGGCCCATGGGGTATGCTCCTCAGGAATCAAACGCCCAGTGAGGGCACTTTGTGACTGTCATGGGCGATACAGACATTTTTTGTCTCCATGTAGAAATCAAAACTGTAGTCCCCGCCATCCCGACCGATGCCGCTCATTTTCATGCCTCCGAAGGGGGAGGGCAAATTCCGATTGTTCTCTGAGTTGACCCACAGCATACCTGCTTCTACCCGCTGGGCCATCCGCATTGAGCGGCCTACATCAGCGGTCCAAATATAGGCGGCCAGACCATAGGGAACATCATTGGCCGCAGAGATCGCTTCCTCCTCAGTATCGAAGCCAATGGCGGTAAGCACCGGGCCGAAAATCTCTTCTTGAGAAATCCGCATCTCATTATCCGCATCGGTAAAGAGCGTCGGGGCGACGTAATTGCCCGCCGCCAATGCCTCGGGTCGGTAACCCCCGGCGGCGATTGTTGCACCTGCCTCGGACGCCAGCGACATGTAGCCCATCACCTTCTCGACATGTGTTCGATGAATGAGTGGGCCCACCTCGGTCTCGGGATCCAGTGGATCGCCCACTTTCAACTTACCTATTCGCTCAATGAGTGCCGAGATAAACTTTTCCTTGATCGAGTTTTGAATGAGAAGGCGCGAACTCGATGTGCAGCGTTGTCCGTTCAGGCTGTAAATCATGAATACAACGGCATCGAGCGCCCGATCAAAATTGGCGTCGTCAAAAACAATGACCGGGTTTTTACCACCCAATTCAAGGTGCACTCGTTTCAAGGTGGCGGCACCTTGAGAAATAATATGACTACCCGTTGACGTCTCGCCGACTAGTGCAACGGCTTTGATGGCTGGATGCTCGCTCAGTCTTTTGCCAACGATTTCTCCAAACCCGTGCACCATATTCCACACCCCTGCAGGAAAGCCGGCCTCCTCACTGATCTCCGCGAGCAGCGTCGCCGATAGGGGGCTTAGCTCAGCGGGTTTGTGCACAATCGTGCAGCCAGCAGCGAGAGCGGGTGCAATCTTCCAGGTAGCCAGCATGAAGGGCGTATTCCATGGGGTGATAATGCCGACTGGACCAATCGGTTTTCTCAGGGTGTAGTTCGTGTGCTCTGGTTGAAACAGGGAGAGACCGTTCTGAGCTTCGGGCGCCTTGTCAGCGAAAAACCGAAAATTGGCGGCACCCCTTATGGCAGCTTGCTTCATGAAGCGGATCGCCTGACCACAATCCGACGATTCCACCAGCGCAATTTCCTCGGCCCGCTTTTCAATAAGGTCGGCGAAGTGGTGTAGCATCTTTTTGCGGGCTTGGCCTGAAAATGCCGACCACTCTTCAAAGGCACTGGCAGCTGCCTCACAAGCAGCGTCCATGTCCTGAACAGTGCCACTCACAACGGCTCCAAGTGAGGTATTGCCGGCTGGCTCCAAATTGTCAAAGGTTTCTTGCCCATCAGTCGATAGCCAATTACCGTTTATGTAGTGGCCTGCCGGCTGATCTTTAAAGCGTTTTAGCAACTCAGCAGCTTTTGCCCGGTTTGCTGCACTCTCCGATGCACCCATGTTTTCCTCCAAGAATGGGGGGCGATGTTCTACCCTTGTCAAAAGGTAACATGTTACCTAATATGCGCCAACGGTGCAGCAAGTAAAAATAAACTGGGGATACAGGCGGCGGCGCGGTCTTCTTTCAGACAAAAGCCCCGCCAAGAGTAAGACGAGCGATGCCGCTCTGCGAGAGTGTCCCCCGTAATGCTACCTCTGTCACGGTCGGTGAGTCATTGCGACCCCTGCAAGCCCGATGGAGGCACTACAATTCGGGGCGGCAGGAATATAGATCATTTGGAGGATTATCGGGTGAGAAGTGCGGACGAGTGGTTTCTCTACAACTGTTGGTACGCGGCAGCGTGGACCAGTGAAATTGAAAACGGTACCCCTTTTGCCAGAACCTTTTTGGAAAAGCCGATCGTTATTTTTAAGACTGGCAGCGGCGATTACGTAGCCCTTGACGACCGCTGCTGTCATCGCTCGGCGCCACTGTCCATGGGTCGAATAGAGGGTGATTGCCTTCGATGCATGTACCACGGCATGAAGTACAACGCCGACGGCATTTGCGTTGAGATACCAGGCCAGGCACAGATCAGTGCCAACCACCGTGTGCACAGCTATCCGATCGTCGATCGTGGCGGGATGCTTTGGATTTGGATGGGTGACCCGGACAAGGCTGACCCTGAGGATATTCCCCATTTTGAGCCCCTGGAGGATCCAAGCTGGTGCGGCTTGCCTAACCGCTGCTACCTGCACTACGACGCCAACTGGATGTTGATCGTCGACAACCTTGCCGATTTTTCTCACCTGGCCTTCGTGCACACCAACACTCTGGGTGGTTCCGAGGATTACGCCACAGAGTCAGCGCAGCAGGTGGACAAGCTCGACAATGGGTTCGAGTTCGAGCGCTGGCATCGGGAGTCTAAACAACCGCCGTATCTTCAAAAGATTACGCCCTGGGCCGAGGATACGATTGTCGATAGGCGCAATTTTGTGCGCATGTACACGCCAGGCATTTTTTTGATGGACACGCAGTTTGGCGCAGTAGGCTGGGATAGCGCCGAGGAAGGCGGAGAGCTTCTAGAATTTCGCAATTGTCAGTACATGACACCGGAAACTCGAAATACCACGCACTTTTTTTGGGAGTACCTGCGTAATTTCCGCATGGGCGAGGATGACGTGGGCGAGACCTTGCGCGAGGCCATGTTTCAGGGATTCTTTGAGGACAAAGTGATCATTGAGGCCCAGCAGCGTTTACTGGAACAGACTTCTGATTTTCAACCACGGGGTCTAGCCAGTGACAACGCCTTGGCACATTTTCGGCGGATCTGGTTTGACCATATTGCTAAAGAACGAGAGACGTATCCGATCGCGCCCCAAGTCATCAAGAATCCGGTGATTTAGTTATGTCAGTGAAGTTGGCAAGTTTTTCAATCGATGGTGAGCCGACCTGGGGCGTGGTTACTGATGACGGTGTCGTTAATTTGGGTGCGAGACTGGGCGGATCAGTGCTGCAGCTCCTCACAACTGGTCTATCCTGGAATGCGCTAGAAGAGCTTCAAGACAAGTATGACCCTGATCTCGCACTTGAGGAGGTGGAGCTGGCACCCCCGGTAGTGTGCGGATCAAAAATAATCTGCATCGGCGTTAACTACGCCAATCGTAATGCGGAGTACAAAGACAACACACCCGACCCTGAGTGGCCAAGTTTGTTCATGCGGGCACAAGAATCCTTCACCGGCAGTGGACAGCCTCTTTGGCGGCCTCCTGAGAGCGAGCAGTTGGACTACGAGGGCGAGATTGCGCTCGTCATTGGCCGCAAGGGCCATCGTATTCTGCAGGAGGAGGCGATGAGCTATGTGTCGGGCTACACACTCATGAATGAGGGCACCATTCGCGATTGGGTTCGACACGCAAAATTTAACGTGACCCAGGGGAAGAACTTTTCGCGGATCGGTAGTGTTGGCCCCTGGATGGTGAGTCCTGAGGACGTAGGTGATTTCCGTGACTTAACTCTGCAAACCCACGTGAACGGGGAGTTAAGGCAAAGCGATACGACTGCCAATCTGATGTTCCCTTTCGATTACCTGATCAGTTACCTATCGATTTTTTATACGTTACAGCCCGGGGACATTATTTCGACAGGGACTCCAAACGGTGCGGGCGCCCGCTTTGATCCACCCAAATATCTCACGCCGGGTGATCGGGTAGAGGTGAGGTGCGGTCCCATCGGCGTATTGTCCAATACGGTAGAAAATGACCCAGGCGCCCCTGAGGACCTAACAACGCAGCTTGTTAGCAATAGATGGAGTTAGCTGTCTGGCGGGAATCATCTAGTGGGGCTGGCTGATTGGACGTTCAACGCCTGAATGTTATTCAAAGCGCTCAAAAAAAGTCTTCTTCGCTCTGGGTAACGTTCCCTGGCGGCTCGTTAGCTCTGTCTGAATAAACTCAAGGCTGGGCTTCCGAAGGTAGTAATAAATCCGACTCACCATCGCTCTTGCGGCGGTCCCCGGCCACTGGGGCGGTAAAAGATCATCGGGCAAAGAGGTATCTCTCAGTAGAATGCGGCGATATTCATGGATCAGTAGAACACGAGCGTGAAATGCGCTTTTCGCTGAGGGTTTGCGCCCTTTCTCAAGAGCGTGAAGCAAAGGCTTGAACTGCCCAAGAAAGCCGCTGTAGCGGAGCGCTAATTGGTCAAGATCCCAGTAGTGATTCACCGTTCCTTTCAGATCCTGCTTGGTGGTGATTGCATTTGTTTCTGCATCCATCACGATAACGCCATCTCTCAAATCAAATTCGTCGAGCACATCACGTATTGAGGTTGCATCACCTCCTGGTCGGGCGAAGGTTCCTGAACTGATGGCGCGAAATCCCAACCAATTCAGACTGCGTTTAAAGTTTTCCTTTTGCTCATCGGGAACGTTGACGGGCAGGAGGATCTGCCAGCGACCGCGCCAGTCATCGCCTTGAGAGGCATAAATGCGCTGAGCCGCACGTTGATATTCCTGTCCTCCAGACGAGGTCAGCTGATAAAAACTCCGACGCCCCTCACGCTCTACGTCCAACCAACCCTCCTTCACCAGACGAAAAACCGAGGTGCGCACCAGACGATCGTTCACGCCGAGTTCGTCCAGAGCGTGAATGAGGCTACCGAGCCATATTTCCTTGCCGTGCTGGGAGACGACATCGCCGAAGAGAGTGATGATCAGGGATTTGGCCCGTATGGGTTGTCGAGCCTTGAAGTCGGCCAGAACAGAGTCGAGGGAACGCTGGAAGCTCATTTCAAAACTCTACCTCAGAAAAAATCTCGCCAACATGCTTTTGATACAAAAAAGTTGAAAATGCTTAGGATAGTGTATTACTTTGCGCACACAAGATCGATAATAAGGGAGTGCCTGTGGCGATAGCCTCGAGCCTATCTTCTCTCCAAGCGGTGCAACAGCTCTCCGCCGATGCGCTGGCGTCGCTGCAGTTTGAGAGATTGCGGCAGACGTTGGCCCATGTGTATGCGAATTCACCGGTGTACAGAGCCAAATTCGATGCCGCAGGGGTTTCCCCTGAAGACCTAACCGATCTCTCGGACCTTTCAAAATTTCCGTTCACCGTAAAAGACGATCTGAGGGAGCACTATCCCTTCGGTCTTTTCAGCGTCCCCATGGATCAGGTTGTTAGAGTCCACGCCTCCAGTGGCACGACCGGCAAGCCAACGGTTGTTGGCTATACCCAAGGCGACATCGATCATTGGGCGACCTGTGTAGCCCGCTCTATCGAAGCAGCGGGTGGGCGACCGGGTGACCGGGTTCAGGTGGCCTATGGCTATGGTTTGTTCACCGGAGGTCTGGGTGCCCATTACGGCGCCGAGAAGCTGGGGTGCACCGTTATCCCTATGTCGGGTGGGCAAACCGAAAAGCAGGTACAGCTACTTCGAGATTTCGAGTCGGACATCATCATGGTGACGCCTTCTTACATGCTTAATATCGCCGATGAAATAGAGCGGCAGGGCATGGATCCTTCAGGGCTGAAACTGCGTCTAGGCATCTTCGGTGCGGAGCCATGGACCGATGCGATGCGCAAGGCCATCGAGTCGCGCTTGGACATTGATGCTACCGATATCTACGGCCTTTCCGAGGTGATGGGCCCCGGGGTAGCACAGGAATTTGTTGATACCAAAGACGGGCCCACTATCTGGGAGGATCATTTTTACCCCGAGATTATCGATCCCGATTCAGGTGAGGTGCTGCCCGATGGAGAGGAGGGTGAGCTTGTGTTCACCAGTCTGACGAAAGAGGCTTTCCCGATCATTCGATATCGAACGAGAGACCTCACAACGCTATTGTCGGGAAGTCAGTGTGTAATGCGAAGAATGGCCAAGATCACGGGGCGCTCGGATGACATGCTGATCATCCGCGGTGTGAACGTTTTTCCCTCGCAGATCGAAGAAATGCTTCTGCAACAAACAGCACTCTCGCCGCATTATCAGATTGAGCTCTCCCGGGCCGGGAACATGGACGAGGTGACCCTGCATGTCGAGTCGATGCCGGGTTCTGCGGGTGCTGGTGCACAAACACAGGAACTACAAAAACTAATCAAG